>CAYNLB010000068.1:0-21022 GCA_964397935.1 uncultured Mycobacterium sp.
ATATTCAGGGCCACGGACCCCAAACTAGAACGTGTTACATTTCTTGACAAGCTCATGCCCATTGTCGTCCGAAAGGCGGTAGCCGTGGTAGAGGCGCCAGCAAACGTAGAGTCGGGTCCCGACGCACTAGTGGAACAGCGCGGTCACACCCTGATCGTCACGTTGAACCGACCGCACGCCCGCAACGCGCTGAGCACCGAAATGATGGAAATCATGGTCGAGGCCTGGGACCGCGTCGACAATGATCCCGACATCCGGTGCTGCATCCTGACCGGGGCGGGTGGCTACTTCTGCGCCGGCATGGACCTCAAAGCGGCAACCAAGAAGCCACCGGGTGAGTCGTTCAAGGATGGTAGCTACGACCCGTCACGAATCGACGCGTTGCTCAAAGGCCGCAGACTCACGAAACCCCTCATCGCCGCCGTCGAAGGACCTGCGATCGCCGGCGGTACCGAGATCCTGCAGGGCACCGACATCCGGGTCGCCGGACAGAGCGCCAAGTTCGGCATCTCGGAGGCCAAATGGAGCCTCTATCCGATGGGCGGCTCCGCCGTGCGCCTGGTGCGCCAGATTCCCTACACGGTCGCCTGCGACCTGTTGTTGACCGGACGCCACATCACCGCCGCCGAAGCCAAGGAGATCGGTTTGATCGGGCACCTGGTACCCGACGGGCAGGCGCTGACCAAGGCGCTCGAGATCGCAGAGGTGATTGCCAATAACGGTCCCCTCGCCGTGCAGGCGATTCTGCGGGCGATCCGCGAGACCGAGGGCCTGCACGAGAACGAGGCGTTCAAGATCGACACCCAGATCGGCATCAAGGTGTTCCTGTCCGACGACGCCAAGGAAGGTCCGCGGGCGTTCGCCGAGAAGCGCAAGCCGCAGTTCCGCGGCCGCTGACACGCCCGCTATTGCGCCGAGCGTGAACTCGCGGCGAGTTTTCGGGCGATTTTTCGCCCTGGCTTCACGTTCGGCGTGATTGTCAGTCCGCCGCGCCACACTGCGACACGTGCGGGGACCTTTTATCGGCAGTGAAGCGCTGGCCTCGGGTGCGCTGACGCGGTACCAGCTGCGAAGTCGATTCGTCGCTCTCCATCCCGACGTCTATGTCGCACCCGGCACGGAACTGACGGCCACGACGCGCGCCTGCGCCGCCTGGCTGTGGTCGCGGCGGCGCGGCATCATCGCGGGCCGCTCGGCGTCGGCGCTGTACGGCGCCAAGTGGATCGACGATCGGGCGCCGGCGCAGCTGCTGTATGAACACCGTCGTCCGCCGGCCGGTATTCGTACCTGGTCGGATCGAGTCGCCGACGACGAGATCCAGCCGATTCGCGCCGTTCCGGCAACCACGCCGGCACGTACGGCCCTCGACCTTGCCTGCCGCAATCCGGTCGGTAAGGCCGTCGCGGCCATCGATGCGCTGGCGCGGGCCAGCAAGCTTGACATCGCCGACGCCGAGTCGCTCGCCGGACGCTACCCGGGTCGCCGAAACATCAGGCGCGCCCGCCGCGCGCTCAGCCTCGTCGACGCGGGTGCGGAATCACCCCGGGAGACGTGGTTGCGGCTGCTGCTCATCGACGCGGGCTACCCGCGGCCGCGGACCCAGATCCCGGTCTACGACAAGTACGGCGCGCTGGTAGCAGTCGTCGACATGGGTTGGGAAGAGATCGCCGTCGCCGTCGAGTACGAGGGCGACCACCATCGGACCGACCGCAGGGTGTTCAACAAGGACATCGCGCGCCACGAAACGTTGACGACGGACCTGGGGTGGATCGTCGTGCGGGTTACCGCCGAGGATGTGCCCGGCGGCATCCTGCGACGGGTGGCGGCCGCCTGGTCGCGCCGAACGTGAAGCCAGGGCGAAAAATCGCGCGAAAAGTCGCCCTTAGAACACGTTCGGCGAATGGATCAGCCAGCGGGCGCGCCAGGTGTGAACACCACCGGCATCTTCTCGAGGCCGGACACGAAGTTCGCCGGCCGCAGCGGCAGCTCTGCATCCGACGCCAGTCGCATATCGGGAAGGCGCTGCAGCAGGCGCGACTGCATGATCGACAGCTCCAGTCGGGCGAGCTGATTGCCGAGGCAGAAGTGAGTTCCGAAGCCGAACGCGAGGTGGTTGTTCGGGTAGCGTTCGATGTTGAAGCTCTCCGGATCCTCGAAGACCTTCTCGTCGAAGTTCGCCGACTCGAACAGCAGGATCATCTTCTCGCCCTGGTGCAACTGGGTGCCGTGGAACTCGGTGTCGGCGGTGATCGTGCGCGCCATGTTCTTCACCGGCGCGGTCCAGCGCAGCATCTCTTCGATCGCGTTGGGCAGCATTTCCAGGTCCTTGGCCAGTCGCCGGTGCTGATCGGGGTGCAGCAGTAACTGCCGTGTTCCGCCGGAGAGCGTGTGACGGGTGGTCTCGTCGCCGCCGATCAGTAGCAGCAGCACCTCGGTGACGATCTGGTGGTCTTCCAGGCGCGCCCCTTCGACCTCCGCGTGCACCAGCACGCTGACCAGGTCGTCGGTCGGTTCCTTCTTGCGGGCCTCGATCATTCCCGTCATGTATTCGCTGTATGCGGCGAAAGCATCCATGGTGACCTGGATATCCGCGTCGGCCGCGGTGCTGCTCAAGGCGCCGACCAGGTCGTCGGACCACTTGAGGAACATCTCGCGCTCCTCGGGAAGCACCCCGAGCATGTCACCGATCACCGCCATCGGCAGCGGCGCGGCGAGATCCCACACGAAGTCGCACTCGCCGCGTTCGCATACCGCGTCGATCAGGGTGTCGCACAGCGAAACGATCTTGGACTCCTGATCTTTCACGCGCTTGCGGGTGAAACCGGAGTTGACCAGCTTGCGGCGCAATAGATGCTGCGGATCGTCCATCTCGATCATCATCTCCACGCCCGGTTGGTCGGGACGGATGCCGCCGGCATTCGAGAACAGCTCGGGGCTGCGCTCGGCCTCGATGACGGCCTGATACGTCGAGGCGGCGGCCAACCCGTTGCGGTCCCGGAACACCGGCTCGTTCTCCCGCATCCAGCGGTAGACGCCCCGGGAGTCACCCGCATAGAAAGCGCCGTCGGTCAGATCGACGTCTGGCCTGGCCCCTAAACCAACCGCTGTCATGAGATCTCCTGAGCATCACCGAATGTCATTTGCACGTGGTCAGCGGAACTGGACAATATCGCGCGCTTCGGAAGGCCGAGCGTCGCCAGCTCTTTGGCGTAGGGATGATCGCCCAGCCGGACACGAACCCCACCGAATCGGGTTCGCACACCGTCCAGCGTGTGCTCGAAGGCGGTCTCGCGGGTGACGCCGTCGCGGTGCGAGTAGCTGCGCTGCGCCTGGTGGCGCGGGGTGAGCCGAATCGGCAGGCCGCGGCGAAACTCCATGTCGATCACCAGGTGCCCGTCGATGCTGAGGTCGAACCCGAATTGACGGCCCTCTCGAACGGTGAAGTCCGCCATGACTTTCGGATAACCCCAGATCTTGGTGCCCGCTTCCAGCGTGAACGCCTGGTCGACGGGCAGGTGGTGGATGAAGGCACCCGCCGACTGCAGGGCACGTGGCCCGGAGGCCCTCGAACCAGGCGGGTTGACCATCACGCTGGTACCGAATTCGTGGTACTGATCCAGGTCGCCGTCGATGTAATGCATCAGCATCAGGACAACCATCGCGCGCCCGGGCAGGTAACGGCAGACCTGCAGGCCGCTGTAGTCGATCAGGCGCTGCGCGGCGTCGGCGTCCACTGAGAACATCGCCATGTGCTGCTGTGCTTCGCGGATCTCGACCGGCATCGTGAGTAGCCTGCCCGCGATGGTGTGCTGCGAGGCTGTCATCGGGCCAATCTAGAACGTGTTCTATTCGTACGGCAATACTTGTTCGGGACCGCGCTACACCAGCGTGGCGAGCTCGTGGATCTGCGCCGCATTGCGGCCGGAGATCACCATCATGGTGACGCCTGCGGCCTCCCACACCTTGATCTGCTTACGCACGTAGTCCACGTCGCCGACGATCGCGGCGTCGTCGACGAGTTCGTCGGGGATGATCGTTGCGGCCTTGTCCTTCTGGTCGCTCCGGAACAATTTCGTCACGTCGTCGACCACTTCGGCGTAACCCATCCGGCGATAGACGTCGGCGTGGAAATTGGTGTCCTCCGCGCCCATGCCGCCCATGTAGAGCGCCAGGAAGGGCTTCATGGCCGCGAAGGCGGCGGCGCGGTCATCGGTGATGACGATGTTGGCGGTCGCGCAGATCTCGAAGTCCTCGCGGCTGCGGCGCGCACCCGGCCGGGCGAAGCCCTCGTCGAGCCACTCGTTGTAGGTATCGGCCATCCGCGGCGTGTAGAAAATCGGCAGCCAGCCGTCGCAGATCTCCGCCGCCAGCGCGACGTTCTTGGGCCCCTCGGCGCCCAGCATGATCGGGATGTCGGCGCGCAGCGGATGCGTGATGGGTTTGAGCGCCTTGCCCAGGCCCGTTATCGGGGCGCTGGTGCGCTCACCGGTCAGCGGCAGCGGATAGTGCGGGCCGGCGCTGGTCACCGGCTTCTCGCGGGCCCACACCTGCCGGATGATGTCGATGTATTCCCGGGTGCGGGCCAGCGGCTTGGGGAACGACTGACCGTACCAGCCCTCGACCACCTGCGGGCCGGACACACCGAGCCCCAGGATGTGCCGTCCCCCGGACAGGTGGTCGAGCGTCAGCGCGGCCATCGCGCAGGCCGTCGGGGTGCGCGCGGACAGCTGCACCACCGAGGTGCCCAGCCGCACCCGGTGTGTCGACGAACCCCACCAGGCCAGCGGTGTGTATGCGTCGGATCCCCATGCCTCGGCGGTGAACACGGCGTCGAACCCGGCTTCCTCCGCGGCGGCGACGAGCTCTCCGTGGTTCTCCGGCGGCTGAGCGCCCCAATACCCCAGCTGCAACCCCAGCTTCATAGTCTCCGCCCTTCAAAGCCGACCCGATCTGAACAAATATTTGAAACGGTTCTTAGAACCTGTTCTACTCGATGGCGTGACAGCCAGTTCGAGCAGCCCGACCTTGATGGATCATCCCGAGCCACCACTTTCCGCGCCACTGACGTTGTCGTTCGACTACACCCGTTCGGTGGGCCCCACGCTGAGCAAGTTCTTCACCGCACTGCGTGCGCGCCACGTCCTCGGGGTGCGCGGATCAGATGGCCGGGTGCATGTGCCGCCGGCGGAATATGACCCGGTCACCTATGAGCCGCTGGGCGAGATGGTACCGGTGTCCAGCGTGGGCACCGTCGTGTCCTGGACCTGGCAGCCCGAACCGCTGGAAGGCCAGCCGCTGGACCGCCCGTTCGCCTGGGCGCTGATCAAGCTCGACGGTGCCGACACCCCACTGATGCACGCGGTAGATGCGGGCAAGCCCCAGGCGATCAGCGCCGGCACCCGGGTGCACGTGCACTGGGCCGACGAGCCGGTGGGCGCCATCACCGACATCGCCTATTTCGCACTCGGTGACGAAGCCGAGCCGGTGACGGAACCACCGGCGGGCGAACAAGATCCGGTGACCATGATCGTCACGCCCATCTCGCTGACAATCCAGCACACCGCCTCCCACGAGGAGAGTGCCTACCTGCGGGCCATCGCTCAGGGCAAACTGCTCGGCGCGCGCACCGGGGGCGATGGCCCCGAAAAGGGCAAGGTCTACTTCCCGCCGCACGGCGCCGATCCGGCCACCGGACAGCCGACCACCGAATTCGTCGAGCTACCGGACAAGGGCACGGTGACGACGTTCGCGATCATCAACATCCCGTTCCAGGGCCAGCGCATCAAGCCGCCCTACGTGGCGGCCTATGTACTGCTGGACGGAGCCGACATCCCATTTCTGCATCTGGTCGCCGATATCGACGCCCACGAGGTACGGATGGGGATGCGTGTCGAGGCGGTGTGGAAGCCCCGCGAGGAGTGGGGTTTCGGCATCGACAACATCGAGTACTTCCGGCCGACCGGGGAACCCGACGCCGAATACGACACCTACAAACACCACTTGTAAAGGGCCCAACTGCAATGAGCGCTCGCAACGTTGCGGTCGTCGGCTTCGCCCACGCCCCACACGTACGCCGCACCGACGGCACCACCAATGGCGTCGAGATGCTGATGCCGTGTTTCGCCCAAATCTACGAGGAGCTCGGCATTACCAAGGCCGACATCGGTTTCTGGTGTTCCGGCTCTTCGGATTACCTTGCCGGACGTGCGTTCTCGTTCATCTCGGCGATCGACTCGATCGGCGCCGTTCCGCCGATCAACGAATCCCACGTCGAGATGGACGCGGCCTGGGCACTGTATGAGGCCTACATCAAGCTGCTGACCGGCGAGGTCGACACCGCCCTGGTCTACGGTTTCGGTAAGTCCTCGGCGGGAGTCCTGCGGCGCATCCTGTCGCGGCAGACCGACCCCTACACCGTCGCGCCGCTGTGGCCGGATTCGGTGTCGATGGCGGGACTGCAGGCCCGCATCGGGCTCGACTCCGGCAAATGGACCTACGAGCAAATGGCGCGGGTTGCGTTCGACTCCTTCGCGAACGCCCGCCGGACGGACTCGGTCGAGCCGGGCATCAGCATCGCGGACTTGCTCGAGCGGCCGTTCTTCGCCGACCCGCTGCGCCGCCACGACATCGCACCGATCACCGACGGCGCCGCGGCGATCGTGCTGGCGGCTGACGACCGGGCGCGCGAGTTGCGCGAAAACCCGGCCTGGATCACCGGGATCGAACACCGCATCGAATCCCCGTCGCTGGGCGCACGCGACATCACCGAGTCGCCGTCGACCAAGGCGGCGGCCAAGGCGGCCACCGGCGGAAGAACCGACGACCTCGACGTGGCCGAGATCTGTGCCCCGTTTACCCATCAGCACCTGATCGTCGCGGAGGCGATCAGGATACCGGGGAAGACGAGCGTCAATCCGTCCGGCGGAGCGCTGGCAGCCAATCCCATGTTCGTCGCCGGCCTGGAGCGCATTGGCTTTGCCGCACAACATATCTGGAACGGGTCGGCCGGGCGGGTGCTGGCGCATGCCACTAGCGGACCTGCGCTGCAACAAAACCTGGTCGCGGTCATGGAAGGACAGAGCTGATGGCCGGTGCAGGACCAAACCTCGCCGCGGTACTTGGTACCGGACAAACCAAGTATGTCGCCAAACGGCAAGACGTTTCGATGAACGGCCTGGTCCGCGAAGCGATCGACCGTGCGCTGGCCGACTCCGGTTCCACCTTCGACGACATCGACGCCGTGGTGGTCGGCAAGGCGCCGGACTTCTTCGAAGGCGTCATGATGCCAGAACTGTTCATGGCCGATGCCATGGGAGCCACGGGTAAACCGCTGATCCGGGTGCACACCGCAGGCTCGGTCGGCGGATCCACCGGGATTGTGGCCGCCAGCCTGGTGCAGTCGGGCAAGTACCGGCGCGTGCTGGCGATGGCCTGGGAAAAGCAGTCGGAGTCAAACGCCATGTGGGCGCTATCAATTCCGATCCCATTCATCAAGCCGGTGGGCGCTGGGGCCGGCGGCTATTTCGCACCGCATGTGCGGGCCTACATTCGCCGCTCGGGTGCACCGACGAACATCGGCGCCATGGTCGCCGTCAAGGACCGGCTCAACGGCAGCCGCAACCCATTGGCGCACCTGCACCAGCCTGACATCACCCTGGAAAAGGTGTTGGGATCGCCCATGCTGTGGGACCCGATTCGCTACGACGAGACCTGTCCCTCGTCGGACGGCGCATGTGCGGTCGTGATCGGCAACGAGGAGGCCGCCGACGCCCGGCTGGCCGAAGGTCATCCGGTGGCCTGGATTCATGCCACCGCGCTCCGCACCGAGCCGCTGGCATTCGCCGGACGCGACCAGGTCAGTCCGCAGGCCGGCCGTGACGCGGCCGCGGCGCTGTGGAAAGCCGCCGGCATCAAAAGCCCCATCGACGAGATCGACACCGCCGAGATCTACGTTCCGTTCTCGTGGTTCGAGCCAATGTGGCTGGAAAACCTCGGATTTGCCGCTGAGGGCGAGGGCTGGAAACTCACCGAAGCCGGCGAGACCAAGATCGGCGGGCGGCTGCCGGTCAACCCGTCGGGTGGCGTGCTCTCATCGAACCCGATCGGCGCCTCGGGCCTGATCCGTTTCGCCGAGGCGGCGATCCAGGTGATGGGCAAAGGCGGGGATCACCAAGTTCCCGGTGCGCGAAAGGCGTTGGGGCACGCCTACGGCGGTGGCTCCCAGTACTACTCCATGTGGGTGGTCGGCAGCGACAAACCCAAACCGGAAAAGGTCGGCGCATGACTCGCTGCGACGACGATGCGGTGGCGGCACCTCCCGCTCGTAGGGGAGAACGGCGCCGATGACGGAAGCGGCGAACGCGAACGCGCACCCGGCGCACGAGGCGGGCCGTCGCTCGCGCGAGGCGGTCATGGCCAAGGACAAACAAGCGTGGCTGGCAACATTTGCCGACGACGCCATCGTCGAGGACCCCGTCGGTCCATCGGCCTTCGACCCGGAAGGCACAGGGCACCGCGGGCGCGACGCGATCTCGGCCTTCTGGGACATGGCCATCGCGCCTACCACCAAGATCGAGTTCGTCTTTCGTGACACATACCAGTGCGGCAACGAGGAAGCCAACGTCGGGCACATCCTCATCACCACGGGTGACTATCAGGTCACCGCGGAAGGCGTCTTCACGTACAAGGCCAACGACGAAGGCAAACTGGTAGCCCTGCGCGCCTACTGGGAGATGGAGCGCGCGGCGGCGAGCACCCGAAAGGTTTAAACTTGAACAGCCCGCGGCTGCGATTCTGCGGACAGTTGCCCTATCCGGTGTAACCCTTATCTGTGTGTCCGACAGGCATGTCGTGCTCGTGCACGGCTCTTGGAGCCGCGGGGAGCAGTGGGCCCCGGCCCGGGCCGCTCTTGCGGAACGAGGTCTCACGGTGCACACGCCGACCCTGCGCCATCACGGACTGCCGTTGCGCGAGGGTGCTGCAGCGATTGCAGCACTGAGCATCCGTGACTACGCGGATGATCTCGTGACGCTGGTCGCCTCACTGGAATCCCCGCCGCTGTTGGTCGGGCACTCGATGGGCGGTCTGCTCGTCCAGCTCGTCGCCGCGCGCACCGCACACGCAGGCGTGATCGCCGCCTGTCCGTCGGCAGTGGGACCCTCGGGCCTGAACCCGACGACACTCGGGATTGCGCTGGGGCACGCACTCAAGCCGAGACCCTGGGCCAAGCCGGTCCATCCGCCGACGTTCCAACGGTTTTGGCGGGGAGTGGCCGAAGCTCAGACCGAGGAAGTTGCCCGTGCAGCATTCGGCGATCTGGTCTGCGAATCCGGACGGATACTGTTTTTTGAACTCGCTATGCCGTGGCTGGACCGAGCCAGGGTCGCAAAGGTGGACTACGGCGCGATCACCGGACCGGTACTTGTCATCGGGGGCGGCCACGACCGAATCGTGCCGCCGCGGTTAGCACGCCGGACCGCAGCCCGGTATGCCAACGCAACGTACGTCGAGATTCCCGGTTCCGACCACATGGTTTTCTATGGTGAGGCGTTACCCGTCACTATGGGCCACATCGACGACTGGATGGCCGACCACGACGTATTCACCAACACCTGACGCGGAGCCCCGCCAGAGCTTAGTCAATCGGCTCCAGCCCGGTCAGATGCCGTTGCGCGAGGTCGCGGTAGGCCTGCGGGTTCAGATTGACCCACATCTCCGCGCCCGTTCCGGCGATCGGCCCCTTCACCTGGGCCGGCGCACCGACCGCTAAGACCCCGGCAGGAATCTGGGTTCCGGCCACCACCAGGGAATGGGCAGCGATCATGCTGCGCGCCCCAATCACCGCGCCGTCGAGAACCGTGGAGTGGTTGGCGATCAGCGCCTCGGGCCCGACATGCACCCCGTGAATGACGCACAGATGCGCTACCGTCGCGCCGGGTCCGATATCGACCGGGATACCGGGCGGTGCGTGCAATACCGATCCGTCCTGCACGTTGGCACCCTCCCGCACCACGATGGGCCCGTAATCGCCGCGCAGCACGGCGTTGAACCAGACCGAGGCGCCGGCCTCGACGGTGACGTCGCCGATCAGAGTGGCGGTCGGGGCTACGAATGCGGTGGGATCCACCCGCGGTGAGCGACCCTCGAAGGAAAACAGCGGCATCGTTTAGATATACCCCGAGCGCGCATGCGCCGCGGGAAAGCCCAGGCAGACTCGCCATCGTTGCGCGCCCCCGCCGCAAAACTGTAACGTGTTCTAATTAGAAGGCTAGTTAGTTGGAGGTGACAGGTGAGTACCGACACCAATGCGGTCGGCATCCGGGAAATCGATTCCGGCACCTTGCCGACCAGGTACGCCCGGGGCTGGCACTGCTTGGGCGTGGCGAAGGATTTCCTGGATGGAAAGCCGCACTCGGTCGAGGCATTCGGCACCAAGCTGGTGGTCTTCGCCGACTCGAACGGGGACATCAAAATCCTCGATGGCTACTGTCGGCACATGGGCGGTGACCTGAGCCAGGGCACCATCAAGGGCGACGAGGTGGCCTGCCCGTTCCACGACTGGCGCTGGGGCGGCGATGGGCGCTGCAAGCTGGTGCCGTACGCCAAGCGCACGCCCAAGACGGCGCGCACCCGGTCGTGGACGACCGATGTGCGGGGCGGCCTGTTGTTCGTCTGGCACGACCACGAGGGCAATCCACCCGACCCCGCAGTCCGGATCCCGGAGATCCCCGAAGCGGCCAGCGACGATTGGACCGACTGGCGGTGGAACCGCATCCTCATCGAGGGTTCCAACTGCCGCGACATCATCGACAACGTCACCGACATGGCGCACTTCTATTACATCCATTTCGGTTTGCCGACGTACTTCAAGAACGTCTTCGAGGGCCACATCGCCTCGCAATACCTGCACAATGTCGGCCGGCCCGACACGGACGACATGGGGACCGCCTACGGCGAATCGCACCTGGATTCGGAGGCGTCCTACTTCGGGCCGTCATTCATGATCAACTGGCTGCACAACAGCTACGGCGACTACAAGGCCGAGTCGATTCTGATCAACTGCCACTACCCGGTCACCCAGAACTCGTTCATGTTGCAGTGGGGCGTTATCGTCGAAAAGCCCCAGGGGATGGACGACAAGATGAGCGACAGGCTATCCAGGGTGTTCACCGAAGGTGTCAGCAAAGGTTTCCTGCAGGACGTCGAGATCTGGAAGCACAAGACCAGAATCGAAAACCCGTTGCTCGTCGAGGAGGACGGCGCCGTCTACCAGATGCGTCGTTGGTATCAGCAGTTCTACGTCGACGTCGCCGACATCACGCCGGAAATGGTCGAGCGCTTCGAAATCGAAGTGGACACCAGCCGCGCCAATGAGTACTGGAACGCCGAGGTCGCGGAGAACCTACGGGTCAAGGAAGCCGAATCGGCTACCGAGGGCGTGCCCGCCGAACAGCACTGACCAACATGCCCGACGATCAGCCGGCAGTTCCAGACGTCGATCGGCTCGCCCGATCGATGTTGCTGCTGCACGGCGACCTCGATGATCATCGGTCGCCTGCCGATGCGGATGGCGCCTCGCCGCCTAAATCATGGGCGAAGTCAAGGGATTTCAGCAACGATCCGCAACGCGCCGCCGCAGTGGCCGAAGCCAGCCGCGCCGACCGCGAACGCTACCTTACTTCGGGTCTGAAGCCGGTGGACTGCCGGTTCTGCCATGTCACGGTCACCGTCCGGAGGCTGGGGCCCGGTCACACCGCAGTGCAATGGAACACTGAAGCATCACAACGCTGTGCGCACTTCGCCGAAATCCGTAACTCCGGTGGGGATACCGCACGCACTCGGTCTTGCCCCAAGTTGGCCGACAGCATCGAGCACGCGGTCGCGGAAGGCTACCTGGGCGACGCCCCACCGGACAACGACTGATCACAGCCCGGCGACGATGCGGGCCGTGGAAACGGCACGGTGAGAAGCCGGGCAATCGAACTACAGCCCGGCGAAGCGCTCCTTGACCGTTTCGACGGACAGCCCGTAGTCGGCCAGCGAGTACGTGTGCTTGGGCGCCCGCTCACCGGCCCGGCTTTCGGCGTGGCTCTTTTCCATGGCGACCCGCGCTTCATCGGTCAGCGCGATGCCGAAATGCCGGTAGATGTCGGCCACCGTACCGATCGGATCGTCGATCAGGTCGCGGTAATCGACGTCGTAGAACTGGGCCGGATCGTACTTGGCCCGTGCGCTGTTGAACTGCTCGAGACCGCGCGACCAGGTTTCCATTGCGTCCGAACCGATTTGAGCACCGACAAACGTCGTCGACCACCCCTCGGTGGTGTGCTGCGCCAGCGAACACATCGAGGCCATGATCGTCTCGACCGGCCGATGGGTTTGCACCACCAGCGCGTCGGGATAGGTCGCCATCAAAGCGTCCAAGGCGAACAGGTGGCTGGGGTTCTTCAGTACCCACCGCTTGTCAGCGTCGTTGAGCCCGATCAGCTGAAGGTTCTTGCGGTGCCGCTGATATGACGGCGTCCAGTCCTGATGCGACAGCCAGGCTGCATAGCTGGGAAGGTGCGCCAGCGTCTCGTAGGACACCGAATGCAGCGACTGGCGAAGCAGCTGCCAGCATTCCTCCAATTCGTAGGCGGCCATGAAATGCAAACCGGTGTAGCCGGGGTTGTCCCGGTGGTGCTGGGTGAATTGCGCGTCGAGCTGGTGATAGAACGGGTTTGATTCCCAGGTGTCGCGGGGCGGGCGCGGCTGCGGGAACTCGGCCAGCCACATGTGCAGGCCCTGATGTGCGGGGTCGGCGCCCAGCAGCCGGTGCAGGGCGGTGGTGCCGGTACGCACCAAGCCGGTGACGAAGATCGGCCGTTCGATCGCCACATCGGCGTACTGCGGATATTGCTTCCACGCGGATTCGGAGAGCAACCTGGCCACCAGTGCGCCGCGCAGGAAGAATCGATTCATCTTGCTGCCCAACACGGTCAGGCCGGCTTCGCGACGATAGGAATCCAGCAGCACCTCCAGCGCCTCGCGATAGTTGTCGTCGTCGGTACCGAAATCGTCGAGCCCGACCAGTTTGGTGGCCGATGCGTGCAGTTCCCCGACGGTGCCGATATCGGTGCGATCGGACATCAGGTGTGGTACTCGCCGCAGTTGACGTCCAGGGTCTGGCCGGTGATGCCGCTGGACAGGTCACTGGCCAGGAAAAGGATCGCAGCAGCCACCTCGTCCTCGGTGGGCAACCGCTTGAGGTCGGAGTTGGCCGCGGTGGCCTGGTAGATCTGATCTACCGTGGTTCCGTACTTGCCGGCCTGGTGCTCGAAGTAGCTCTGCAATGTGTCGCCCCAGATGTATCCGGGTGCAACTGAATTGACGCGGATGCCCTTTTCGCCGAGTTCGGTGGCCAGCGACTGCGACATGGCCAGCAAGGCCGACTTGGCCATCTTGTATGCGCCGTATTTGGCTTGCGAGTGACGCAGCACCATGGAGTTGACGTTGACAATTGATCCGTGCGACTTCTCCAGCGCGGGCGTAAAGGCCTGGATGAGCCGCAATGCCCCCAGTGCGCTCAGCTCGATCGCGTCACGGATGTGCTGAAAACTTGTGCCGGCCAACGGCTTCATGGATGGCACCCGGAAGGCATTGTTTATCAGTACGTCGACCTTGCCGTAGGTTCCCATGGTGGCCTCGACGAGGTTGTTCACCTCATCGTCATCGGTGATGTCGGCGCGCACCGACAACGCTTTGTGACCCGTGTTGCCGACCTGCTTGGCGACGGCGTCCAGGCGTTCGAGGGTGCGGGCCGCCAGCACCAGATCAGCACCTTCCTGCGCGCACCGGTGCGCCAGCGTGGTACCGAGCCCCGGCCCGACCCCGCTGATGACAACTACCTTGTCCTTGAGCATCTCTGACATCGTCACCCTAGCATTCTGGCCGCAATTTGCTGTTGCCGCAATGTTATTCGCGCACGCCACTCGTCATCGGAAATCTTATTGTGCTCGAAGTACGGCAAAGCGGCCGGGACGGCGTCGAAGTCCACCAGCTCGACGGTAGGACCGTCGGCGTCGGCGAGTTGACGCGACACCCGCTGCCACCGGAACTGCAGGAAACCCCGCCGGTGGCCGAGCGTTTCGACCCAGTTGGTCACGCCCGGATTTCGGTCGGCGACGACGATGCGCACTTTGCCATCCGGATCCGCTTGCGCCTGAGTATTGTTCAGCGACGTCTGATGATTGATGTAGTCCAGCGAGATGTACCACAGGCTGCCCAGCTGGAAGCCGAGGTAGGGGGCATCGGAGACCGGGATGGTGATCACCAGCGCCTGATCTTCTCGCAGGTCGTAGTGCCCGACCGACGAGTACTGGGTCGCCAGGCCGCCCGGTGTCAGCCGGGGAGCCACCATGGTGTTGACCGGGATGTCCAGGTAGAACCACTGCGGGAACTGCAACCACGTCTTCACCCGGTTGACGAGCTGCTTCCCCGCTGTAGCGTAACGCTTTTCGATGGTCTCTCGGGTCAGCGGCGGCGGTGCGGTGCCCGCGGTATCCAGCCTGGAAATCGTCAGCGTGCCGCGTTGCGCCGACCAGTCCGCATACACCTCGCGCATCACCAATTGCCCTGCGTTCTTTGGTGTCACCCGCCATTCGAAGCTGCCGTCCGGCGCGATGTCTAGTTCGCGATCGTCGAATGCGGCCTGGCTGGCGGGCACATTGTCGTCGGTGTACTCACCGCCGAGCAGCTGAAAACTCAGGTCGGTGGTGGTACCGCGCCTGCCAGTGACGACGTAGTCGTGGCCGGCGTGCACCCGGGTACCGAAGTAGAGCGTGTCCGGGTTGTCCAGGCCCATCTTGGTGAACGGGCCGGTGCCCGATTGCAGGAACGGATGGTCACGCTCGTAGTCGAACGCCAGGTGCATGCATCCGGCAATGCAGCCGGCCAGGTACTGCATTCCTTCCAGCAGGTCGGCTTCGGTCTCGATGTGCGGCGCGGACGCCACCAGTTGCTCGGCCTCGGCGATCGCGGCGGTGAGGGGGTTAGAGAACACGCCTAGACGCTAGAACGTGTTCTACTTTTTCGTCAATGGCGAACGTTCCAGCGCGTCGGCCGCGGCGTTCGAGAACGAGGCCGGCTCACTAGGACGTGCACTGCTGCGACAGGTCGATCAGATGCTGCCGCACATCGGGATGCCGATTCAGGTAGTCGATAACGCTGCCGCCGTCGCCCTCCGCCTGCGACTTGGCGATCAGCTCCTGGTGGAGGTCGGGATGCCGCTTCAGGTACGAGTCGATGGATTGACCCACGGTCTGATTGCACTGGGGATCCGCACTGGCAACCGGCAGCGCGATCACCGCCGCGGCGGTGGCGGTTAGCAGCCCACCGGCGAGCAGGCCGTACAAGTCGCGGCGCCGAGGGCCGACTGTCTTGTTTGTCGTGCTCATGCGCGCGAGGGTACTCGCGGCATCTTTACGCAACCTGTGCGCGCAGGTTCCCGCGACAAGCGGGCTATTGCGTGGTCGCGGCAGCGCTTTCTTGTTCGCGCTTGATCTCCAGTGCGATGTCGATGAGTTGGTCTTCCTGGCCGCCGATGAGTTTGCGCTGGCCGGCCCGGTGCAGGAGCTGGTGGGCCGGCACACCGTAGCGCTCGGACTGGCGGATGGCGTGCTTGAGGAAGCTGGAATACACCCCGGAGTAGCCCATGATCAGGGCGTTGCGGTCCAGCAGGCATTCGGCCGGCATGGCCGGGGCGACCACGTCTTCGGCTGCGTCGGCGATGTCGAAGAAGTCGATGCCGGTTTTGACACCGATCTTGTCGAACACCCCGATGAGGGCCTCGACGGGAGCGTTGCCGGCACCGGCACCGAACCGGCGGCAGGAGCCGTCGATCTGCTTAGCACCCGCTCGAACGGCCTCCACCGAGTTCGCCACACCGAGTCCGAGGTTCTCATGGCCGTGGAAACCGACCTGGGCGTCGTCGCCGAGCTCGGCTACCAGCGCTGCCACCCGGTCGCGCACTCCTTCGAGGACCAGAGCACCGGCGGAGTCGACGACGTAGACGCACTGACAGCCGGCATCGGCCATGATGCGGGCCTGGGCCGCCAGTTTTTCCGGCGAGATGGTGTGGGACATCATCAGAAACCCGACGGTTTCCAGTCCGAGTTCGCGGGCCAGGCCGAAGTGCTGGATCGACACGTCGGCCTCGGTGCAGTGCGTGGCTATCCGGCAGATCGACCCGCCGTTGTTCTGGGCCTCCTTGATGTCCTCCTTGGTGCCCACGCCGGGCAGCATCAGAAAGGCGATCCTGGCCTCTTTGGCGGTTTCTGCGGCAAGCTTGATCAGCTCCTGCTCGGGCGTCTTGGAAAACCCGTAGTTGAAGCTCGAACCGCCCAGCCCGTCGCCGTGCGTCACCTCGATGACCGGCACACCCGCGGTGTCCAAGGCGGCCACGATGGCACCCACCTCGTCCTTGGTGAACTGGTGACGTTTGTGGTGGGAACCGTCGCGCAACGACGTGTCCGTGAGCCGGACGTCCCAGATTGGATTGAAGAAGACTTCGTTGTTCATGCCTGCATTCCTCCCGCCGTCGCGGACAAGGATTCTTTGGCGATCTCCTCGCCGACCTTGGTGGCCGCCGCCGTCATGATGTCGAGGTTGCCCGCATAGGGCGGCAGGTAATCACCGGCGCCCTCGACCTCGACGAACGTGGTCACCACCGCTTGGCCGCCGGAGTTGATCGACGGCTCATCGAACTGTGGCTCGTTGAGCAGCCGATATCCCGGCACATAGCTCTGCACCTCGGCCACCACCTGGTGGATGGATTTGGTGATCGCGTCGCGGTCGGCGTCTTCGGGGATCGCACAGAAGATGGTGTCGCGCATGATCATCGGCGGGTCGGCCGGGTTCAAGATGATGATCGCCTTGCCGCGCTTGGCGCCGCCGATCGTTTCGACACCCTTGCTGGTGGTCTTGGTGAATTCGTCGATGTTGGCCCGAGTGCCCGGCCCCGCCGAGACGGAAGCGACCGACGCCACGATCTCCGCATAGGGGACCTCGACCACGCGAGAGACCGCGTAGACGATCGGGATGGTCGCCTGTCCCCCGCAGGTGATCATGTTGACGTTCGGAGCATCCAAATGCTCACGCAGGTTGGCCGGCGGAATCACCGCGGGACCCACGGCGGCCGGCGTGAGGTCGATGGCCCTAATCCCCGCCTCGGCATACTTCGGCGCCGCGTCCCGGTGGACATAGGCGCTGGTCGCCTCGAACACCAGGTCAGGTTTCTCCGACTGCGCCAGAAGCCAGCCGACGCCTTCGTGGGTGGTCTCCAAGCCCAGCTTGCGAGCCCGGGCCAGACCCTCGCTTTGCGGGTCGATGCCCACCATCCAGCGCGGTTCCAGCCAGTCCGATCGCAGCAGCTTGTAGAGGAGATCGGTGCTGATATTTCCCGACCCGACGATGGCCACAGTCGCCTTAGACGGCATGCCGCTCCTATTCGAATGACAATCGGACCGAACCGAGGCCCGTGAAGTCGGCGACAAAGTGGTCACCGGCGCGTGCGTCGATCGCCCGCATGCACGATCCGGGAAGTACCACGTCGCCCTTTCGCAACCGTACTCCGAAGCTGTCCACCTTGCGGGCCAGCCAGGCCACCGCGGTGACCGGGTTGCCCAGCACCGCGTCGGTCCGGCCCTCGGCGACGACCTCACCGTTGCGGCTCAGTACCGCATCGATCCCCTTGACGTCGAGAGCCCGCGGCGAAACCCGGGCCTCACCCAGCACGAATCCCGCCGACGAGGCGTTGTCGGCGATGGTGTCGCACAACGAGATCTTCCAGTCGGTGATCCTCGTGTCGATCAGCTCGATCGAAGGGACCAGGGCCTCGGTGCCCGCCAGCACGTCCTCCTCGGTGCAGCCGGCTCCCGGCAGGTCCGCGGCCAACACGAAACCCACCTCGACCTCCACCCGCGGGTACAGATAGCGGCTCGCCTTGACCGGGGTGTCCTCGAACACCTGCATCTCGTCGAGCAGGTGCCCGTAATCCGGCTCGTCGACCCCCATCATCTGCTGGATCGCCAGTGACGACAGCCCGACCTTGTGGCCGACCACCCGCGCCCCCTCCGCGACCCGCTGACGGATATTGATCAGCTGAATCTCGTAGGCGTCGACGACGTCGATTCCGGGGTGGACAGAGGTCAGCGGAGCGATCGGCTCGCGCGTCCGCTCAGCCTCCGCCAAGTCGGCAGCCAGCTCGTCGCGGGTCGCAACACTGAGCATTTACCGAAGTCCCCTCGTCCATGTGACCGGGCCAGTAGCATCTGGCCGGGGCAATTCTATAACGTGTTCTACATGACAGCACAGGAGCTCGACGTCGTCGTGGTCGGCAGCGGCGGGGCCGGCATGGTTGCTGCCCTCACCGCCGCCCACCGGGGCCTCTCCACTATAATCGTAGAGAAAGCTTCACACTTCGGCGGCTCCACCGCGCGGTCGGGCGGCGGCGTCTGGATTCCCAACAACGAAGTCCTCAAGCGCGACGGTGTGCGTGACACGGCTGAGGCGGCCCGCACCTATCTGCACGGCATCATCGGCGACATCGTCGAGCCGGAACGCATCGACACCTATCTCGACCGCGGACCAGAAATGCTGTCGTTCGTGCTGAAGCACACTCCGTTGAGGATGTGCTGGGTACCGCGCTACTCCGACTACTACCCCGAGGCGCCGGGCGGCCGCGCGGACGGCCGATCGATTGAGCCAAAGCCGTTCGACGCGCGCAAGCTGGGCGCCGATATGCCCGGCCTGGAGCCGGCATACGGGAAGGTGCCGCTCAATGTGGTTGTGATGCAGCAAGACTATGTGCGGCTGAACCAGCTGAAACGGCACCCGAGGGGTCTCCTTCGCAGCCTGAAGGTCGGTGCCCGCACCATGTGGGCGAAAGCAACCGGGAAGAACCTCGTCGGCATGGGTCGGGCACTGATCGGCCCGTTGCGGATCGGGCTGCAGCGGGCCGGTGTTCCGGTGCTGCTGAACACCGCCCTCACCGACCTCTACGTCGAGGACGGCGTGGTACGCGGGGTCTACGTGCGCGACACAGGAGCGTCGGAATCGACCGAGCCGCGCCTGATCCGGGCGCGGCGTGGCGTGATCCTCGCCAGTGGCGGTTTCGAGCACAACGAACAAATGCGGGTTAAATACCAACGTGCACCCATCACCACCGAGTGGACCGTCGGCGCCAAGGCCAATACCGGCGACGGCATCGTGGCCGCCGAAAAGCTGGGCGCTGCACTGGAGTTGATGGAGGACGCCTGGTGGGGCCCGACGGTGCCGTTGGTAGGGGCGCCGTGGTTCGCACTGTCGGAGCGCAATTCACCGGGCTCGATCATCGTGAACATGTCCGGCAAGCGGTTCATGAACGAATCGATGCCATATGTCGAAGCGTGTCATCACATGTACGGCGGCGAATACGGTCAGGGGCCGGGGCCGGGGGAGAATATTCCCGCGTGGCTGGTGTTCGACCAGCAGTACCGGGACCGTTACATCTTCGCGGGACTGCAGCCAGGACAACGAATTCCCCGCAAGTGGCTGGAGTCCGGCATCATCGTGCAGGCGGATACGCTCGCGGACCTCGCTAAGGCGGCCGGTCTCCCTGTCGGTGAATTAACTTCTACTGTCGAACGTTTCAACGAGCTCGCCCGCTCGGGCGTCGACCTCGACTACCGCCGCGGAGAGAGCGCATACGACCGGTACTACGGCGACCCGACCAACAAACCGAATCCCAATCTCGGGGAGATCGGTCGTCCGCCCTACTACGCCGCCAAGATGGTGCCCGGCGATCTGGGCACCAAGGGCGGCGTCCGCACCGATGTGCACGGTCGGGCGCTACGCGACGACGGCACGATCATCGAAGGCCTCTATGCCGCGGGCAATGTCAGCGCCCCGGTGATGGGACACACCTACCCCGGCCCGGGCGGCACCATTGGACCGGCGATGACGTTCGGCTACCTGGCCGCGCTGCACATAGCGGGTGAGCGCTGATATGCCGATCGATGTAGAAGTGGCCCTGAAAGCCGAGCTGGACCCCATCGAATTCTCTTGGACCAGCAGCGATGTGCAGCTCTACCACCTTGGACTGGGCGCCGGTGCCGATCCGATGAATCCGCGCGAGCTGCGTTACCTGGTCGATGACACACCGCAGGTGCTGCCGACGTTCGGCAATGTGGCCGCCACCTTCCACGCCACCAAACCGCCGACCGTGCAATTTCCCGGCATCGATATCGAGCTGAGCAAGGTGTTACACGCCAGCGAGCGGGTTGAGGTGCCCGGGCCGCTGCCGCCGACGGGTTCGGCTCGGGCCGTCACCCGGTTCACCGATATCTGGGACAAGGGCAAGGCTGCGGTGATCTGGAGCGAGACCAAGGTGAGTGCGCCGGACGGCACCCTGCTGTGGACGCAGAAGCGGTCCATCTTCGCTCGTGGCGAAGGCGGATTCGGCGGGGAGCGCGGACCTTCGGGGGGTGGGTCGTCGGAAGCGCCCGACCGCGCGCCTGACGTGGAGGTCGCGATGCCGATCCTGCCGCAGCAGGCGCTGCTGTACCGGCTCTGCGGCGACCGCAATCCGCTGCACTCAGATCCCGAATTCGCCGCTGCCGCAGGCTTTCCCCAGCCCATTCTGCATGGCCTGTGCACCTACGGCATGACCTGCAAGGCGATCGTCGACACGCTGCTGGACGGCGATGCCGGCGCGGCGGCTGCCTACGGCGCACGTTTCGCCGGGGTTGCCTTCCCCGGCGAAACGCTCAAGGTCGGGATCTGGAAGGACTCGACTTCCTCGGAAGGCCGCTTCGTGGCCAGCGTTGTCGCGCCGTCGCGCGACAACGCTGTGGTTTTGAGCGGCGTCGAGTTGGTCCCAGCCTAGGCCGGTTTCCCTGTGGCGCCGAGCGTCACGTCAGCGTTGCGCCGAGCAGCGAGCGTCACGCTAGCGTGACGCTCGAGCCAGCGGGGAGATGGCTAGCCGAGGATCAGGCCGGAGGTGGGC
>CAYNLB010000068.1:21122-24928 GCA_964397935.1 uncultured Mycobacterium sp.
GTGACGCTCGAGCCAGCGGGGAGATGGCTAGCCGAGGATCAGGCCGGAGGTGGGCACACCCGTCCCCGCGGTGACGAGAACGTGCTCGACGCCTGGAACCGGGTTCACCGAAGTGCCGCGCAATTGCCGCACGCCCTCGGCGATGCCGTTCATTCCGTGGATGTAGGCCTCCCCGAGTTGGCCCCCGTGCGTGTTGATGGGGAGTCTGCCGCCCACTTCGATCGCACCGTCGGCGATGAAGTCCTTGGCTTCGCCCTTGCCGCAAAACCCCAACTCCTCCAATTGGATCAGGGTGAACGGCGTGAAGTGGTCGTACAAAACGGCAGTCTGGATGTCCGACGGCTTCAGACCGGACTGCTGCCATAACTGCCGGCCCACCACGCCCATCTCGGGCAAACCCAGTTCGGGCCGGTAGTAGCTCACCATCGTGTACTGGTCGGGGCTGGAGCCCTGCGACGCCGCCTCGATGACGGCGGGCCGGTGCTTGAGGTCTCGAGCGCGCTCCACCGAAGTCACCACGATCGCGACCGCGCCATCGGTTTCCTGGCAGCAGTCCAGCAGCCGCAACGGCTCGGCGATCCATCGCGAATTCTGGTGATCCTCAATGGTTATCGGCTTCTCGTAGAAGTACGCGTTCGGATTTTTGGCAGCATGTTTGCGGTCTGCCACCGAGATGGCGCCGAAGTCGCGGCTGGTCGCTCCGGACAGGTGCATGTAGCGCTGCGCGATCATGGCCACCTGGGCGGCCGGCGTGGAAAGCCCGTGCGGGTAGGAAAAAGAATTGTCCGCGGCGGTCGAATCGGCCTCGGCGGCAGCGTCTCCCGCCAACCTGGTCTGCACCTGGCCGAATCGCATGCCGGAACGCTCGTTGAAGGCCCGATAGGCCACCACGACGTCGGCCACCCCGGTCGCGACGGCCAAGGCCGCCTGCTGGATCGTCGCGCATGCGGCGCCACCGCCATAGTGGATCTTGGAGAAGAACTTCAGATCCCCCATGCCGGTCGCCCGCGCGACCGCGGTCTCGGTGTTGCTGTCCATCGTGAAGGTGGTCAGTCCGTCGACGTCGGCCGGGCTCAGGCCCGCGTCCTCCAGGGCATCGAGAACCGCCTCCGCGGCCAACCGCAGCTCGCTCCGGCCCGAGTTCTTCGAGAAATCGGTAGCGCCGATCCCGACGATCGCGGCCTTACCCGACAACATCAGGCATCCCCCATCGTCAGCGTCACCGTCGCGATGACATGATCGCCAAGACTGTTGCTACCCAAGACCTTCACGGTGATCAGGCCATCGTCGATGGCGGTCACCTCACCGGTGAACGTCACAGTGTCATAGGCGTACCAGGGCACCCCGAGACGCAGCCCGATCGACTTGATCAGCGCCGACGGCCCAGCCCAGTCGGTGACGTAGCGCTGCACCAGTCCGGTGTCGGTGAGGATGTTGACGAAGATGTCCTTCGACCCCTTGGCCTGCGCCTTGTCGCGGTCATGGTGCACATCCTGAAAGTCCCTGGTGGCCAGGGCCGTCGAGATGATGAAGGTGGGATCCCCGTACAGCTTGAGCTCGGGCAGCGTCGTTCCCACTTCGATGCTCGGGGCACTCATGCGGCCGGCTCCCAGGCGTAGAGGGTCCATTCGGGGCCGGTGGCACCGGCCGGAAAGTCGATGTACGTGGCGCGCACCGGCATTCCGATCGCCACCGATCCCGGGTCCGCGCCACGCAGCTCGCCCAGCATGCGCACGCCCTCCTCGAGCTCGACCAAGGCGATGACGAAGGGCAGCGTGCGGCCGGGCACCTTCGGTGCATGGTGCACGACGAAGCTGAACACCGTGCCCTTGCCGGTGGCCACCACGTAGTCGACCGGCGCGGCCTTGTCCTGCCACACCGCGGGTACGGGCGGGTGCTGCAGGCTGCCGTCGGGCCGCCGCTGGATCCGCAGCTCGTGCGCCTTCACCCCCTCCCAGAAGAAGGCGGTGTCACGCGATGATGCGGGGCGCATCATCGCTTCGGGATCGAGGTCCTCGGGCACCGACGACGGAGGCTCGGCCTCGCGTGGCTTGAATTTCAGTATGCGCCAAGCCATCTCGGCAACATCCTCGTCACCGACACGCCAGGTGATGTGCTGATTGATGAACCAGCCCTCGCCAAGCGCGGTCTGCTTGGGGCCGACCACGTCGCGCATTTCGGAGACGACGGCCACCTGCTCGCCGGGCCGCAGATACCGGTGGTAGGTCTGCTCGCAGTTGGTGGCGACCACGCCGACGTATCCGGCACCGTCGAACAGTTCCATCATGGGGCCCATGGGATCATCCGTCGGACGCTCGCCGCCGAGGCCGAACATGGTCCACACCTGAATCATCGCCGGCGGCGCGACCAGTCCGGGATGACCAGCGGCGCGCGCCGCAGCCTCGTCAACATAGATCGGGTTGCGGTCGCCGAGCGCCTCCACCCAGTTCTTGATCGTCGGCAGGTTCACCGGATCCCGAGCGTCTCGCGGCTTGGCGACAACAGTTGCTGTGATTTCCGCGATGGCATCCCGGATATCGGTCATCGAGGCACCCTCGGCACCTTGAGGCCGGACGCGGCGATCATCTCGCGCATGACTTCGTTCACTCCTCCGCCGAAGGTGATCACCAGGTTGCGTTTGGTCTGGGAGTCGAGCCAGTTCAGCAGCTCGGCCGTATCCGCCTCAGCCGGGTTGCCGTACTTGCCGACGATCTCTTCGGCGAGCCGGCCGACGTACTGAACGCGTTCGGTGCCAAAGACTTTCGTCGATGCGGCGTCGGCAACGTTGATGTCCTCGCCGGCGGCCGCCACCTGCCAGTTGAGCAGCTCGTTGATCCGCCACATGGCGTGGATCTCACCGAGCGCCCGCTTGACGTCGTCGTGGTCGATCGGAGTCACACCGTCCCCACCGGGCTTGGATGCCCAGGCATGCACCCGGTCGTAGATGCTGGCGAAGCGGCCCGCCGGGCCGAGCATCACCCGCTCGTTGTTGAGTTGGGTGGTGATCAGTCGCCATCCGCCGTTCTCCTCGCCGACCAGCATGTCGGCGGGCACCCGCACGTCGTTGTAGTAGGTCGCATTCGTGTGGTGGGCGCCATCAGAAAGGATGATCGGTGTCCAGGAATAGCCGGGATCCTTCGTGTCGACTATCAAAATTGAAATACCTTTGTGCTTAACGGCTTCCGGATCGGTACGGCAGGCCAGCCAGATGTAATCCGCGTCATGCGCCCCAGTGGTGAAGACTTTCTGGCCGTTGACGATGTACTCGTCGCCCTGGCGCACGGCGGTGGTGCGGAGTGACGCCAGGTCAGTGCCCGCCTCCGGCTCGGTGTAGCCGATCGCAAAGTGCACCTCTCCGGCCAGAATCGCCGGCAGGAACTTCTTCTTCTGCATCTCGTTGCCGAAGACCTGCAGCGTGGGACCCACCGTCTGTAGCGTCACTGCCGGCAGCGGCACGTCGGCCCGATGGGCCTCGTTGACGAAGATCTGTTGCTCGATCGGGCCGAACCCGTGGCCGCCATACTCTTTTGGCCAGCCGACACCGAGCATGCCATCCTTGCCCATCCGCCGGATCACCGCGCGGTACGCGGCGTTGTGGCGATCCTGCTCCATCGCCTTCATCTCGTCCGACGAGATCAGGTTCGAAAAGTACTGCCGTAGCTCGGCTTGCAGCTGTCGCTGCTCCGGGGTCAGGTCGATGAACATTGCGCTCCCACCAGGTCGAGACGATGAGAAGGCCCGCCCAACAGCCGGGTCAGGTCCTTGATCGTGGAGTAGTACCGGTGCATCGGATAGGTGATGTCCAT
>CAYNLB010000069.1:0-10921 GCA_964397935.1 uncultured Mycobacterium sp.
TGGTGGTCAAGCCGACCAAGGGCCAGATCGACGACCTGATCGGCGAGATCCGCAAGCGCACCGACGCCGACGAGCGGGTGCTGGTGACCACGCTGACCAAGAAGATGGCCGAGGACCTCACCGACTACCTGCTGGAGATGGGTATCCGGGTGCGCTACCTGCACTCCGAGGTCGACACGTTGCGCCGCGTGGAGCTGCTGCGCCAGCTGCGGCTTGGCGAGTATGACGTGCTGGTCGGCATCAATCTGCTGCGCGAGGGTCTCGACCTCCCCGAGGTGTCGCTGGTGGCGATCCTCGACGCGGACAAGGAAGGGTTCCTGCGATCATCGCGCAGCCTGATCCAGACCATCGGCCGCGCCGCCCGGAATGTCTCCGGGGAGGTGCACATGTACGCCGACACGATCACCGACTCGATGAAAGAGGCCATCGACGAGACCGAACGGCGGCGCGCCAAGCAGATCGCCTACAACGAGGCCAATGGCATCGACCCGCAGCCGCTGCGCAAGAGGATCGCCGACATCCTCGACCAGGTCTATCGGGAAGCCGCTGATAGTGAAGCCACCGATTCCATCCCGATCGGCGGATCGGGACGCAACGCGTCCCGGGGCCGGCGCGCCCAGGGCGAGCCGGGCCGCGCGGTGAGCGCGGGCGTGTTCGAGGGGCGTGATACCGCTCACATGCCGCGCGCCGAATTGGCCGACCTGATCAAGGACCTCACCGAGCAGATGATGGCCGCCGCTCGCGATCTGCAGTTCGAGTTGGCCGCGCGGTTCCGTGACGAGATCGCTGACCTGAAAAAAGAGCTGCGCGGGATGGACGCTGCCGGCCTCAAGTGACTTTGCTGACGGAACGGGTCTCGGACTCCAGTTCGCGGCAGCCAATACGGTGGAAGAGTGACTGACACGGCGACCCACACCGGCGGCTGGCGCGAGCTGCTTGGCGCCAGCTATGTGAGGACCTCCGTCGTGCTGGCCGGCGGGGTGGCACTCTACGCCACCAACGAGTTCCTGACCACCAGTTTGTTGCCCAACACCGTCGCCGAAATAGGCGGCAGCCGGCTCTACGCCTGGGTGACGACCCTGTACCTGGTCGGGTCAGTGGTGTCGGCGACCATGGTCAATTCGATGTTGGTGCGCGTAGGGGCGCGGTCGTCATATCTGATGGGGCTGGCCGTCTTCGGGATCGCGAGTTTGATTTGCGCGGCAGCGCCCAACATGGAAATTCTAATAGCTGGACGCGCCCTCCAGGGTGTTGCGGGCGGCCTGCTGGCCGGGCTTGGCTACGCGGTCATCAACGCCGCTTTGCCCCGTTCGCTATGGACGCGGGGTGCGGCGCTGGTATCGGCGATGTGGGGCGTTGCCACGGTGGTCGGGCCCGCGACCGGCGGCTTTTTCGCGCAGTTCGGACTGTGGCGATGGGCCTTTGTGGCGATGGCGGTTTTGACGGGTCTGATGGCCATGTTGGTCCCGTTTGCGCTGGCCGCGGCCCAGGTGGAGGCGAGTGCCGACATCCCGGCGATGAAGGTGCCGGTGTGGTCACTCGTGCTCGTTGGCGTTGCCGCGCTGGCGGTCAGCATCGCGGAGATTCCGCACAACATCCTCGCGACCATGGGGCTGCTGGCCGCCGGCGCCGTGCTGGTCGGTTTGTTCGTGATCGTCGACTGGCGGCAGCACGCGGCGGTATTGCCCCCCAGCGTGTTTGGTCGCGGGCCCTTGAAATGGATCTATCTGACCATGGGCGTGCTGATGGCCGTCGCGATGGTGGACACCTACGTGCCGCTTTTCGGTCAGCGATTGGCGCACCTGAGTCCGATAGCGGCCGGATTTCTCGGCGCGGCGCTGGCGCTCGGCTGGACGGTCAGCGAAATCGTCAGCGCGTCCTTCGAGAACCCGCGAACGATCAAGCGGGTGATCGCGGCTGCGCCCATGGTGGCGGCGTCAGGGTTGGCGCTGGGCGCCGTCGTTCGGCACACCGGCGCGCTTGCTTGGACGGCCGGGCTGTGGGCGGTAGCGCTGCTGGTCGCCGGCGTCGGTATCGGGATGGCCTGGCCGCATCTGTCGGTGCTCGCGATGACCACGGTCGACGACCCGGTCGAAGGCGGCGCCGCGGCCGCGGCGATCAACACCGTCCAGCTCATTTCCGCGGCGTTCGGGGCGGGTTTGGCCGGCGTCGTGGTCAACACCGCCAAGGGCGGCGATGTGATGGCGGCTCGCTGGCTGTTCACGGTATTCAGCGCCATGAGCGTTGCCGGCTTGGCGGTGTCGTACGGCGCGACCCGCGGCAGCCACCTGTTGCGCCGTGTCGAGAGCCAGCGCTGAGCTCTCAGTCCCCGCGGCCGGCCGAACGGCGATTACCGAGTCGACTTGACGACCTGGGAGTAATGGAACTGCCAACGTTCGACGATGTGGAACCCGAGGTAGCCCGGGAATCGATACGCCGCGGTGCGCCCGAATGCCCCCGCGGGCAACGATTGCCCGGATTGGTGATCGGGCAGTGACGGGTCTTTGGTGGTGATGGTCCAGATTGTGGAACATTTGTCGATTTTGGCCGTCACCAGCCACACCGCGACGTGGCCGTCCCACAGTGTCCCGACCGCGGGGCCGTATGCACCGCGCTCGACGTCGATCAACGACCGGAAGGCCGCCGGCCGGGCGGCCAGCAGGGCGCGGATCGGCCCGGGTCGCCAGGGCACGGTGTTGTCCACCATCAGACAGTCCCCGGGTGCGGCATGGGAACTGATCAAATCGGCCACCTGGCTGTAATCCCAGCCCTCTTTGGCATACGGCCAGCGCTGTACGAACAGGTAATTCGGCAACGCGGCGGCGGCGAACAGCAGCACCACACCCGCGATGGGCCACGGCCTGCGGGCGATCGTGACGATGCAGACGGCCAGGATGACCGCCGCCGCGGGCGCGGTGAAGATCAGGTAGCGCGGGTAGTAGATCGGCTCGCTGACGGCCGAATACGCCACGACGATGCCGGTGGGAATGACGATCCACGCCGCGCAGAAGCCCAGTAGGCAGCGCATGTCGCCGGCCGGGGCCCGCGCACCCGCCAGCCGGGCCACGAGCGCCGCGACGATCAGGACGGCGGACAGCACAGCGAACGGAACGCTGTGGTCGAAATACTGGCGCAGGATGATGTCGAAGGCGTAATGCCAGCTCACCGGATAGATCCAGTTGACCTGCCATACCTGTTCATGGGCGAAAAGGATGAACGGCGTCATCGCCCCGATCGCGATGGCGGAGCTGACAACCCACGAAATGACCGGGGACTTGCGGGACTTTTTCCCCGTCAGCAGCGGCAGCATCGCGGCGTACACCGGCACCAACAGCATCAGGTTGAGGTTGAGCAGCACCGACAGCATTAGCGCGAGTGCATAGGAGAGCCACCATCGCGGCCGGTTGTGCCGGACAGCGGCCACAAACAGCACCGTCAACCACACGGCCGCCGCGGCCGCGAAGGCGTATGAGCGTGCCTCGATACCGGCCCAGGTGGTGCGGGGCAGGATGGCGAAGATGGCACCCGCGCATACCGCGGTCGCCCGGGGCGAGAACTGTCCGGTGAATACCGTGACGCCGGCCGCAGCGGCGCCGATCGCCAGGGCGCTGGGCACCCGCGACCAGAATTCGGTCGGCGGAAATATCGCGAACCAGCCGTGCATCAGCAGGTAATACAGTCCGTGTACGGCGTCTATGTGGCCCAGCAGCCGCCAGAGCTCGGGCAACGTCCGGCTCGCGGACGCCGAGATCGTGGCGCCCTCGTCGAACCACAGCGAAGGCCTGTTAGCCCAGGCAGCGCTGATGACAGCGGCGGACACGGCAATCACCCACGGGTCGAGCAACCGGCGGCGCGGCGCCGACGTCGGCTCGTCGACGACGTCCGCGGCGCGCTGCTCAACGGCGGGCATGGACATGGTGCTTGTCACTGTAGGGCGGAGCCGACGGACCGGGTCACAAACGGGCCCCGTCTATTTGCACTCTGCTTTGCACTCTGCGCATGCATTTCGCGAAAAGCTCGCCAATGCAAGGTCTTCCGCCTTGTGCGCGTGCATGTGATTGCTTTGCCATCGGCGACATTGTCCGTTGGTGCAGCGTGGCCCCGCAAATGCGGACGGCACCACGCCACGCGGTGTCGCGAATAGAACTCCTCTGCATTCGGCAAACACGATACTGTTTTGGGTTGGCTGACCAACCGAAACTGGGAGGGTAAATGGGCGCCTATCGGACCGTGGTGGTAGGAACCGACGGCTCGGACTCGTCGATGCGTGCGGTAGACCGGGCAGCGCAGATCGCCGGCGCGGAGACAAAGTTGCTCATCGCGTCGGCGTACCTGCCCCAGCATGAGGACGCCCGGGCCGCCGACGCGTTGCGGGAAGAGAGCTACAAGGTGTCGGGCACCGCTCCGATCTACGCGATCCTCCGCGACGCCACGGAGCGTGCTCACGCGGCCGGCGCCAAGAATGTCGAGGAGCGCGCGATCGTCGGAGCGCCCGTCGATGCGCTGGTGGAACTGGCCGAACAAGAGAAGGCCGATCTGCTCGTGGTCGGCAATGTCGGTCTGAGCACGATCGCCGGCCGACTGCTCGGGTCGGTACCGGCCAATGTGTCGCGTCGGGCCAAGACGGACGTGTTGATCGTGCACACCACGTCCTAGCCCGCCGCTCCATGCGCTCCCGGGCCCATGCGGCCGGGGAGCGCATTAGCGCTTGGCGTTCCATCGTCAACTCGGGAACGCTTCCCGCCGCCGGGTTGCGCCCACATCCCTGGGCCGGACGCGGCCAGGTCACGCATCACCAGCCTCGGGCGCGCCACTCGTCGAGGTGCGGACGCTCCGCGCCCAGGGTGGTGTCGTCACCGTGTCCGGGGTAGACGACCGTGTCGTCACCGAAGCGGTCGAAGATCTTGGTCTGCACGCCGGTGAGAAGCGAATCGAAGTCCGCCGCCTTCGTGGTTCGCCCGACACCGCCGGGAAAGAGGCAGTCGCCGGTGAACAATTGCGTGACTCCGCCGGTCGCAGGTCCGTCGAGGACCAGGGCGATCGATCCTGGTGTGTGCCCGCGCAGGTGGATGACGTCGAAGGCCAGCTTGCCGATGTGCACGGTGTCGCCGTCGGCCAGCAAACGGTCCGGCTTGACCGGCAGCGGGCCGGCGTCGATCTCGTGGGCGGCAGTCGGCGCGCCGGTGGCGGCGGCCACGGCCTCCAGCGCCTGCCAGTGGTCGAAGTGCTGATGGCTGGTCACGATCAGCGACACCTTAGGGGCATGCTGTTGGACCAGTTCGATCAGGTTATCGGCGTCGTTGGCGGCGTCGATCAGCAGTGTTTCTCCGGTTTCGGAACATGTCACCAGGTAGACGTTGTTGTCCACCGGGCCCACCGACGCCTTGACGATCGTGGCTCCGGGCAGGGTGCGGCGCGCCGCGGTGCCAGGGTCGACGTGTCCGGTGTAGTTGTCGTCCACCACAGTCATGTGCGCCAGGTTACTGGTCCGGCGCGGCTTGTCGGTGGCGGCACCTAGCATGGAATGCGCCGTGCGCAATTCCTTTCTGGGAACCGCTTCCGGCCAGGCAAGAGTTTAGTGAAAGGGGCAGCGTGGCTGACCGCCTGATCGTCAAGGGCGCCCGCGAGCACAACCTGCGCGGCGTCGATCTCGACCTGCCCCGCGACTCGCTGATCGTCTTCACCGGGCTGTCCGGATCGGGCAAGTCGTCGCTGGCCTTCGACACCATCTTTGCCGAGGGCCAGCGCCGCTACGTGGAGTCGCTGTCGGCCTACGCCCGCCAGTTCCTGGGACAGATGGACAAACCGGACGTCGACTTCATCGAGGGTCTTTCCCCGGCGGTGTCGATCGACCAGAAATCGACCAACCGCAACCCGAGATCCACGGTCGGAACGATCACCGAGGTGTATGACTACCTGCGGCTGCTCTACGCGCGCGCGGGCACACCGCACTGCCCGACCTGCGGCGAGCGGATCGCCCGCCAGACGCCGCAGCAAATCGTCGACCAGGTGCTGGCGATGCCGGAGGGCACCCGGTTTCTGGTGCTCGCGCCGGTGGTGCGCACCCGCAAGGGCGAGTTCGCCGACCTCTTCGAGAAGCTCAACGCCCAGGGCTACAGCAGGGTGCGGGTCGACGGTGTGGTGCATCCGCTGACCGATCCGCCCAAGCTGAAGAAGCAGGAAAAGCATGACATCGAGGTAGTGGTGGACCGTCTCACCGTCAAGGCCACCGCCAAGCAGCGGCTCACCGATTCGGTGGAGACCGCGCTGAACCTGGCCGATGGCATCGTGGTGCTGGAATTTGTCGATCACGAGCATGACGCGCACAACCGCGAGCAGCGGTTCTCCGAGAAACTCGCCTGCCCTAACGGGCACGCGCTGGCGGTCGACGACCTGGAACCGCGGTCGTTCTCGTTCAACTCGCCCTACGGCGCCTGCCCCGAGTGCAGTGGCCTGGGAATCCGCAAGGAGGTCGACCCCGACCTGGTGGTGCCCGATCCGGAGCGCACGCTGGCCGAGGGCGCGGTGGCGCCGTGGTCGACCGGCCACACCGCGGAGTACTTCACCCGGATGATGGCCGGACTGGGCGACGAGCTCGGCTTCGATGTCGACACACCGTGGCGCAAGCTTCCGGCCAAGGCGCGCAAGGCGATTCTCGAAGGCTCCGACCACCAGGTGCACGTGCGGTATCGCAACCGCTACGGCCGCACCCGCTCGTACTACGCCGATTTCGAGGGCGTGCTGGCGTTCCTGCAACGCAAGATGGCCCAAACCGAATCCGAGCAGATGAAGGAACGCTACGAGGGCTTCATGCGTGACGTGCCCTGCCCGGTCTGCGAGGGCACCAGGCTCAAGCCGGAGATTCTGGCGGTGACGCTGGCCGCGGGGGAGCGGGGCGCAAAGTCGATCGCGGAGGTGTGCGAGCTGTCCATCGCCGACTGCGCAGATTTCCTGAACGCCCTCACCCTGGGTCCGCGCGAGCAGGCGATTGCCGGGCAGGTGCTCAAGGAGATCCAGTCCCGGCTGGGCTTTCTGCTCGACGTCGGCCTGGAGTATCTGTCGCTGTCGCGCGCTGCGGCCACGCTGTCCGGCGGTGAAGCCCAGCGCATCCGGCTGGCCACCCAGATCGGCTCCGGCCTCGTCGGTGTGCTCTACGTGCTGGACGAGCCGTCCATCGGGCTGCACCAGCGCGATAACCGTCGCCTCATCGAAACCCTCACCCGTTTAAGGGATTTAGGGAACACGCTGATCGTGGTCGAGCACGACGAAGACACCATCGCCCATGCCGACTGGATCGTCGACATCGGCCCGGGGGCCGGCGAGCACGGCGGCTGCATTGTGCACAGCGGAACCTACGGCGACCTGCTGGCCAACAAGGCCTCGATCACCGGCGCCTACCTGTCGGGCACCGAAGCCATCGAGATCCCGGCGATCCGGCGCCCCGCCGACCGCAAGCGTCAACTCACCGTCGTCGGCGCCCGCGAGCACAACCTGCGCGGCATCGACGTATCGTTTCCCCTCGGCGTGCTGACCTCGGTGACGGGCGTGTCCGGTTCGGGCAAGTCCACACTGGTCAACGACATCCTGGCGGCCGTGCTGGCCAACCGGCTCAACGGCGCCCGGCAAGTCCCGGGCCGTCATACCAGGGTTACCGGGCTGGACCACCTGGACAAGCTGGTGCGGGTCGACCAATCGCCGATCGGCCGCACGCCGCGCTCCAACCCGGCCACCTACACCGGGGTGTTCGACAAGATCCGCACCCTGTTCGCGGCAACCACCGAAGCCAAAGTCCGTGGCTATCAACCGGGCCGGTTCTCATTCAACGTCAAGGGCGGTCGCTGTGAGGCGTGCACGGGCGACGGCACCATCAAGATCGAGATGAACTTCCTGCCCGACGTATACGTGCCGTGCGAGGTGTGCCAGGGCGCCCGCTACAACCGGGAAACCCTGGAGGTGCACTACAAGGGCAAGACCATCTCCGAAGTGCTGGACATGTCCATCGAGGAAGCGGCCGAGTTCTTCGAACCGATCACCGGAATCCATCGCTACCTGCGCACGCTGGTCGACGTCGGCCTGGGCTATGTGCGGCTCGGCCAGCCCGCGCCGACGTTGTCCGGCGGCGAGGCGCAGCGCGTCAAGCTGGCCGCCGAACTGCAGAAGCGCTCGACCGGGCGGACCATCTACATCCTCGACGAACCCACCACCGGCCTGCACTTCGACGACATCCGCAAGTTGCTGAACGTCATCAACGGCCTTGTCGAAAAGGGCAATTCGGTTATCGTCATCGAACACAACCTGGACGTGATCAAGACATCGGATTGGATCGTCGACCTGGGTCCCGAGGGTGGCGCCGAGGGCGGAACCGTTGTCGCGGAGGGCACGCCGGAGGATGTCGCCGCGGTGCCGGAAAGCTACACGGGTAAGTTTCTCGCCGAGGTCGTCGGCCCTGCCGACGCGTCGGCCACCGTCCCACGACGATCGAGCCGGCGGCGGCAAGTGAGCGCCTGAGGCGGCCACCACCGCCGATCTTGCGCTTACGGCGTCGTGGCTGCGCGCACAGCTGAGCTCGATGCACGATTCACGCGCTGACCGCGGGATCGATCGAAACCTCCTTCCCGGTCATTGCTTCGGCATCTTGGCGGCCATCGCGGCCGCGATTTGGCTTGCTTGGTCGGTGGTCTGCGGTGCGCACACGTTGACATCGAGGACCACGTTGGACACCGCGCTGATGGTGTGCTGGCAGGCGACGTCCTTGACGCCACTTACCGGATCGCGCTGCAGCGAGATGGTGGGGGGGTCGCCGGTGACTTCCCGGAACGCCCATTGGAGTGTCTTGCCGGAATTGGTCTGGGTCACGATTCGTCCGGCGCAGTTGCGCCACTGCGCTGCCTGGGCAGCTACAAATCCTCGCGCCTGGTCAGCCGACGCGAAGATCACCCCGCCCTGGACGACAATGTAGCCGGGGTTGGTATGCGGTTTCTCCACCAGCTGGGCCAGCATCCCAGTGTAGCCACTGCTCTTGTACGTGCGGGTTTGGAAGCCGATGAGCGCCCCGAGGCACTGTTCGTCCGACAACGTGTTCCCGGGGCCCGGGTCGGTCATCTCCGTTGCGTTGTGGTCGACGACGAACCCGGTGGCGCCGACGATCGTGTTGATCTGTTCCGGGCTGAGTAGAAGCGAATCCAATTGTGCGGTAGTTAGCTTCGGTGTCGCAGTGGTTGTCGCCGGAGCGACAGATGTGGTGGTGGCTGTGCTCTGGCTACCGGGCCGTTCATCGCCGACTTTGCCCGCAGCCAGCCAGATGCCGGTGCCCGCAACCACGGCGACGACGGTCAGGACGGCACCGGCGATCAGCCACGGTTTACGCTTCGCTGTCGGGGGCGGCCGCCAGGCCGGCGGCTGTGGTGGAAGCGGAAGAGGCTGTGGCATCGGGCCGCTCGGAGGTGGGGCGGCGTGTTGACTGTGGGCGAGCATGGCGGCAGCCCGTTCTTGGTCGGCTGCACTCAGGGCCTGCCGGGCGGCGCGTGCCAGGTCTCCGGCGGTTGTGTAGCGCTCGTCGGGAGCCTTGGCCATGCCCCGGGCGATGACTTCATCGAAGGCGGTCGGAACGCCCGGCCGCTGGAGGCTGGGCCGGGGGATAGGCCGGGTGAGGTGCGCGCCCATGAGACTGCTGAGGTCTCGGGTTTGGTAGGGCCGTGTCCCGGTGAGACATTCATAGAGCACGCAGGCCAGCGCGTAAATATCGGAGCGGTAGGTGATGTCGTGGTCACCGAACCGTTCGGGCGCCATGTAACTCCAGCTACCAACGGCCGCACCGGTTTTCGTGAGGTGCTGGTCGGTCGCCGCGGCGGCGATGCCGAAGTCGACCAGGTAGGCGAAGTCATCGCCGGTGATCAGGATGTTCTCGGGTTTGATGTCGCGATGGATCACTCCCGCGCGGTGAGCCGCGTCGAGCGCGGCGGCGATTTGACCGACGATCGCTACCGCGCGCGGCGGGGGTAGTGCTCCGTTACGACTCAGCAGTGCGCCCAGGTCGATGCCCTCGACGAAACGCATGTCGATGAACAGTTGCCCGCCGATCTCGCCGTAGTCGTGGATGGGCACGATGTGGGGTTCCTGCAGCCGTCCGGCGGTGTGCGCCTCGCGTGCCATGCGTCGGCGAAATACGTCGTCGGCGCTGAATTGGAGGGACATCAGCTTGAGTGCGACGGTGCGATCTTTGACAGTGTCGTGCGCCTCGTAGACTTCGCCCATCCCGCCGCAGCCAAGCAGTCGTCGTAGGCGGTAGGGACCGAACTGGGTGCCCAACCGCGAAGTTGGCACGGTATCACTCATCGCCGCGCATCGACTCCCGGATTTCTGCCAAGCGTTCTGCTGCCGCGCGCCGCCGATCTTCGTACTGCTCCTCGACCCGGCGGCCGGCCGCACTATCGGCATCGAGTTCTGTTGCGCCGAGCGCGGTTCCGTATCGAGTCTCGATCTTCTCGCGGACGAACTCGAAGGTCGGCACGCCTTCACTGTCGTACCCGGTGTCGGACGCCGGTTCAGACGCCGGTTCAGACGCCGCGCGCCGCTCGGGCGGAACCGCGTCGGAAGTGCCTGCTTCGTCTGTCATGCCGACACGCTACTGCGACTCAATACCGCTCTGTTGCAACTGGTGTTTGAAACGGCCCGCCAATTCCCGACAGTTACCGCCGGTGGGGCAACGATCGCCCCATTCGCGCCGCGCCCCCGCATTCCACGGATTGTAGTGCCGTGCCGACATTGCCCGCTGATGGCACTACTGCGCCGGGGAGCAGAACGCCCGGAGTGTCGACCCGCTGCGCCCGGCGAGCCGCCGCGCTTGCGATCGCCACCGGGCTATGCGTGTCGACCCGCTGCGCCCGGCGAGCCGCCGCGCTTGCGATCGCCACCGGGCTAA
>CAYNLB010000069.1:11021-24725 GCA_964397935.1 uncultured Mycobacterium sp.
GCTGCGCCCGGCGAGCCGCCGCGCTTGCGATCGCCACCGGGCTAATGCGGTTTGGCCAGCGGGAACGGCAGCGTCTCGCGGATGCTGCGACCGGTTATGAGCATGACGAGCCGATCGATTCCCATCCCCATGCCGCCGGTGGGTGGCATCGCATACTCCATGGCTTGCAGAAAGTCTTCGTCGAGTTCCATCGCCTCGGGGTCCCCGCCGGCAGCCAGCAGCGACTGTTCTTGTAGCCGGCGCCGCTGCTCGACCGGATCGGTGAGTTCGCTGTAGGCGGTGCCCAGCTCGACACCCCACGCCACCAGGTCCCATCGCTCGGCGACACCGCGCTCGCTGCGGTGTGGCCGCGTCAACGGCGACACCGACGTCGGAAAGTCGATGTAGAACGTCGGCCGCTCGGTCCGGTCCTCAACCAGGTGCTCATACAGCTCCAGCACCACCGCGCCGGCATCCCAGTGCGCCCGGTAGGGGATGCGTGCGGCATCGGACAGCTTGCGCAGGGCGGCCAGGGGGGTGTCCGGGCCGACGTGCTCGCCCAGCGCATGCGATACCGCCTCGTACACGGTTTTGACCGGCCAGACACCGGAGATGTCGACCGGTTCGAGGCGGCTGTCGGTGCCGTCACTGCCAGTGCGGGGCCGCAGCACGGTCTGCGCACCGTGGGCGGCCTGCGCGGCGTTCTGAATGAGCTCACGGCAGCCGTCGATCCATACCTTGTAATCGGCATGCGCCTGGTAGGCCTCCAGCAAGGTGAATTCCGGGTTGTGGCAGAAATCGACCCCTTCATTGCGAAATGCCCGGCCCAATTCGAATACCCGCTCCACGCCGCCGACGCACAACCGCTTCAGGTAGAGCTCCGGCGCGATTCGCAAGAACAGGTCCATGTCGTAGGTGTTGATGTGGGTGACGAAGGGCCGGGCGGTGGCACCGCCGTGGATCTGCTGCAGGATGGGGGTTTCGACTTCGATGAATCCCTTGGCGAACAGTGTTTCCCGCACCGAGTGCAGCACGCTGCTGCGGGCCTTGAGCAGCTCACGCGACTCGGGGTTGACGGCCAGGTCGACATAGCGGGTACGCACTCGCGCTTCCGGATCGGTGAGCCCCTTCCACTTGTTGGGTAACGGCCGCAAGCACTTACCGACCATCCGCCAGTCGTCGACTATCAGCGAGCGGGTTCCGTTTTTGGAAAAGCCCATGTGCCCGGTCATCTCGACCAAGTCACCAAGATCGATGGCCGCAGTGAAATCAGCGATTCGGCCGCGCCGCAGGCGTGAATTATCCAGCAGCACTTGCATTTCCCCCGACCAGTCGCGCAACTGGGCGAACAAAACGCCGCCGTAGTCGCGGATCCGCAATATCCGGCCGGACACAGACACACTCTCCTGGTCGTCTGCGTCCAGCGCTCCGCAGACCGTGTGGCTGGGCGGAGAACCCACCGGGTAGGCCTCGATACCGCTGTGCCGCAAGGCTTTCAGCTTGGCCAGGCGCACCCGCACCTGTTCTGGGAGGCGGGATTCCGACGCCATGACGTCGCCGCCGTCTTGGCGTCGCAGCTCACTCACATCGGGTGCCGATCCGTCGTGATGCAGCAGCCCGGACTCCGCCAACCGGGTTGGCACGGCCGGGTAGTGGCCGGTGTGCACTCTGTCCCGTCGGCTGAACGGCAGGACGAGGAAGCCTTCCGCGATCACCGAGGCGACACCGACCCGGGGAATCAGCCGCGCGTCTTCGTAGCAGGCGTAGCGCGGAACCCATTCCGGCTGGTACTTGATATTCGAGCGGTACAGCGTCTCCAGCTGCCACCACCGGGAGAAGAAAAGCAGGAAGCCGCGCCACAGGCGCGCGACCGGGCCGGCGCCGAGTTGGGCACCCTGTTCGAACGCCGACCGAAACATCGCGAAGTTCAGTGAAATACGGTTGATACCAAGGGTTTCAGCGTTCAGGGCGAGCTCGCTCACCATGAGTTCGATTGTGCCGTTGGGAGATTGCGGAGAACGGCGCATCAGGTCCAAAGAGACGCCAGTGGTTCCCCACGGGACCAGCGAGAGCATCGCGACAACCATGCCGTCGCGGTCAGTTGCCTCCACCAGTAGGCAATCGCCGTCGGCGGGATCGCCGAGCCGACCCAGCGCCATGGAAAAGCCGCGCTCGGTTTGGGTGTCGCGCCAGGCGTCGGCGCGCGCAATGGTGTCGTCCATCTCCTCGGCGGAGATGTCGCGGTGTCGGCGGATGCGCACTGCCAGCCCGGCTCTGCGGGCCCGAGTCACGGCTTGGCGTACAGCACGCATGTCGGGGCCGGACAGCCGGAAATCGTGAGTCCGCAAAATGGCCTCGTCGCCCAGTTCGAGGGCGTTCAGGCCGGCTTCACGGTAGGCGTGCGCTCCGTGCGAACTGGCGCCCATGACACCCGGCGCCCAGCCGTACGTCTGGCACAGCCCCAGCCAGGCGTCGACGGCCTGTGGCCAGGCTCTGGGGTCGCCGATCGGGTCGCCGCTTGCCAGGCAGACGCCCACTTCGACGCGGTAGGTGATGGCTGCCCGGCCGCTCTGCGCGAACACCACCGACTTGTCGCGCCGGGTGGCGAAGTAGCCCAGTGAGTCGTTTTTGCCGAACAACTCGAGCAGCCCGCGGATCGCGGATTCGTCCTCACCCGTCAGCGCGTTCTCGGCCCGCTGGGACTGAAAAAGCGCGATCGTCGCCGCGATCAGCGCGAGCGCGCCGAACAGACCGAAGATTGCGTTGAGCAATACGTGCGACTTGCCGGCGAACAGGTCCGGGTCCGCGACGGCGAACCCGACCACCCGGTTGACCACGTACGGTAACCGGTCCTGCCGCGCAAGCGATCCAGGGAACAATTCGACCAGTCCCCAGGACAGCAGGATTCCGATCACATCCCCTGCGACCAGTACCGCGGTCGCCTTGAACAACGCCCCTTTGCGGACCTTGGCCCAGAACTCGCGATAGGCCAAGATCAGCAGCACTATCGCGACAACGTGCACAGCGAATCCGAGGTTCTCCCCGAAAATCTCGGCTGCGGTGTTGTCGCCCGCCGCGATATCGGCGGCGTTCAACGCTGCGGCCAGGACCATGTTGGCGAGCAACAGCAGCCAGGCGATGCGTTTGCGTGCGGTCAGCGCCGCGGCCAACAACGCCAGTACGAACGACCACGCGATGCTGGTGTCGGGGAAGTTGAACAGATAGTCGTTGATGAACTCCCGCGGGGCCTTGATCAGCCACCGAAGCAGCGGCGACACGCTGGCCAGTAGCGACACCGTGGCGATGACACCCACGGTCCAGCCGGCCGCCGCCGGTACCCACCTAAACCGGGAGCCCGACCGGCTGCGAGGCCCCGAACGAGGACTTGCAAGTGTCACAGACCGCGAGGATATGCCTTCAGCCGGGGAAAAGCCCGCTAAGCCGCACGAGTGGCCGATAGTCGTTGGCCATGTTTGCCGGGCTGTGGTTTTGTCCGCCAGACGCAGTCCGACCGCCGAGGTGCGGAAAGGCGCCCCGTGGCTGCTAAACTAGCGTTCGCGACCATCCCGGCGAAGGCCAGGAACAGTTAAGTGGAGTCCCACTCCCACCGCGGGCCACGAGATTTTTTCTCAAGGCTCAGCGGTCCGGTCACAGGCATCGTGCATGTCTGTTCCGCGCTAGCGCGGGCGGCTCGACTAGTTTCCGGGCCGAGATCGGTCGGTATTGGGCCCTGCTTGTGCAGGGCTTTTTTGCTGATGGTGTGGCGTTTTCACCGCTGAATCCGGACGGGGCCGGGCACCGGTCGTGACCGGAGGACGACGCAGAAGCCAAGGAAGAGAAACCGAATTAGGGAGGCCCCATCAGCACTGAGACCCGTGTCAACGAGCGCATTCGCGTACCTGAAGTCCGACTGATCGGTCCCGGGGGAGAGCAGGTAGGCATAGTGCGCATCGAAGACGCACTGCGCGTCGCTGCGGACGCCGATCTCGACCTTGTCGAAGTTGCCCCGAACGCCAGACCGCCGGTGTGCAAGATCATGGACTACGGCAAGTTCAAATACGAGGCGGCGCAAAAGGCGCGCGAATCCCGTCGGAATCAGCAGCAGACCGTCGTCAAAGAGCAAAAGCTGCGACCGAAAATCGACGATCACGATTACGAGACCAAAAAAGGCCACGTAATCCGCTTCCTGGAGGCGGGATCGAAGGTGAAGGTCACCATCATGTTTCGCGGCCGTGAGCAGTCGCGGCCCGAGTTGGGCTACCGATTGCTGCAACGGCTGGGCGCCGACGTCGCCGAATATGGATTCGTCGAAACGTCCGCCAAGCAGGACGGCCGAAACATGACGATGGTGCTGGCGCCACACCGCGGTGCGAAAACTCGCGCCCGGGCGCGGCATCCCGAAAGACCCGAGGGCGACACGACACCGGATTCAGATTCGGCCGCGTCACCGAACTGACTGACAGAGATCAACGACAGCAGAAGCTGGAAGCAGAGGAAACATGCCCAAGGCCAAGACCCACAGCGGGGCTTCAAAGCGGTTCCGGCGCACCGGTACCGGCAAGATCCTGCGCCAAAAAGCCAATCGCCGACACTTGTTGGAGCACAAGTCGTCGAGGCGGACTCGGCGGCTGGAAGGCCGCACCACGGTGGCGGCCAACGACACCAAGCGCATCAACAGGCTGCTGAACGGCTGACGCTCAATAGGCCGAGCGCCGGACGGCTGACACTCACCGCGCCGGCTACCTGACCATTTACGTCTGAACGAGAGTAGGAACACCCATGGCACGCGTGAAGCGGGCGGTAAACGCCCACAAGAAGAGGCGCAGCATCCTGAAGGCCTCGAAGGGCTATCGCGGCCAGCGCTCCCGGCTCTATCGCAAGGCCAAAGAGCAGCAACTGCATTCACTGAACTACGCCTACCGCGACCGGCGTGCCCGCAAGGGTGAGTTCCGCAAATTGTGGATCTCGCGGATCAACGCGGCCGCGCGCGCCAACGACATCACCTACAACAGGCTGATCCAGGGGCTGAAGGCCGCGGGCGTCGAAGTGGACCGCAAAAACCTTGCCGACATCGCGATCACCGATCCGGCGGCCTTCACCGCACTCGTTGAGGTCGCCCGCGCCTCGCTGCCCGAAGACGTCAACGCGCCGTCGGATCCGGGAGAAGCTGCCTAGCCCGGCGACGATGCGGGCCAGTGATGGACCGAGGAGAAGCCGGGCAATCCGGCACAGCCCGGCGACGATGCTGCGGGCCGCCGATGCTAACCGAACGTTCGGCCAGGGTCGTCACGGCGGTCAAATTGCACCGCCACGTGGGCCGTCGGCGGGCACGACGATTTCTCGCCGAAGGTCCTAACCTGGTCGAGGCCGCATCCGTTCGCGGCCTGGTTCGGGAAATCTTCGTCACCGAAGTCGCGGCGCAGCGGCATGCGTCGTTGCTGGCCACGCAACAAGGTCCGGTGCACCTGGTCACCGAGCGGGCCGCAAAAGCGCTCTCCGACACCGTCACCCCCGCCGGACTGGTTGCCGTGTGCGAAATGGCGGAGACCCGGATCGAGGACGTGCTGACTGGTTCGTCTCGGCTGATCGCGGTTCCGGTCGAGATCGGCGAACCGGGCAACGCCGGCACGCTCATTCGCATCGCCGACGCCATGGGTGCAGGCGGCGTGTTCCTCGGCGGGCACAGCGTAGACCCGTACAACGGCAAGTGTCTGCGTGCTTCGGCCGGCAGCACCTTTTCGATTCCGGTCGTCGCCGTACCCGACACGCACGCCGCGATCCGCGCGTTGCACACCGCGGGGCTGCAAGTGCTGGCCACCACGATGGATGGCGAGACGCGCCTCGACGAGGCCGGTGATCTGTTCATTAAGCCGACGGCCTGGTTGTTCGGGCCCGAATCACGTGGTTTGCCAGACGACATCGCCGGAGCGGCGGATCACCGCGTGCGTATCCCGATGGGCGGCCGCGCCGAAAGCCTGAACGTGGCCGCCGCCGCGGCCATCTGTCTCTACCAGAGCGCGCAGGCTTTGGGCACGCTCACGCGGCCTTAGGCTTGCCGCGACCGCGCGCTGGCCGCAGGCCGGCGATCGACAAGGTGCCATGCACGAGTGAGCCCGCGCGTTCCATCAGGAACTTGGCCGGGTCCAGCGCGGAGCGGGCAGCGGGGCGAGAACGGGGGGGAAAGTAATGCATCGGCAGTCCGCGGCGGTCGCGCGGCGGCGCCATGAATGCGGGTGCCTCGACCAACGGCGCATCGGTGGGAAGCTGTCCCTCGGCCCTGCGGTAGGCGGCCAGCGCGCGCGGGTGTAGCCGGATCTCGTCGGGCACCGCCAGAAAGGCCAGCTCGACCGCCTTGCCGAACAGGCGTAACAGCACCTCGTCGCCAGGCGTCCAGTGCATGCCCGCCTTCTCCCGAACCGCCGGTTCGAACAGTCCCGCCGCGATCCAGCGTTGGCCGGCCACCATCGGCCTGAGCAACTGGTCCCAGACGGGCGTCGGCAGCAGAACGAACTTCGGTTTGGGAATCCGGATCCGGAAGATGTCCAGCGTCGCCCGGTTGATTTCCAGCTCCTCGCGGCAGACGCGATCCCAATACCCCTGGAACTCCTCCCACGATTTGGGCACCGGTCGCATGCTCATCCCATACATGCGATACCACTGCACGTGCTCGTCGAACAGCTGCCGCTTCTCGGACTCGGTCAGGCCGCCGCAGAAGTACTCGGCCACCTTGATCACCAGCATGAAAAACGTGGCGTGCGCCCAGTAGAAGGTTTCCGGATTCAGCGCGTGATAACGGCGCCCCGAGGCGTCCACGCCCTTGATGGTGCGGTGGTAGCCCTTGATCTGCTGGCCGGTCTGGGCCGCACGGTCACCGTCGTAGACCACACCCATGATCGGGTACACCGACCGGGCCACCCGCTGCAAAGGCTCACGCAGCAGGATCGAATGTTCCTCGACGCCCGCTCCCAACTCTGGATACATGTTCTGCAGCGCGCCGATCCACACCCCCATCATGCCGGTGCGCAAATCGCCAAAATACTTCCAAGTCAGTGAATCTGGTCCGAGCGGATCAGCGGATGTAGTCGATGTACCAGTCATCACGGACTCCTACTCCTAATTGCGCTCACGATAACTTTGACAACGCACGTTGTCTACGATCTCGGCTAGCGCGCATAAGGGTGTTATCGAGCTTCCACATGGGTGTGGCAAGGCGGTGACCGGCTCGTGATCGAGCGGTTCGTTGCGAGATGGAACACAACCAGTCCGACCGTCGTTGCCTGCCTCTGCAGAAACCAAATAACCTGGCCAAGTGGAACTCGCGCGTCGCGATTCGGACTCGAGCGAGCCCGAAGCGACTGTGGTGGCTCCGCCCGCTCCGCCTTCCGGCTCGGAATCGCGTTCTCCGGTGTCGGTGCACGGGGCGACGCAGTGGTTGCACAGCAGAAATCACAGCCCCGGGGCGGTGGCCTTCCTCCGGCGGGCGCGACGGCTTCTGCCCGGCGACCCCGAGTTCGGTGACCCGCTGTCCACCGCGGGTGAAGGGGGTCCGCGCGCCGCGGCGCGGGCCGCCGACCGGTTGCTCGGGGATCGCGATGCGGTGTCGCGCGAGTTCAGCCTCGGCGTGTTGCAGGTGTGGCAGGCACTGACCGAAGCGGTCTCGCGGCGCCCGGCCAATCCGGAGGTGACACTGGTCTTCACCGATCTGGTCGGCTTCTCGGCGTGGTCCTTGGAAGTCGGGGACGAGGCGGCGCTCACCCTGCTGCGGCAGGTGTCGCGGGCCATCGAACCACCGCTACTCGACGCCGGTGGGCACATTGTCAAACGTATGGGCGACGGAATCATGGCGGTGTTCGGCGACCCCACGATCGCCGTACGAGCGGTTCTGGCCGCCAAGGAGGCGCTGAAATCGGTCGAGGTGGCCGGCTACACGCCGCGGATGCGGGTCGGGATCCACACCGGCCGGCCGCAGCGGATGGCCGCCGACTGGCTGGGTGTCGACGTCAACATCGCCGCCCGGGTTATGGAACGCGGCACCAAAGGTGGAATCATGGTGTCGAGCTCGACGTTGGATCTGATACCGCAAAGCGAGCTGGATGCGTTGGGCGTCGTCGCCAAACGCGCACGTAAACCAATGTTTGCGCACAAGCCCGCGGGGATGCCCGCGGACCTGGCGATTTATCGCCTCAAGACCCGTAGGGAGTTGACAGCTTCTGATGACAGCGACGAAACGACTTCATAGGCATAGTGGATGCCAATGATTTACGGCTTGCTATCCCGGCTCGCCCGGGTCCGATTCACCGTGGGCTACGCAGCGGTCCTGCTCGCCATCAGCTCCGCCATCTTGGTGCTTGGCCCGCACGCGCGTGACATCGCCATCGAGCGCGCCAGCACCAACCTGCACAACCTGGCCCATGGACACCTGGGCACCCTACTGGGCAGTGCGCTGGTCGTCGATGCTGGTCCGCTCTACTTCTGGTTGCCTTTTCTGACCTGCCTGCTTGCCCTCGCAGAACTGCACTTGCGCACCATCCGGCTGGTCGTGGCCTTTTTCGTCGGCCACATCGGCGCGACGTTGCTGGTGGCCGCCGCGCTTGCCGCGGCCGTCGAGTTCGGCTGGCTGCCGTTGTCGATCACCCGGGCCAGCGACGTCGGGATGAGCTACGGCGCCCTGGCGGTGCTCGGGGCGATGACGGCAGTGATTCCCCGCCGTTGGCGGGCGGCATGGGTCGGCTGGTGGGTGTCGGCGGGCATCGCCACGGCGATCATCGGGGGGGATTTCACCGATGCCGGTCACACCGTCGCCGTAATCCTTGGTGTGCTGGTGTCCGCCCGATTCCGGCAGCCGGTCCACTGGACGCCGGTGCGACTGATGATGCTGGCGGCGTCCGCCGGGTTCGGCTTCCTGCTGCTGGCCCACCACTGGGGGACCATGGCCGCGGCGCCGGCGTTCGGTGTCATGGGCGGGTTTGCCGCCCATAAGATCACCCAGCTGATCAGTGCGCGCAATGCGCTGACGGTGCTGCCATCGGGGGACGGGGAGGCGCTGGGCGGCCCGCAGCCGGTCATGGCCGGCTGAGCCGCGCTCGCCGGTCTGAAGCCCATCCCGCCGCGCCGACTTCCCGGCGCCCGCCGGGGGGCATCCACCGAATCACTATGATCGGCACTTGCGTCACACTCGTGGCCGCAAATTGATCCAGTCTGGCCAGCCTCGTCAACAAGGAGAGTGTCGCCGCGTGGGTGATCAACCCGTCGACCTGTCGCCGGAAGCCTTGGCCGAAGCGGTCAGTGGCGCCCGGCAGGCCATCGCGCTCGCCGACGATCTGGATGACCTGGCGCGGGTCAAGACCGAGCACCTCGGTGACCGCTCACCGCTGGCGCTGGCCCGCCAGGCACTGGGCACCGTCCCCAAGGACGAGCGTGCCGACGCCGGCAAGCGGGTCAACAGCGCACGCGGCGAGGCACAGCGCGCCTACGACGAACGGCTGGCGACGCTGCGTGCCGAGCGCGATGCGGCGGTGCTGGTCGCCGAGGGTATTGACGTCACACTGCCGTCGACCCGGCATCCGACCGGGGCCCGGCACCCGATCACAATCTTGGCCGAGCACATCGCCGATACCTTCATCGCGATGGGCTGGGAACTGGCCGAGGGGCCGGAAGTCGAAACCGAGCAGTTCAACTTCGACGCCCTCAACTTCCCGGCCGACCACCCCGCGCGCAGCGAACAGGACACCTTCTACATCGCGCCGGAGGAATCCCGGCAGCTGCTGCGCACCCATACCTCGCCGGTGCAGGTGCGCACACTGCTGGCGCACGAGCTGCCCGTCTACGTCATCTCGATCGGCCGCACCTTCCGCACCGACGAACTCGATGCCACCCACACGCCGGTCTTCCACCAGGTCGAGGGATTGGCGGTGGACCGCGGCCTTTCCATGGCACACCTGCGCGGAACCCTCGACGCGTTCGCGCGCGCCGAGTTCGGTCCTTCGGCGCGTACCCGGATCCGTCCGCACTTCTTTCCCTTCACCGAGCCGTCCGCCGAGGTCGACGTGTGGTTCGCCAACAGGAAAGGCGGCGCCGACTGGGTGGAGTGGGGCGGCTGCGGAATGGTGCATCCAAACGTGTTGCGCGCCGCAGGGATTGACCCAGAGGCCTACTCCGGCTTCGCGTTCGGGATGGGTCTCGAACGCACTTTGCAGTTCCGCAACGGAATTCCCGACATGCGCGACATGGTGGAAGGCGATATCCGGTTTTCGTTGCCGTTCGGGGTTGGTGTCTGATGCGCATCGCCTACAGCTGGCTGCGCGAGGTCTTGAATGTCGGCGCCCCGGACTGGGAGGTCGCGCCCGGCGATCTCGAGCAGGCGCTGGTGCGGATCGGCCACGAAGTCGAAGAGGTCCTGCCGCTCGGCCCGGTCGACGGGCCACTGACCGTGGGGTGGGTCACCGACATCGAAGAGCTCACCGGTTTCAAGAAGCCGATCCGGGCCTGCCTGGTCGACATCGGCGAGGATATTCAGCGTGAAATCATCTGTGGCGCAACTAATTTCGCGGTCGGCGACCTGGTTGTCGTGGCATTGCCCGGCACCACGCTGCCCGGCGGATTCGCCATCGCGGCGCGCAAGACCTACGGCCGCAACTCCGACGGAATGATCTGCTCGGCGGTCGAACTCGGTTTGGGCGCCGACCATTCCGGGATCCTGGTGCTGCCGCCGGGAACCGCCGAGCCCGGAGCCGATGGCGCCGCGGTGCTGGGGCTGGATGACGCGGTCTTCCACCTGGCGATCACGCCCGACCGTGGTTACTGCATGTCGGTGCGTGGCCTTGCCCGCGAGATCGCCTGCGCCTACGACCTGGATTTCGTCGACCCGGCCGAGGTAAAGCCGTTGCCGGTGAACGCGGAGGCTTGGCCACTGACGGTGCAGGCCGAAACCGGCGTGCGCAGGTTCGCGCTGCGCCCGGTCACCGGGATCGACCCCACCGCCGTGTCGCCCTGGTGGCTGCAGCGCCGGCTGCTGTTATCGGGCATCCGCGCCACCTCTCCGGCCGTCGATGTGACCAATTACGTAATGCTCGAACTCGGCCACCCCATGCACGCCCACGACTGCGGGCGCATCAACGGGGGCTTCAGCGTGCGATTCGCCCGGAGCGACGAGACCGTCGTCACCCTCGATGACATCGAGCGCCGGCTCGATCCGGCCGATGTCCTCATCACCGATGACGTGGCGACCGCGGCGATCGGCGGCGTGATGGGCGCGGCGAGCACCGAAGTCCGCGCCGATTCCACCGACGTGCTGCTGGAGGCCGCGGTATGGGACCCGGCCGCGGTATCCCGCACGCAGCGCAGGCTGCACCTGCCCAGTGAAGCCGCCCGCCGCTACGAGCGAGGCGTCGACCCGGCCATTTCGGTGGCCGCGCTGGACCGGTGCGCCACGCTGCTCGCCGACATCGCCGGTGGAGCGGTGTCCGACGCCCTGACCGACTGGCGGGGTGATCCGCCAGTCGGCAACTCGGTCGCCGATTGGGCTGGGCCGCCGATCCGGATCGCGGCCGACCTGCCGGACCGCTTCGCGGGAGTGGCCTACGCCCCGGGCACGACCGCCCGGCGGCTGGCGCAGATCGGGGCCGTGGTAACCGACGAGATCACCGAAGACGGCGGCGCTTTGGTGGTGCGGCCGCCGAGTTGGCGGCCCGATCTGCTGCAGCCCGCCGACCTCGTCGAAGAGGTACTGCGGTTGGAAGGGCTGGACGTCATCCCGTCGGTGCTGCCTGCGGCTCCCGCGGGCCGGGGGCTCACCGCGGTGCAAAAGCGTCGTCGCGCCATCGGCACGTCGCTTGCCCAGTCCGGTTACGTCGAGATCCTGCCGACGCCATTCTTGCCCGCGGGTGTGTTCGATCTGTGGGGGCTGCCGGCCGATGACCCGCGGCGAGCGACGACGCACGTGCTCAACCCGCTCGAGGCCGACCGTCCGCAGTTGGCCACCACGCTGCTGCCGGCTTTGCTGGAAGCATTGGTGCGCAACGTGTCTCGCGGGCTGGTCGACGTCGCACTGTATGCCTTGGCGCAGGTCGTCCAGCCGACCGAGCAGACTCGCGGCGTGCAGCTCATCCCGGTGCACCGGCGGCCGACCGACAGCGAGATCGCCATGCTCGACGCGTCGTTGCCCCGGCAACCCCAGCACGTTGCCGCGGTGCTGGCCGGCCTGCGCGAACGCCGCGGCCCCTGGGGTCCGGGCCGCCGGGTCGAAGCCGCCGACGCGTTCGAAGCGGTGCGAATCATCGCCCGTGCCAGCGGAGTCGACGTGCGGCTCCGGGCCGCCCAGTACCTGCCATGGCATCCGGGCCGGTGCGCCGAGGTGCTCGTCGCGGATACGCCCGTCGGTTACGCGGGGCAACTGCACCCGGCCGTGATCGAGCGCTCGGGCCTGCCGCCAGGCACCTGCGCGGTCGAACTCAACCTCGGTGCGATTCCCCTCGGGGCGGCGTTGCCCGCGCCCCGGGTGTCGCCGTTTCCGGCGGTGTTCCAGGACGTCAGCCTGGTGGTGGCCGCGCACGTACCGGCTCAGGCGGTGGCGGATGCCGTTCGCGAGGGGGCCGGTGAACTGCTGGAAGACATCCAATTGTTCGACGTGTTCACCGGTCCGCAGATCGGCGAGGACCGCAAGTCGCTGACCTTCGCGCTGAGGTTCCGTGCGCCGGATCGCACGTTGACCGAGGATGATGCCAGCGCGGCCCGCGATGCCGCGGTGGCGCGCGCCGCCGAGGTGGTCGGCGCCGAATTGCGCGCCTAGAATGGATTTGCAATACGTTGCATAACCATGCAGAATCGGCGAAATGGCCGACGTATTGAAGGTGGCGGTTGCGGGCGCCAGCGGTTACGCGGGCGGTGAAATCCTGCGGCTGCTGCTCGGCCACCCGGCCTACACCGAAGGACGCCTCACGATCGGTTCGGTGACCGCCGCGGCCAGCGCCGGTAGCACGCTCGGCGAGCACCATCCGCACCTGACGCCGTTGGCGCAGCGACTGGTCGAGCCCACCGAGGTGACCGTGCTGGCCGATCATGACGTGGTGTTCCTGGCGTTACCGCACGGGCATTCGGCTGCACTGGCCGAACGGCTGCGCCCCGACACCCTGATCATCGATTGCGGCGCCGACTTTCGGCTCACCGACCCCGCCGCCTGGGAGCGGTTCTACGGATCCGCGCACGCCGGCAGCTGGCCCTACGGGCTGCCGGAGCTGCCCGGCGCGCGCGAGCGGCTGCGGGGCGCACGCCGGGTCGCGGTTCCGGGCTGCTACCCGACCGCGGCGTTGCTGGCGCTACTGCCCGCGGTGGCCGAGGATCTCATCGAACCCGCCGTCACCGTGGTCGCCGTCAGCGGCACCTCCGGCGCCGGTCGCGCAGCCAAGACCGACCTGCTCGGTTCGGAGGTCATCGGGTCCGCGCGGGCTTACAACATCGCCGGCGCCCACCGGCACACCCCCGAGATCACGCAGGGCCTGGGAGCCGTCACCAAGCAGGACGTCACGGTGTCGTTCACCCCGGTGCTCATCCCGACATCCCGCGGCATCCTGGCCACCTGCACCGCGCGCACCCGATCCCCGCTATCTCAGCTGCGAGCTGCCTACGAAAAGGCTTACCACGCCGAGCCTTTCGTTCACCTCATGCCCGAGGGCCAGCTGCCCCGCACCGGAGCGGTGATCGGCAGCAACGCGGCGCACATCGCCGTCG
>CAYNLB010000070.1:0-23868 GCA_964397935.1 uncultured Mycobacterium sp.
AATCCAGCGGTGAAGGAGAACGGTTGCTCGTGCATCTTCGCGGCAGGGACGATCCGCACGGACCCGCTCATGCATCACGATGACCGAAGCGGCGCGAGGTCCCGATCAGCCCGATGACTCCATGCGGGGTTCGATACTCATCTGCGCAACGGCGATCGTCGCCGGCGTGGTCATAGGTTTCGTCGGGGGTGCATTTCGCTGGTGTCTGCAGGCAGCTGACGATCTGCGCATCGACTTCGTGGACTGGGCGCACAAGTTGCCCGGACCGGGCTGGCTCGTCCCCATCGCCGCCGCTGCGGTCGGCGCCACCCTCGCCGCCCTGATCGTTCGGTGGGAGCCGCTGGCCGCAGGGAGCGGCATCCAGCACGTCGAGGCGGTTTTTCGGGGCGACGCCCGCCCCCCGCTGATTCGGTTGGTTCCGGCGAAGTTCATCGGCGGCGTGCTGGGCATCGGCTCCGGACTCGTGTTGGGCCGCGAGGGGCCGACGGTGCACATGGGTGCGGCGATCGGGGCTGAAGCGGCGCGACGCGCCCGGCTGCCCGATTCCGAGGTCAGGATGATGCAGACGGCGTTGGGCGGCGCGGGCCTGGCGGTCGCGTTCAACGCACCCATCGGGGGCACCCTGTTCACCCTCGAGGAGGTGACGAAGTCCTTCCGAGTGAAGACCGTGCTGGCGACGCTCTTCGCCGCCGCCGCGGCCGTCGGTTGTGCCCGGCTGGTCCTGGGCAACCACCCCGACTTCCAGGTCGAACGCTTCGGGGCTCCGGATCTGGTGTGGCTTCCGCTTTTTGTCATCTTCGGCCTGCTCACCGGATGTCTCGGCGCCGCTTACAACCGGTTGGTGCTGTGGTTCGTCGACCACGTCGCCGCGCTGGGCCGAGTTCCGGCCCCCACGAAGGCGGCGCTGATCGGCGCCGTCATCGGGCTGGCGATGTTCGTCTATCCGCTCGCGGTGGGCGGCGGCGACCCCATGACGCAACTGATCCTCGGCGGGCACCGCTTCGTCCTGTCCGTCGTCATCGGATACCTTGCCGTGCGGCTCATCGCGGGCCCCCTGTCGTACTCGGCCGGCGTGCCGGGCGGACTGTTCGCACCGCTGCTGGCGGTGGGTGCGCTGTGGGGATTGCTGTTCGTCGGGGTCTTCAACCTCGTGTGGCCGACGAACGCGACGTCGCTGGCGGTTCCGATGGCACTCGTCGGCATGGCCGCATTCTTCGGGGCCACCGTCCGAGCGCCCGTCGCCGGGATGGCCATCGTCGTCGAGATGACGGCCACGACGGAGGTGATCGTGCCGATGTTGGCCGCGACCGCTGCGGCGGTGCTTGCCGCGTACCTGGTGGCATCGCCGCCGATCTATGACAGCCTGCGCGAGCGGATGCCCGTCGAGGCCGCAGTAGAAGACGACCGTGGTTGAGAGGCGCGGTCGGTCCAGCCCAGCCGTCGGCTGACGCTGTCGGCGGCCGCGATCGTTCGTTTGGCGACTTCCCCGAAATCGGAGGCCTCGAGCCGATAGGCGGTGCCAAGCCGACATGACGGCTTGGCGCCTGCCGCCGACGGCGCCGCCAAGCGCCACTCATACACTGGCCCATCGTGGGCATGCTGTTTGGTATTGCGCCGTGGATCGTTTATTGGGTGCTTGTCGGTAACGTCCCTTTCACGACCTCCGTGCTGGTTGCGCTCGCGCTGGCGGTAGCCGCGCTGGGAATCGCGAGCGCAACCGGGAAGCCGGGACACGTACTCGAAACTACTTCCGTCACAGCGTTTCTGGTGCTTGCAGTGCTGACTTTTGCGCTCAGTGAATCTTTCCTGCAGCGGTGGATGCTGTCGCTCGGCAACGCCGCGATCCTTCTGGTGGCGCTCACCGGCACGCTGATGGGTAAGCCGCTGGTGCATGAGTTCGCCGCTGCGGAACAACCTGCCGACGTGGTCAAGACCGACCTGTTCGGCCGGATCGTAAGCGTGTTGAGTTGGGTCTGGATCGCAACGTTCGCCGGGATGACGGTGTCGTCGGCGATCCCACCGATCGTGCGGGGCAACGCCTCGATCCTGGACACCAGGACTCCGTTGGCGTTCATCTGTTACTGGGTTGTTCCGTTTTCGCTGTTGGGTCTGGCTGCGCTGGCGTCGCAGCTCCTGCGCGCCCGGATGCTCACCGGGATGGACGACGTCGTCCGGGAAACCTCCTTCGTCGCCTACGACGAGGCCACCATCGACGAGCTGTACTTCCTTGCCCAGGAGCACGCCAATCGCGAGGTCGGCCCCGGTAAGGAGGCCTACAACGTCAAAGTCGGTGGGATGGGCGTTCCGCTGACCGGAGACGAGTCCCGGAAGTCGTGGCCCTCGACCTATAAGGTGCGCGACCGGCGACACTGACCGTCGCCACCGGCCAGGTACCGCGGTCGGATACCTTGGTTTCGACGGGGAGGCCCGGCAGCAGCGGCATGCGCTCCGCATCCCGTTGCGGCCGAACAAGGAGCCTCAAAAGGAGCAGCGATGACCGCATTCAGCCCAGACGCCATGCGTGCGGAAACGATCACCATCACCGGTCACGCCGGCGATCAGATCGAGGCCTACCGGGCCATGCCGCTCGCCGGGGGGTCGCGCGGCGGAATCGTGTGGATCCACCACATGCCCGGATACGACCGCGAGACCAAGGAGTTCGTCCGGCGACTCGCCGCCTACGGCTACCACGCCGTGGCCCCCAACCTCTATTCGCGCGAGGCCCCGGGTGCCGCGCCCGACGACGCCGCCGCGGCTGCGCGGGCCGCCGGCGGGGTGCCCGACGAGCGACTGGTTGGCGATGTCGCGGGAGCGGTCGAGCACCTGCGCTCGCTGTCGGGGGCGAACGGGAAGTTCGGCGTCATCGGGCACTGCTCGGGCGGGCGGCATACGTTCCTGGCGGCATGCTCGCTGCAGTTCGACGCCGCGGTGGATTGTTACGGGGGTTTCGTCGTCGAGGACCCGCCCGAGGGGGTGCCCAGAGCCATCAAACCGATCCTGCACCTGGCCCCGAATTTGAGCTGCCCGCTGCTTGGCCTGTTCGGGCTCGACGACAAGTTCCCCGATCCCGCCGCGGTGGCCACGCTGGACGCCGAGCTGAACAAGCTCAACAAGCCGCACGAGTTTCACTCCTACGAGGGCGCGGGCCACGCGTTCTTCTCCGTCGACCGGCCGGTGTACCGGGTGGAGGCGGCGCTGGACGGCTGGCGCCGCATCGACGAATTCTTCGCCACCCATTTGAAAGGCTAGGTATCGCAGATGTGTACCTATCTCACCGAACACGTCGAGATCGATGGCAGTGGCAAGGGCCCGACGGGATGGTTCGGCGCCAGCCGCGCGACGGTGTATGTCGACCATGCCGTTCATGCGCCCTACGCCCACACCGTCAATATCGATGTGCTCAACCCGCAGCTTGGCCCGGCGGCGCGGGTGGCGCTCGAGCTCACCGAAGAAAGCGCCGTGGCGCTCGCCGATGCCATTCGAAGGGCGATCTCGCACGCGCCGGCCGGGTTGGCGTCCAAAGACCAGTAGGTGGTCCCGTGTCCGCCGAAAGTGACTATCCCACAATGGCCGCCACTCGTGGACGAATCGAGCCGGCGCCGCGCCGGGTCCGTGGCTATCTCGGCGACGCGCTGGTCTTCGACACGATCGCGGCGCGCTATGTGTGGGAGGTTCCCTACTATCCGCAGTACTACATCCCGCTGGCCGATGTCCGCGCGGAGTTTCTGCACGACGAGAACCGACCGCAGCACGTGCAGTTCGGTCCGTCGCGGCTGCATTCCGTGGTAGGCGGCGGCCGGACCTGTCCGTCCGCCGCGCGGGTGTTCGACGTCCACAGCGACAGCCCGGTGGCGGGCAGCGTGCGCTTCGAGTGGAATTCGTTGCGGTGGTTCGAGGAAGACGAGCCGATCTATGGTCATCCGCGCAATCCGTATACGCGAGTGGACGCCCTGCGCTCACACCGCCATGTCCGGGTTGAACTCGGCGGTTTCATACTGGCCGACAGCAGATCTCCCGTGCTGCTATTCGAAACAGGCTTACCCACAAGGTATTACATCGACCCGACCGATATCGCCTTCGAGCATCTGGAACCCAGTGCGACGCAGACGCTGTGTCCGTACAAAGGGGTGACGTCGGGCTACTGGTCGGTGCGGTTGGGTCCTGCCGGCGAGCAAGTCGTGCACAAAGACCTGGCGTGGACGTACCACTATCCGTTGCCGGCGGTCGGCCAGATCGCCGGCCTGGTGGCTTTCTACAACGAGAAGCTCGACATCGTCGTCGACGGTGCCGCTCTGGCGCGACCGCAGACTCACTTCGGCTAGCCGAGAACCGCTCGGGTGTGATATTTCCCTCGTCAGGTTTTTAGGCACCGCAATCCCACACGCAGACAATCGCGAACGCCCGCAGCGGGCGTTCGCTGCAAACGCGAAGTCTGCAGAAGCGGCCATGTTCGGCCTTCGCCATCGACACATCGCCGGCATGCGGCCTGATTGAGGTGCCCGGTGATGCGGAGGGTGCAGTGTGATGTACGTAACGGCGAATCTCGCGAGATCTTTTGGAAGAAATTTCGGCCGGTAGACTTGAAAAAGCCAGCCGCATCAGTGCCTTTGGGCGCTGAACTCCGGTTGACCCGGAGCCCGCAGCGGACGTGCAAACGTGCCGGCGACGTTGCCCTCCGCACCGACATACATAGCAAAGGCGGTACCAGCGTGAGCGATGCGAACGGCCACAGGGCCACCCATGACGATCGCGACCACCCGGGGTTCGACCTCGACATGACTTCAGTGGTCGAAATCCCGGTACAGAACGGTCCGATCAGCGACATCGACATCAGCCGTGATGGCAGCCGGCTGCTCGTGAGCAACTACGGCCGCGACACGGTCTCGGTCATCGACACCGACACGCGTCAGGTGTTGAACACCCTCGCCGGCCTCAACGAACCCTTCGCGATCGCGATCAGCGGGACGCAAGCCCACCACGCTTACGTCGGTACCGCGTCGACCGCCTACGACTCCATCGAGGTCATCGACATCGGCACGAATACGCGTATCGCAACGCATCAGCTGACGCTGAGTGTCAGCGACCTGGTGGTTAGCTCCGACGGAAAGTACCTTTGCGCCAGCCGAAATGGCGCCCGCAGCGCTGATGTCGTCATTGTGGACACCGCCACCGGCGAACTGGAAGCAATCGAACTTGCCGGCGCATCGGGGACCACCACGGAATGTGTGCGCCTCAGCTCCGATGGAAGTCGTCTCTACGTCGGCACCAACGGTCCCTCCGGCGGCCAACTGGTGGCCGTCGAAAACCGAACTCGCTGCGACGACCGTCGTATCGGTGGTCGCTCGCGCATCGTCGGCACCGTCGAACTCGGCTTGCCCGTCCGCGACGTCGCGCTCAGCGATGACGGCGCCATCGCCTATGTGGCCAGTTGCGGCCCCGTCGTGGGTGCGGTGCTGGACGTCGTCGACACTGCAGCCAACAAGATCACCGACACGCGCAAGATCGGCGAGATCACCGGCCCGCTCACCCGGTTGGCGCTCAGCGGCGACGGTCGCCGCGCCTACCTGGTCAGCGAAGACCGGATCACGGTGGTGGGCACGGCGACGCTCGACGTCGTGGGCGACATCCGGGTGGCCGAGCACCCGTCCTGCGTGGTCGAGAGCCCCGACGGCAGATATCTCTACGTGGCCGATTACTCCGGTGTGGTCGCCGTGGCGCCGATTGCCCCGCCTCCCCGTATCGACGCCGCGGCACAAATTGGCCGCAGCCAACTCGAGTGGACGGTGCCGGAGTCGCTGCATTACGAAGCGGCACTCGTCTAGTCAGCGGCCCGGTTTTCGCCGCACTTCCCGGGAACCCGTTTCGCCCGGGTCCGTGCAGCGATAGCATTCGCCCGATCGAACATCAGGCGGTGCCCCGAACCCAAGAGGCCGCGATCTGTGAGGCGGTACATCGATGGACAGCACGATGCAGGACTTTCCGTTGACGATCACCGCGATCATGCGGCACGGGTGCGGTGTCCACGGGGCACGCACTGTCACGACCGCCACCGGGCATGGCTACCGGCACAGCAGTTACCGCGAACTGGGCGAGCAGGTCGCTCAGCTGGCGAACGCGTTGCGGCGCGTCGGCGTGACCGGAGACCAGCGGGTGGCGACGTTCATGTGGAACAACGCCGAACACCTGGCGACCTACCTGGCGGTGCCGTCAATGGGCGCCGTGCTGCACACCCTTAACATCCGCCTCTTCCCTGAGCAGATCGCCTATATCGCCAACGAAGCCGAAGACCGGGTGCTGCTGGTCGACGCGTCACTGGTCAAACTGCTCAGTCCGGTGCTGGGCGAGCTCAAGACGGTGCATACCGTGATCTTGGTCGGGGAGGGCGACACCGCACCGCTGGAGCGGTCGGGCAAGACGGTGCTGAGGTATGCCGACGTGATCGGTGGTGAGTCGACCGAATTCGACTGGCCGCGGCTCGACGAGAGGTCCGCGGCCGCAATGTGCTACACCAGCGGCACCACCGGCCACCCCAAAGGCGTGGTCTACAGCCACCGTTCCAGTTTCCTGCACACCATGGCGGCCTGTGCAGCCAACGGCATCGGCGTCGGGACCAGTGACCGCGTCCTGCCGGTCGTGCCGATGTTCCACGCCAACGCGTGGGGACTGCCGTATGCGGCACTGATGGCCGGTGCTGACCTGGTGCTCCCCGATCGCCATCTGGACGCTCGATCGCTGGTCGGCATGGTCGAAGACCTGCGGCCCACGGTGGCGGGCGCGGTGCCGACCATCTGGAACGACGTGCTGCACCGCCTCGAAGAGGAGCCCGACCACGACATGTCGTCGCTGCGCCTGGTGGTCTGCGGTGGTTCGGCGGTGCCGGAATCGCTGATGCGCACCTTTGAGGAAAAACACGGCGTCCAGATCCGGCAGCTGTGGGGCATGACGGAAACTTCCCCGATGGCCACCATGGCCTGGCCGCCGCCGGGAACCCCCGAGGACCGGCACTGGGCGTTCCGCGCCACCCAGGGCCAACCGGTCTGCGGTGTGGAGATGCGGATCGTCGACGACGACGGCGGGGTACTGCCCAACGACGGCAACGCCGTGGGCGAGGTGGAAGTCCGCGGCCCCTGGATCACCGGCTCGTACTACCTGGGACACGACGAGTCGAAGTTCGACTCCGGCTGGTTGCGCACCGGCGACGTCGGCCGTCTCGACGAGCAGGGCTTCGTCACGCTGACCGACCGGGCCAAAGACGTGATCAAGTCCGGCGGGGAATGGATCTCTTCGGTGGAGTTGGAGAACTACCTGATCGCGCACCCGCACGTGATCGAGGCCGCGGTGGTCGGCGTCCCCGACGAGCGGTGGCAGGAACGACCGCTCGCGGTCGTCGTGGCCAAGCAGGGATCGGTCAGTGCCGAGCAGCTGCGAGAGTTCCTTGCCGATAAGGTCGTTCGATGGTGGCTGCCCGAGCGGTGGGCGTTCGTCGACGAGATTCCGCGCACCAGTGTGGGCAAGTACGACAAGAAAGCCATTCGGTCCCGATACGCCGAACACGGCTATTGGGTGGTCGAGACCCACGACTGAAGGTCGCCCCTCCCGCGGCGAGCAGTCGCATAAGTACCAATTTCGCGGCCGAAATGGGGGCTTTCGCGTCTGCTGGGCGTAGTGGAAGAGTGTGCCTATGAGCCCGCGGGTCATACGAGTCATTCAGTGGGCGACCGGGTCGGTCGGTGTGGCGGCGATCAAAGGTGTGTTGGACCATCCTGAACTCGAACTCGTTGGCTGCTGGGTGCATTCGGAGGCCAAGGACGGCAAGGATGTCGGCGAGATCATCGGCACTCCGCCGCTCGGCGTGATCGCAACCAGCAGCATCGACGATGTGCTCGCCCTGGACGCCGACGCGGTGATCTACGCACCGTTGCTGCCCAACGTCGAGGAAGTCGCCGCGCTGTTGCGCTCGGGTAAGAACGTCGTCACCCCGCTCGGCTGGTTCTACCCGAGCGAAAAGGAGGGCGCTCACCTGGAAGTCGCCGCGCAAGCCGGCAATGCGACGCTGCACGGCGCCGGCATCGGCCCGGGGGCGGCCACCGAGCTGTTTCCCCTGCTATTGTCGGTGATGTCGACGGCTGTGACTTTTGTTCGCGCCGAAGAGTTTTCGGACCTCCGCAGTTATGGCGCGCCGGATGTCCTGCGCTATGTGATGGGCTTCGGCGGGACGCCGGATACCGCGCTGACCGGGCCGATGCAAAAACTGCTCGATGGTGGGTTCTGTCAGTCGGTCCGGCTTTGTGTCGACCGGTTGGGCTTTGCCGCCGATCCGAAGATCCGGTCTTCGCAGGAGGTGGCCGTGGCGACCGCGCCCATCGACTCGCCGATCGGGGTGATCGAGCCCGGCCAGGTCGCCGGGCGACGGTTTCACTGGGAAGCGATGGTGGGCGACACGGTGGTCGTCCGCATCACCGTGAACTGGCTGATGGGATCCGAAAACCTCGATCCTCCTTGGTCGTTCGGGCCCGCGGGAGAACGCTACGAAATCGAAGTGCACGGAAACCCGGACACCTTCGTGACGGTCAAGGGCTGGCAGCCCGAAAGCGTGGAAGCGGGGCTGCAGAGCAACCCCGGGATCGTCGCTACCGCCGCGCATTGCGTCAATGCGATCCCCGCGACGTGTGCCGCGCCGGCGGGCATCCAAAGCTTCTTTGACCTGCCGCCGATCACCGGCCGGGCCGCCCCCCGGCTGGCGCGCTGAGGAGCGATCCACATGCCACAACCACTCGTCGTAGAGCAGTCACGCGTCGTACCCGTCGCGATCGAAGCAGCGTTCCACGGCACCCTGCCGCTACCGCTCCCGGAGCTTTTCAGCCGCTGGTACGGGCCTATCCCGCCGATCAAGGAAGTGCGGGATCAAACCGGCGACTGGGACGCCGCGGGCCAGAGCCGAACGCTGATCCTCGTCGGTGGCAGCGTGCAAGAGCAGTTGACCGGCGTTGACCCGCCGCGATCGTTCGGCTACCGGCTCACCGACATCAACGGCCCGATGGCGCTGCTGATCGGCTCGGTCACGGGTGCGTGGAGCTTCACCGCGGTCAGTGGCGGAACCGAGATCACCTGGCGCTGGACGATTTATCCGAAGTCGGCGCTGGCCGCGCCGGGGCTACCGCTGTTCGGGATGGTCTGGAAGCGCTACGCGCGACGGGCGCTGCGGGACCTTTCGACGGTGTTGACCGGCTGAATCTGGGTACGTCGAAACCATGTGTCGACTCTTTGGCCTGCACGCCGGGAAAAGCTTCTGTACCGCGACATTTTGGCTGTTGGACGCGCCGGATAGTCTGTCCGCCCAGAGCAGGAAGAACCCGGACGGTACGGGCCTGGGTGTCTTCGGCGAGCATGGTGAACCAGAGCTGCGCAAGCAGCCGATGGCGGCTTGGGAGGACGCCGACTTCGCCACCGAGGCGCACGAAATGCACGGCACCACCTTCGTCGCTCATGTCCGTTACGCGACGACCGGGGCGCATAGTCTGCACAACACGCACCCGTTTCTGCAAGACGAACGGATTTTTGCGCACAACGGTGTGATCGAGGGTACCGACGTCATCGATGAGCGGCTGCGCGAGCTCGGCACGGATGACCTGGTATTGGGTCAGACCGACTCAGAGCGGGTGTTCGCCTTGATCACCGGGTCGATCCGCGCGCACGACGGCGACGAGACCACCGGCCTGGTCGCCGCCTTGGGCTGGCTGGCGGCGAACGTGCCGATCTATGCGCTCAACGTGCTGCTCAGTACGGCCACCGATATGTGGGCACTGCGCTACCCCCAGACCCATGAGCTCTACCTCTTGGACCGCCGAGCGGAGCCTCCGGACCGCGAGTTTCACATGCGCACCAACCGGATTCGGGCGCAGTCGGGACATCTGGGTACCCGCTCGTCGGTGGTGTTCGCCAGTGAGCGGATGGACGATGACCCGCGCTGGGCGCTGCTTGAGCCGGGGCAGTTGGTGCACGTCAACTCGGCGCTACAGGTCACCCGCAGCGCGGTGCTGCCCGATCCGCCAAAGCATCCGCTCGACTACTCGGATCTGAATGCGTCGTCCCAGCAGGCGCAGCGCGCGTCGGCCTGAACCCTCCCGCGCCGGTGGACGGCCCCGGCCTGGCAGAGTGGGTGGGCGTGACAACCAGACGCGCGCTTGTGCTGGCCGGTGGAGGAATAGCGGGCATCGCTTGGGAGACAGGGGTTTTGCGCGGTATCGCCGATGAGTCACCGGCCGCGGCCGCCCTGTTGCTGGATTCGGACGTGCTGATCGGGACCTCGGCCGGCTCGGCCGTGGCCGCGCAGGTCGGCAGCGGAGCCACGCTCGACGAGCTCTTCGACCGGCAGGTCGCCGAGGCGTCGGCCGAGATCGATCCCGGTGTCGACGTCGATGACATCGCCGAACTGTTCCTGGCCGCCCTGCGCGAGCCGTACGACGCGGCGCTGGACCTGACCCGTCAACAAATGCGGCGGATCGGAGCCGTGGCGGTAGCAACCAAGACCGTTCCCGAACCGGTGCGCCGCCAGGTGATTGCGAAGCGGTTGCCCTCCCATGACTGGCCGCAGCGGCAGCTGCGGATCACCGCCATCGACATCGCCACCGGCGAGCTCGTGGTCTTCGAACGGGACGCGGGTGTCGACCTTGTCGACGCGGTGGCGGCCAGTTGCGCGGTGCCGGGGGCGTGGCCACCGGTGACAATCGCGGACCGCCGCTACATGGACGCCGGGGTGGCCAGCTCGGTCAACCTCGGGGTGGCCGGTGACTGCGATGTGGCGGTGGTGCTGGTGCCCTCGGGTGCGGATGCGTCGTCACCCTTCGGCGCCGGGCCGGCCGCTGAGGTCTCCGCATTCGCCGGCCGGGTGTTCGCGGTGTTCGCCGACGACAACTCCTTGGCGGCCTACGGGCCCAATCCGCTGGATCCGCGCTGTCGCGTCGCCTCGGCCCGCGCCGGACGTGAGCAGGGCCGCCGGGAAGCCCAGGCTGTCGCCCGGTTCCTCGGCACCTGACCGGCCGCCGCTCAGCCTTCGATCGCGGGCGGGTCGGGCTGGTGGGCCTTTGCCTCCAGCTCGTCCAGGGCTTCGTTGGCGAGGTCCCGGCCTACGGCGATCACCTCCACCGCCCGGTGAAACTCCAGGCCCCGGCACGTCGAACGCGGGACCTCGATCAGTAGGTCGGGTGGGTAGGCCGCCAGCGTGTGGCGCGCCAGCGCGGACTGGGCGATGTCGATCGTCCGATTCATCACCTCGAAGCTGCCCAGTTTCGGAACCTCGGGTGCGGTGCCGGGCAGTTCGGTTTCGTCGTCGCGATCGGCGGCGGACCGCTCGATCTCCGGGTTGTCCGACCAGGTGTCCGATTCCGTGGCCGCCCCGCCGAACCTGTTCAGCACGGCTCGTGCGGTCGGCCGGTCCAGCAACGACCGGGCGGCGGTGGTGTCGAGCAACGCGGAGGTGCTGCGCACCATGCGGTTCAGCCACTCGACGGTGGCACCGGGCTCGGCACCGTGGTGGGTGACGGCCTCGCTGCCGGACAGGCTTACCGCGATGGTCAGGTCGGCGTTGACCGCCGACAGCGGGGCCATCGGCAGCGGATCCAGGATGCCGCCGTCGGCGAGGAGGCGCCCGTCGACCGCGTGGGGGGCGATCACGCCGGGGATGGCGATGGAGGCCCGGATTGCCTCGTCCACGGGACCGCGCTGAAACCACACCGACTTGCCGGCCAACAGATCGGTCGCCACCGCGGTGTAGGGGATGAGTAGCTGTTCGATGGTGGCCGGGCCGAGGATGTCGCGCACCGCGTCCAAGATCTTTTCGGCCCGAAGCACTCCGGCTGCGCTGATGGAGGGGTCCAGCAGCCGCAGAATCGTGCGCTGGGTCAATGATTTCGCCCAGTCGGCAAACTCGTCCAGGTGTCCGGCCGCTTGCAGGGCGCCGACCATCGCCCCCATCGACGAGCCGGCGATGCCCGCGATGTCATAACCACGTGCCCGTAGTGCCTCGATCACCCCGATGTGGGCGTAGCCGCGGGCGCCGCCGCTGCCGAGGGCCAGGGCCACCCGGGTCGGTGATGAGCCGTGCGAGCGCGCAACCACTGCGCCAGGTTCACCGGCCATCTACTCATTTTGCGCGGCGAGTTGGGCTACCGACGGCCGGCTGGGCACTTTTTCTACCCGTGATCACAATTCTCTTGGCAGTCTGCCGTGTTACCCGCATTCGTCATTGGCGGCCGCCCGCGCGGCGGTGATCACGGCCGCCTGCCGAGTCAATGGCAGGTCCGCCCAGCGGGCATTCCAGCTGCCCGGTGTGCCCGAAGGCGACGCCTGAATCATCGCCAGATACGGCTCGAAAAGCGGCAGATCCGTCTTGGGCTGTGCATCCATCCATACCTTGGCGGCGTGACAGGCCTGGTAGTACTCCTCTTCGGTCGAATCCGCGGGGACATCGACGCTGGTCGTCACGCCGGCGGGGGAAAGCCCGATGGCTCCCTGCGGCGCCGAACTCGGGTCGCTGGAAACGCCCGGCGGCCACGCCGGCGAGGAGGGGGGCTTGCCGTTGTCGGCACCGTGTGAGCACCCCGGTACCACCAGCAGACCGGCCGCGACGACAACCGCGCCGCACCGCAGAGACCGATGACCGCGCCAGCGCACGGTGTCAATCTATGCAACACTGGCTGCCGTGATGGAGCTCTTCGGACTTTGCGAGTGTTGTCGGCCGTAACACGCCGCCGCTTGTCCGAACCGTCTTCCTGGAGCTCCCCCGATGTCTTTGCCTGTTGCCGGCCTGGCTGCGTTCCGCCCACCGACCCCGTCCTCGTCCTCAGGACCGACCCGATTACGGGTGCCCGACCTCCTGCACGCCACCGACCGGGCGGCCGACGACGTGCTCAGCGGACGCTTTGACCACCTGCTGCCGGACGGCGGCGTGCCAGAGTCGCGGCGCTGGTTCACGCGGATCCACGGCGACGACGAAATGGACGTCTGGCTGATCAGCTGGGTGCCCGGCCACTCCACCGAATTGCATGACCACGGCGGATCGCTGGGCGCGTTGACGGTGGTGTCCGGGTCGCTCAACGAGTGCCGTTGGTCGGGAGGAGGTTTGCGGCGCCGCCGGCTCGACGCCGGCGATCAGGCCGGCTTCCCGCTGGGCTGGGTGCACGACGTGGTGTGGGCTCGCGGGCCCGTTGCAGCACCGGTGTCACCGACGCTGAGCGTGCACGCCTACTCGCCGCCGCTGACCGCCATGTCGTACTACGAGGTCACCGGCAGCAACAGGTTGCGGCGCCAGCGCACCGAACTGACCGACCACCCGGAAGGGCCGTGATGAGCCGCATCGACGTCGTGTTGAGATCCGCCCGGCACCGGTATCGGCGCCTTTCGGCCGCCGAGGTGCCCGACGCGCTGCGGCGCGGGGCGGTGCTGGTCGACATCCGGCCGCAGGCCCAGCGATTCCGCGAGGGTGAGCTGCCGGGCGCGTTGGTGATCGAACGCAACGTCTTGGAATGGCGCTGCGATCCCACCAGCGACGCCAGGTTGCCCGAGGCGGTGGGCGACGACGTGGAATGGGTGATTGTCTGCTCGGAGGGCTACACCTCCAGCCTGGCGGCGGCGGCGCTGCTCGACATCGGCCTGCACCGCGCCACCGATGTCGACGGCGGATACCACGCGTTGGCGGGTGCCGGGGTGCTCGATCAGCCCGTCGGTGGCTCAACCGTTGGAGTGCAGCAACGGCCGTAGTCTGTCGGTTTTCTCCTGCGTCCACCCGGGCGGCGAGAGCACGGCGGCCCAGCCGTTGGCGACGTCGCTGACGTAGTCGTGGCCGTGTCCCGGCGGCACTTTCTGGGCGACCGCCATATCCGCGGTGACCTGCAGGAAGGTGACCACCGGGATCCAGCGCGTCTCGGGCAGCACGTCGTAGCCCCGCGGCTCCCGCAGCCAGTCCGGTTCGCTGAACAACAGGTCGGGGGTCCACCAGGCGATCGGATCGGACGCGTGCTGCAGATAGACCACCCGCGGGTGGTCCCACGGAGCGTCCGGACGGTTGAGATCGCTTGGCCGGGCGACAAAGCGGACGTTCTTGCCGTCGTGGTAGATCGGCAACCACTCCGGCGATCCGGCGTCACGAGTGGAGGTCAGGTCGGTCCAGATAGTGTTGTTGAACGTCGGTCCGCTGAACAAGGCGCCGTCGGTACGGGCCAGGACGTTGTTCAGGCTCATGAACGGCGCCTCGGCGCCGAACGATCCCAGGCTCTCGCCGAACACCACGAGCCTGGGGCGTTGCCCCTCGGGCAGCTGCCGAACCAGCCTGTCGACGGCCTCGAAGAGCGCCTGTCCGGCATGCCGGGCGTTCTCCTTGTCCACCAGGAAGGACAGCCAGCTCGGCAAGAACGAATACTGCATGCTCACGATCGCGGTGTTGCCGTTGTACATGTACTCCAGCGCCGAGGCCTCCGCCTCGTTGATCCACCCGGTGCCGGTGGTCGTCCCCACCGCGACGACGGCACGTTGCAAGCCGCCCGTTCGCTGCAGCTCTTGGGCCGCCAGCTCCGCGGTGGCGGTGATGCCGTCCTTGGCGGTGTCCAGCCCGGCGTAGGCGCGGATCGGCTCGGTGGCCGGGGCCCCGTTGAATCGCGTGAGCTGCTCGACGCTCGGACCGCCCTCGACGAAGATGCGGCCCTCTCGGCCCAGCGAGTCCCATGACACCAGGGACTGCGGGCCACCCGATCGCAGTCGGGTTTTCGGTGGCGCGGTGTCGGGGTTCATCTCGTCGTTGGCCGAGGCGAAAGTGCTGTTCATGGTCCGCATCGCGAACTTGAGCACCACGCCGTTGAGCACCGTGATCGTCAGCACCACGAGCGCCACCACCACGATGGTCGCCGAGAGCCGAAACGGTGCAAACCGGTCGACCTGTGCGACCAGAAAGCTGACCAGCCAGCGGATGAACTGGCCGATTTCGACCAACGTGAACAGCACCACCAGCGACAGCCCAGCGGCAATCGGGTAGTCGTACCACATCAGGTGCTCGACACCCATCAGGTTGCGCACATCGTCTTGCCAGACGTGGAACCTGATCGCCATCACCACCATGCCGACCGCGCCGACCGGAACCAGCACCATCCACGCCCAGCGGGGCGGCGGTGGGCTGGAGTCCTTCCCCGCCATGTAACGGACCAGCCAGACGGCGAAAACACCGAGCCCATAGCCGGTGGCGCCGGCTATCCCGCTGACCAGCCCCTGAAACAGCGCGGCGCGGGGGAGCAGCGACGGTGTCATCGAGAACCACACGAAGATAAGGCCGACCGTGGTGCCGGTGAACGTGTAGTGGCGAACCCACCACGGGCGCCCGGCTTGCCAGGGTTTCCGAGCCTTGACGGGCGCGGGCATCCGCGAGCCGATTTTGGGTGTGGTCGGCAGGCCAGCTTGCGGGCCTGCGTCAGGTCCCGCGGGCTCCCCGGCGCCGGTCCCCGGTTTGTCGGTGGCGTCGGTATTCGTTGCAGAACCCGCGTTGCTCATCGCAAGCGTCCTAGCGGTGGGTGAAGTTGGGTGCGCGCTTCTCGATGAACGCCGCCATTCCCTCGGACTGATCCTCGGTCGCGAACGTCGAGTGGAACAGCCGGCGTTCGTAGAGGAGTCCTTCGGCCAGGGTGGATTCGAAGGCGCGGTTGACGGCTTCTTTGGCCATCCGGGCCGCCGAACGCGACATCTGCGAGATGGTGGTGGCGACGGCCTTTGCCTCGGTCAGCAGGTCATCGGCCGGCACCACGCGCGAAACCAGACCGCTTCGTTCCGCTTCGGCGGCGTCGATGGTGCGACCGGTCAGGATGAGGTCCATGGCCTTGGCTTTGCCGATGGCGCGGGTCAGTCGCTGCGAGCCACCCATGCCCGGCAGCACCCCGAGCTTGATCTCGGGCTGGCCGAATTTCGCTGTGTCGGCGGCGATCAGCACATCGCACATCATGGCCAGTTCGCAGCCACCGCCGAGTGCGTGACCGGCCACCGCCGCGATCGTCGGGGTGCGGACGGCGGCCAGCTCGTTCCAGGTGGCGAAGAAGTCGGCGCCGAACGCGTCGGCGAACGTCAGCCCGGCCATCTCCTTGATGTCGGCACCCGCGGCGAACGCTTTGGCCGAACCGGTGACGATGATCGCTCCGATACCTGGATCATTGTCCAATTCGGTTGCTGCGCTGGTGACTTCGTTCATCACCTGGCTGTTGAGCGCGTTCAGCGCCTGCGGCCGGTTCAGCGTGATCATGCCGACCCGCTGATCACGCTCTACCAGAATGGTTTCGTACTTGGTCTCTGTCATCCAAACCGCCTTTCTAGAAAGTCAAGTCGTCGTCGACCGGCGCGAAATACGCCTCGACGTCAGCCGCAGTGACTGCGGCCAGCGTGGCCGGCGACCATTTCGGATTGCGATCCTTGTCAATGATCTGCGCGCGAAATCCCTCCACCAGGTCGTGTGAACGCGAGGATGCCGACGTCACTCGATAGTCCTGGATCAGAACGTCTTCCAATGTCTCCAGTTTGGCGGCGCGACGCACCGCTTCTAATGCCACCGAGACCGCGATGGGGGAGCGACTGGCGATCATGTTCGCGGCGTCGTTGGCCGGTCCGGCGTCGTGGCCCCGAAGCGCGGCGATGATATCGGTCACGGTGTCGCCCGTATAGCACTCGTCGATCCATTCATGTTGTGCGGCAAGCTCACTTGGCGGGGGTTCGATCGCGTGATGGGCCAGCGCGCTTTCGACCCCGTCGGCGACGATCGCTTGGGTGAACGCGTCGAGTTCGCTGTGCGGCACATAGTGGTCGGCGAAACCGAGCGCGATGGCGTCGGCGCCGTTAAACGTCGCCCCGGTCAGCGCGGCGTGTATGCCCAGGGCGCCGGGCGCCCGCGAGAGCAGGTACATGCCGCCGACGTCGGGGATGAAGCCGATGCCGACCTCGGGAAAGGCGACCTTCGACGTGTCGGTCACCACCCGGGTGTTCGCGTGGGCACTGACGCCGACGCCGCCGCCCATCACGATGCCGTCCATCAATGCCACGTACGGCTTGGCGAACCGGCCGACCTGAGCGTCGAGCAGATACTCGTCGCGCCAGAACCGTCGTGCCTCGACCCCGTCCCCCCGCGCGCTGTGGTAGAGGGGCACCAGATCGCCGCCGGCGCACAACCCGCGCTCCCCGGACCCGGACAGCACTACCGCGGTCACCGCGTCGTCGGCTGCCCAGCGGGTGAGCACGGTGCTCAGCACCTCGACCATGTTTTGATTGAGAGAGTTGATCGCCTTCGGGCGGTTGAGCGTGATCATCCCGACGCTGCAGTCGATGCGGGTCAGAACCTCATCGGTTTGGTCAGTCACGCTCCAGCCTCCCAGTCATCGGCCCTGCCTCGACCAGCAATCTAGATCGTTACTGGAAAAGCCGTGTCCGCCGGGTAAGGTTTAGGTCTGTCCCGACGACAACGGCAGCGTTGGTTGAGGGCCGGAACCACCCAGAAACAGCAGGTCCGTGGGAACCAGGGCGGGCCGCCGACCGTTGAGAATGTGTTCGCACAGCTCGAACCCACAGACCATCAAGAGAGGATCCGACCGTGCGGGAGACAAGCAACCCGGTATTTCGTTCACTGCCTAAGCAGCAGGGCGGATACGCGCAGTTCGGCACCGGCGCGGCCCCCATGCAGGGGTATCAAGCCGACCCTTACGCGGCCCCCTACCAGGCTCCCTACCGGGAGGCCAAGGCCTCTCGCCCGCTGACCATCGACGACGTCGTCACCAAGACAGGCATCACGCTGGCCGTCTTGGCGGCATCCGCCATCGTCTCGTACTTCTTGGTGGCGGCGAATTCCGCGCTGGCGATGCCGCTGACCCTGATCGGCGCGCTCGGTGGCTTGGGACTGGTGCTGGTGGCGACGTTCGGGCGCAAGCAGGACAGCCCGGCGATCGTTCTCAGTTACGCGGCGCTCGAGGGCCTGTTCCTGGGCGCCATCTCGTTCGTGTTCGCGAACTACCAGGTGTCGTCCGCCAGTGCCGGGGCGCTGATCGGTGAGGCCGTGCTGGGCACCTTCGGCGTTTTCTTCGGCATGCTCGTGGTCTACAAAACCGGCGCCATCCGCGTCACGCCCAAGTTCACCCGCATGATTGTCGCCGCGCTGTTCGGTGCGCTGGCCCTGATGCTGGGCAACTTCGTGCTGGCCATGTTCGGCGTCGGCGGTGGCACCGGCCTGGGCCTGCGCAGCGGCGGACCCGTGGCGATCCTCTTCTCGCTGGTGATGATCGGCATCGCGGCGTTCAGCTTCCTGATCGACTTCGACGCGGCGGACCAGATGGTCCGCGCCGGCGCGCCGGAGAAGGCGGCGTGGGGCATCGCCCTGGCCCTGACCGTGACGCTGGTCTGGCTGTACATCGAAATCCTGCGTCTGCTCAGCTACCTACAGAGCGACTAGCCGGTTTTCTCTGCCGAGCAGACGCAAAAGCCCCCGCTCCTCGGCGTGTCGCGGTGCTTTTGCGTCTGCTCGCGCGGGTTAGCTCGGCCGCTCAGCTGAGCCGCTCGATCACCATTGCCATGCCCTGCCCGCCGCCGACGCACATGGTCTCCAGGCCGAACGTCTTGTCGTATGTCTGCAGGTTGTTGATCAACGTGGTTGCGATGCGTGCGCCGGTCATGCCGAACGGGTGCCCCAGCGCGATCGCCCCGCCGGAGACATTCAGCTTGTCCTCGTCCATGCCCAGCTCGCGGGCCGAGCCCAGCACCTGGACCGCGAACGCCTCGTTGATCTCGTACAGGTCGATGTCGCCGATCGACATGCCGGCTCGCGCCAACGCCTTCTTGGACGCCTCGATCGGGCCCAGGCCCATGATCTCCGGCGAGAGGCCGCTGACGCCGGTCGACACGATGCGCGCCAGCGGCGTCAGGCCCAGCTCCTTGGCCTTCGTGTCGCTGGTGATCACCAATGCGGCGGCGCCGTCGTTGAGGGGGCAGGCGTTGCCCGCGGTCACGGTGCCGTTGGGCCGAAACACCGGTTTGAGTTCGCTGACTTTCTCGTAGGTAGTGCCCGGACGAGGGCCGTCGTCAGTGGTTGCCGCGCTGCCGTCCGGGAGGGTCACCGGAGAGATCTCGCGCTCGAAGAACCCGTTCTTGATCGCCTGCTCGGCCCGGTTCTGACTGCGTACACCCCAGTGGTCCTGGTCTTCGCGGCTGATGCCGGTGAGGATGGCGACGTTCTCCGCGGTCTGGCCCATCGCGATGTACACGTCGGGCAGGTTGCCGTCAGTACGGGGATCGTGCCATTCGTCGGCGCCTGCGGCGGCGGCTGCCGAACGCTCCTGGGCCTGGTCGAACAGCGGGTTCTTGGTGTCGGGCCATGAGTCGGAGTTGCCCTTGCCGAACCGCGACACGGTCTCCACGCCCGCGGAGATGAACGCGTCGCCCTCGCCGGCCTTGATTGCGTGAAAAGCCATCCGTGTGGTCTGCAGCGACGACGAGCAGTACCGGTTCACCGTGGTGCCCGGCAAGAAGTCGTAGCCGAGTTCGATGGCGACGACGCGCGCCATGTTGAACCCGGACTCGCCACCCGGCAGGCCGCAACCCAGGATCAGGTCGTCGATTTGATGTGGGTCGAGCTCAGGCACCTTGTCCAGCGCGGCGCGCACCATCTGGGTGGCGAGGTCATCGGGCCGCATGGACACCAGCGATCCCTTCATGGCGCGGCCGATCGGCGAGCGAGCGGTTGAGACGATGACGGCTTCAGGCATGACGATTGGCCTCCAATGGGATACGGGCTCGCTTCATGGCCGGGTGGTACGTCCACCCAACTGGCTAGCACAAATTTAATCGCTACCAAACGGCGGGCATGAAGACGGGGCCGGCCCGGGCGCCGGGCGCCGCCACAGCCGCGACATCACGCTGCTCCGGGTGTGGCCCTGACCCAGCACTGGCGCGGCCGATGGCGCCGGCAAGGTCAGCGGTGGGCGCTCGACCTTTTCGCCCAGCGCATCGCACAGCGCGAGCAGCAGCGCGTCGGCGGCGAGCGCATAGGCGGGCGCCGAGGGATGGTAGCCGTCGGCGGAGAACATCACCTCGGGGCTAGCCCGGAATTGGGGTGCCAGCACCTGGGCCAGCGCTACCGGCATACCGCCGGCCGCCCGGACCGAAGCGGTCTGGGCGCGCGCAAGCTGCGCAGACCGTTCACGGACCAGCGAGCGAAGAGGCTGGGGGATGGCGCTGATGACGCCGAGATCCGGGCAGGTGCCAACGACTACCACCGCGCCGCGAGCGCTCAGCTTCCGCACCGCCAAGCCCAGGCGCCGGGCGGACTGGCTGACGCCGTTGAGCGCCGTGATGTCGTTGGCGCCGAGCATCATCACCGCCGCATCGGGCGGCGGTCCGGCCACGAACATCGCATCGACTTGGCCCATAACGCCTTTCGACGTGGCGCCCACGATCGCCTTGGTGCTCAGCCGGACGCGCCTGCCGGTCTGCTCGGCGAGGCCGCGCGCGATCTGCACGCCCGGTACTTCATCGGCGCTCATGCATCCGTAGCCGGTGGCCGTCGAATCGCCGAAGATCATCAGGTGCAGGTCGACGGGCGTGCCGCGCCGCCACCGTTCCACCGGCCCGCAGCCGCGGGTGTACACGCCGTCGGCTCGCGGCGGGATGTCCCACGACTTGGGGATGACGGTCCGCGCGTGTGTCGCCTGGCCGACCAGCAGGTTGCGTGCGCCCAGATAGGCCGTACCTGTCGAGGCGAGGGCGCCTGCTGTGGCCAGGGCGATCGCCGAACGACGCGGAACCCGGATGGTCACGCACCCAATTTTAAATGCGCCTCGGAGTTTGCACGGGCGGCTGACCAACAATGTGATCACGTTGCGAATCAAATGTGGTATCGAATCAGACTCTTCGAACGCGGTACCGACAAACGGCTGTCAAGCTAACCTCACGGGGTTGGCTGAACGTCGCGGCAACGGCTGAACCGGACGCCTGGCTGACTCGCAACATGCTGGATCGCACTACAACGGCGTAGGAAGTGTTGAGCATGACCGCACCTAGCAAGGTATCCGGTGCACCCCGGAATGCCATTTGCCCACAGGACGTCCTCAAAGCACGCAGAGCCGCGACACGCAGATTCGCGATCAGCGACGGCGCACCGGTCGAGGTTCTCGAATCCGGGCCCAGCGTTGCCGCCCGAGTAGCTACCCTGGCATCACGGCTGACCATCCGGCCGGTCCTGGCCGTCGGCAGCCACGTTCCCAACCTGCCCTGGCCCTGGGGCCTCATCGATCTGGCGGCCCGGGCGCTGATCCCGACGTCGGCCACCGTCCGCGAGACAGTGAACCTGCGCAATGCGTCGGCGCAACTGGTTCGAGCGCCCGGGGTACTGCCCGCGGACGGTACTCGCCGGGTCGTCGTCTACTTGCACGGCGGCGCGTTTCTGACTTGCGGAGCGAACTCGCACGGCCGGCTCGTCGAAGCTCTGTCGACGTTTGCTGACGCGCCTGTCCTGGTGGTCAATTACCGGCTGATGCCCAAGCACTCGATCGGGATGGCCCTCGACGACTGCCACGACGGCTACCAGTGGCTACGGCTGCGCGGGTATCAGCCCGACCAAATCGTGTTGGCCGGCGACTCCGCGGGCGGCTACCTTGCCCTGGCGTTGGCGCAGCGGCTGCAAAGGGAAGGGCAGGGGGAAGGAGACGTGGCGGCGGCGCTGGTCGCGATTTCGCCACTGCTGCAACTGGCAAAGGAACACAAGCAGGCGCATCCCAACATCAACACCGACGCGATGTTTCCCGCCAAGGCGTTCGACGCTCTCACCGAGCTGATTGCCGGCGCTGCCGAAAAGAACAAGGTCGATGGGAAGCCCGAAGAGCTTTACGAGCCGCTCGAGCACATCACACCGGGGCTGCCGCGCACGCTGATCCACGTGTCGGGCTCCGAGGTGTTGCTCCACGACGCGCGGTTGGCGGCCAGCCGGCTGGCGGCGGTCGGCGTGCCCGCCGAGGTACGGGTCTGGCCCGGCCAGGTTCACGACTTTCAGCTGGCGGCGCCGATGGTGCCGGAAGCAATCCGTTCGCTGCGCCAGATCGGGGACTACATCCGCGAAGCCACCGGCTAGCTCCGAGTGGTTGTGCACCACCCAAACCCGCCTGAGACGATGAACGCATGCGGATCGCCCGGCACATCAGTGAGCTCATCGGCGGCACGCCGCTGGTACGCCTGAATTCCGTCGTCCCCGAAGGCGCCGGCATCGTGGCAGCCAAGGTCGAATACCTCAACCCGGGTGGCAGCTCGAAGGACCGGATCGCGGCGAAGATGATCGACGCCGCCGAAGCCAGCGGGCAGCTCAAACCGGGCGGCACCATCGTCGAACCCACATCGGGCAATACCGGCGTCGGTCTGGCCCTGGTCGCCCAGCATCGCGGTTACCAGTGTGTGTTCGTCTGTCCCGACAAGGTCAGCGAGGACAAGCGCAACGTGCTGCTCGCCTATGGTGCGGAGGTCGTCGTGTGCCCGACGGCGATACCGCCCGACCACCCGGACAGTTACTACAGCGTCTCGGACAGGCTGGTCGCGGAGATCGACGGTGCCTGGAAACCCGACCAGTACGCCAACCCGCAAGGACCGGCCAGTCACTATGCCACCACCGGTCCGGAGATCTGGGCCGACACCGACGGCAAGGTCACGCATTTCGTCGCCGGCATCGGCACCGGCGGAACGATCACCGGCGCGGGCCGCTACCTCAAAGAGGTATCCGGCGGTAGGCCAGCAGGGAGGGTGCGCATCATCGGCGCCGACCCCGAGGGTTCGGTGTATTCGGGGGGCAGTGGCCGGCCCTACCTGGTTGAGGGCGTCGGCGAGGACTTCTGGCCGGATGCCTATGACCGCACGGTGCCCGACGAGGTCATCGCGGTTTCTGACTCCGACTCGTTCAATATGACGCGGCGGCTGGCCCGCGAGGAGGCGATGCTGGTCGGTGGGTCGTGTGGGATGGCGGTGGTCGCGGCGCTGAAGGTGGCCGAGGAAGCCGGGCCCGACGCGCTGATCGTGGTGTTGCTGCCCGACGGCGGGCGAGGTTATATGTCGAAGATCTTCAACGACGCCTGGATGTCGTCGTATGGGTTTCTGCGCAGCCGCCTCGACGGGTCGACCGAGCAATTCACAGTGGGCGACGTCCTGCGCCGCAAATCCGGTGAGCTGCCCGACCTGGTGCACACCCATCCGTCCGAGACGGTGCGCGACGCCATCGGCATCCTGCGTGAGTATGGGGTGTCCCAGATGCCCGTGGTCGGCGCCGAGCCGCCGGTGATGGCGGGTGAAGTCGCCGGTAGCGTTTCCGAGCGCGAACTACTGTCGGCCGTCTTCGAGGGGCGGGCCAAATTAGCCGACGCCGTCTCGCAGCACATGAGCCCGCCGCTGAAGATGATCGGTGCCGGCGAATTGGTGAGCGCGGCGGGTAAGGCGCTGCGCGACTGGGATGCGTTGATGGTGGTCGAGAAGGGCAAACCGGTCGGGGTGATCACCCGGTACGACTTGTTGGGTTTCCTGTCCGAGGGGCCGCGTGGATCAACGGGGCGACGCTAGCGCCGTGCGACGGAGGTCTCGCCGCGCACCGCGCCCTCGGGTACGGTAATGCCGCCCGGTTCAGTTGATTCGCAGTGGAGGCTTGCCCATGACCGATCAACCGCCGCCCGGCAGCGGTTACCCGCCACCTCCCTCGTCGCCTGGGTCATCCGGTGGGCACGAGCCGCCGTCTGGTGGGCAGGAAGCCCCGCCCGCTGCTTCGGCGCCCGGCGGCGGCTCCTACCCTCCACCGCCGCCACCGCCCGGCGGCGGCTCCTACCCTCCGCCCCCGCC
>CAYNLB010000071.1:0-23733 GCA_964397935.1 uncultured Mycobacterium sp.
CCTCGGTGGGCAGCGCGAACGGCTCGTCCCAGGCCGCGGTGAACATCGACTGGACACCGCCCAGCACCGCGGCCATGGCCTCGTACGCCACCCGCACGACGTTGTTGTGCGCCTGCGGCGCATACAACGACGCGCCGCCACACACACAACCGAAGCGGAACATCGACGCCTTGTCCGTCGTCGCCCCGTAGCGTTCCCGCACGATGGTTGCCCAACGTCGGCGCCCTGCGCGGTATTTGGCGATCTCTTCGAAAAAGTCGCCATGGGTGTAGAAGAAGAACGAGATCTGCGGCGCGAACTGGTCGATACTCATCCGGCCCCGCTCCACCACGGTGTCGCAATAGGTGACACCGTCGGCCAGGGTGAACGCCATCTCCTGCACGGCATTGGCCCCCGCATCGCGGAAATGCGCTCCGGCCACCGAGATCGCGTTGAACCGCGGGACCTCGGCCGCGCAGAACTCGATGGTGTCGGCGATCAGGCGCAACGACGGCTCCGGCGGCCAGATCCAGGTGCCGCGCGAGGCGTATTCCTTGAGGATGTCGTTCTGGATGGTCCCGGTGAGCTTGGCGCGCGGGATGCCCTTTTTCTCGGCGGCCGCGACGTAAAAGGCCAGCAGGATCGCTGCCGTGCCGTTGATCGTCATGCTGGTGCTGATCTTGTCCAGGGGGATGCCGTCGAACAGGATCTCGGCGTCGGCCAGGGTGTCGACCGCCACCCCGACCCGGCCCACCTCCTCACCGAACTCGGGATCATCAGAGTCGTACCCGCACTGGGTGGGCAGATCCAGCGCCACCGACAGCCCCGTGCCGCCCTGGTCGAGCAGGTAGCGGTAACGGCGGTTGGACTCCTCGGCGGTGCCAAAGCCCGAATACTGGCGAAACGTCCACAGCTTGCCCCGATAACCGGACGCGAAGTTACCCCGGGTGAAGGGAAACTCCCCCGGCGCCGGAGGCTCCGCCGTTACCTCCCCCGGGCCGTATACCGGCGCGAGCGGAATGCCGGATGGTGTCTGAGCAGCGCTATCCATCGGTGAATAACGTACTTGCAAAAAAAGAGAATGCCAATACCGCTAGGCTGACCTGCTCGAATATGTCAACGCGGTCGCCGTGTCTGCGGCCGTTGTGGCCTATGGCCGGCAGAGAATCTCGCCGTGCGGGATCGCCAGCCAGCCGTCTGGGGCGGCGGCCCAGGCCCGCCATGCCGCGGAGATTTCCTCGAGCTGTGCGATCGTGGCCAGGCCCGAGTCCAGCAGGTCGCGCGCCACCCGCGAGTGCAGGATTCGGTCGGCCCACATGCCTCCCCACCATTCGCGCGTCTCGGGAGTCGCGTAGCACCACAGACCGCCGCCCGGCGTGACGTCGGTGAATCCGGCCTGCCGGGCCCAGGACAGCAGCCGCCGGCCCGCATCCGGTTCACCGCGGTTGGCGCGCGCCGCCCGTCGGTAGAGATCGAGCCAACGGTCCAGCGCTGGAAGCTGCGGGAACCAAATGAAGCCCGCGTAGTCGGCATCTCGAACCGCGACCATGCCGCCCGGTGCACACACCCGCCTCATCTCCCGGAGCGCCTGCACCGGATCGGCGACGTGTTGCAGCACCTGGTGTGCATGGACGACGTCGAACGTGTCGTCACCGAAGCTGAGCTTGTGCACGTCGGCGATCGCGAACGAGACGTTGGACAGGTCGCGCCGCTGGACTTCGGCGCGAGCCACATCGAGGACATCGGCGGATTGCTCGACGGCCGTCATCAGCCCGGGAGCGACCAGGGCGGCCAGGTCGGCGGTGATCGTCCCGGGACCGCATCCGATGTCCAGCACGGACAGGCCCGGTTTCAGGTGGGGCAGCAGGTAGGCCGCGGAGTCCTCCGCGGTGCGCCGCTGATGGCCGCGGAGCACCGACTCGTGATGGCCGTGCGTGTAGACGGTCGGACGCTGATCGTCCATGACCTGAAGCCTACCGATGCGTTCTGCATTATGAAACTTTCATCTCGCATTGTGAGACGGACGTCAGTCGACTGGAACATTCAGAATTGGGCGATCGACGGCGGCGCCCGGCCCGTCGAAATGCCACCACTCCCCCGGATACACGGTCAGTCCGCCGTAATTCATCGCGGTCCGCAGCACGGCCCGGTTCGCCTGGGCATCGGCGCTGACGCCCTGGGTTGCGAACGCTTTTGCCCGCGAGGTGAAGTCGTCGAAGTCGGTGCCCATGTCGGCCAGGCAGAGGCCGTCAGCGTGCCGCTCGGGCGGGCATGGCGGTTGGGTGCTGGTGAACGTCACATCAACCGAGCGCCCCGATTCGTGGCTGTGCGCGTACGGACCCGGGCGTGCGACCCAGGCCGGATTGGGCACCACGTTGAACATCTTGACCTGAACATCGTGCGGCCGATAACAGTCCCAGAACACCAGCACGTGTCCCTGCGGGCGTAGCGCGGTGGCCGCCGCGGCCAGGCCGGGAGCCATCGATTGGTGCACCAGGCAGCGGGCGTCGGACGGGTACAACTGCGTGCCGGTGAAATTGTTGGTGGTGGCGTAGCGCAGGTCGATCACCGCGTCGGGAACGGCGGTTCGCACGTCAACGAGTCCGGCCGCGCGCGCGGCATCGCTGACCGGCGGAACGCCGGGTGCGGCCGGTGCCGCGGGGGGGTTGCAGGCGGCACCGGAAACCGCCACCAGACCGACGGCCAGCGCCAGCCGAAGTACCGATGTGAGACGCATCCGTTCATTGTCCCGGTTGACCGCCCCGCTTGGGTCTTCATTGGGCCAGGCGCTCGCCGGGGCCACCGGATTCGGTCGGTGCTCACCAGCGACGACCAGACCCCTCGGCGCCACGGTGCGCTCGTCGTCGTGACTGCTGATCCCGGTGCTCGAGAGCAACGTCTGGGAAAGTCCGTCGATAGCGGGGGCCGACGCGGCACAATGATGGCCGGACAGTGAGGATACGGAAGCGAGAACCCTATGGCCGCCGACCCAGAGTGCGCCCGCTGCAAACAGCCCATCGGGCCAGGATGGCTTTACCTGACCGCGCATCGCCGCGGCCAAGCCGAGACATCGGGAGACGGCGCGGTATTCATCCACGTGCCCGGCGAATGCCCGCGGGCCGGCGAGCACGCCCCGCCGAGCTAGCCGGATTCGCAGGCAGATCGTCTGCCCGCCGGAGCACCTCGCGGAGGCTGAGACCGCGGTATTGAGGACGGCTGTGCCGGCGACGCCATTGATGAACTGAAGCCCATCGCCTATGGTCCGAGTAGCCGATCGGCTAGCCTGTGGCCGTCGGCGCGGAGGAGCAAGACGATGGCCGGTTTCGGCGTGGGTGTCATGCACAACACGATCAATTCGCGTTTCGGCCCAAAGCCTTTGATCCGCGCCGACTACCTGACCGGCGTGGCCTGTGGAGCCGACTCCTTCTGGGTTGCCGACCACCTCAACTCGGTGCTGCCGCCCTCGATGTGGACCCCCAAACACGTGGGCGCGGCCCGGGTGATCCCCAAGATGGATGCTCACCTCGAGCCGTGGACCATGCTGGGCTACCTGGCTGCCCGCAATCGGCTAGGCCGGATGCGGCTGGGGGTGGCGGTGACCGACACCGGCAGGCGGAACCCTGCCGTCACCGCACAGGCCGCCGCCTCGTTGCACCTGCTGACTCGTGGCCGGACGGTCCTCGGAATCGGAACCGGTGAGCGGGAGAGCAATGCCCCTTACGGCGTCGACTGGTCCAAGCCGGTGGCACGCTTCGAGGAAGCGGTGGCCACCATCCGAGCGTTGTGGAACTCCAACGGCGAGTTGGTCACCCGGGACTCACCGTTCTTCCCGTTACACAACGCGACTTTCGCGCTGCCCCCGTACCGGGGCAAGTGGCCCGAGATCTGGATCGCCGCACACGGGCCGCGCATGATGCGCGCCACCGGACGCTATGCGGACGGCTGGTTCCCGGGAACGACGCGCGCAACAGAATACGGCGAGCAACTCGAGGTCGTGCGTACCGCGGCTTCGGATGCCGGACGCGACCCGATGGCCATCACCCCCGCACTCATCCGGTTCATCGTGACCGGCCGGTCCCGCGACGAAATCGATGAAGTCGTGGACTCCGATATCGCCAAGGTGTTCACGCTCAACTCCCCCGCCAAAGATTGGGCGCGCCACGGCGCACAACACCCCCTCGGAGCCGACTTCACGGGAGTCCAAGACCTCATTCCGCAAACAATCGATGAGCAGACAGCGCTCTCCTATGCGGCCAAGGCTCCGCGATCGTTGGTCCGGGAGCTGTTTGCGACGGGAACACCCGACGAGGTCATCGCACAGATCGCAGAGTTCCGCGACAACGGTCTGCGCCATCTCGTCGTCGGCAATGCCGGTGCGATCCAGCCGAGTCTGCGCAAGAGCGCATCCGCGACTGTTCCTTACGTCAAGGTGGTGCGGGGCCTGAGGAAGCTGTGAACCAGGAGAGGGTCTTACCATGCCGTTGATCGACCTGACATTCGTGCGTGGCTCGGTGGACGACCAGGCGTTGAGCCGACTGACCGACGAGTTGGTCACCGCGCTGCTGCGCGCCGAACGCGCTCCGGACACCCCGTTCCTGCGGGACAACACGTGGGTGTACCTGCATCCGCTGGGTGCGGCCGAGCTTTCGGTGGGCGGACGCGGGCCGAGCGCACCCCGATTCCGGGTCGATCTAACCGTCTTCGAGGGCGCGCTGACCCAGGACCGCAAAGAACAGCTCGTCGACGACGTGCATGCCGCCGTATGCGCGGCGGCCGGAATCGAACCGCAGGGCTCGAGGGCATTCCATGTCTGGACGTTGATCCACGAAATCCCCGAGGGCAATTGGGCCGGCGGCGGCAAGGTCATCTACTACCAGCAGGTGAAAGGACTTGTGGCCGAAGACATGCCTGATGAACGCCTCGCCTGAACCGCAGTATCGAACCGTCGGTCTTCCGCTTTTCAGGTGAACTTACTTTCGTCTTGGCGCTGCTTGCACCGGGCAGACCGGACGCGCAGCGTTCGGAGAAGGCGAGCACTTCCCGGGCGGATGTCTTCACCGCCATGGCGAAAGATGGCCGCTAACCGGCGTATTCGTTGTCCGCTGGATAACCGGGATCGACGAGCGCGACCATTGGGAATGCTGCCGCACGCATAGATCGACCAGTGCAGGTCAGAGTTCGGTATTGTCAGCGGCGCGTATGCCGCCAGCTCCCGATGACCGAGATAGCCCCTGTCGATCACGGTTCCGGTCTCGCCCCGTTCCGCTGCGCCGACAGCCTCGGTCGTGACGGGCTGAACCAGCGTCGTGCCGCCCCAGGTGATGGCTCGGTCGACGGTCCCGGACCTAGTGCCTGCCGCGATAGCCTCAGATCTGTATCGCTGCGGGTCTTCGAGGAACACCCGCGAATCGGAACGCATCAAGTTGTCCGCACCGGCGAGGTAGGTTTCGGCGGTCCTCCCCATGCCCGCGACTTGCCACTGCCGCGCGATCACCGGATGGTCCGCCGCGAAGTGCCGGGGGAGAATGCCGATGCGGCCGAACGCGCGCTCTATCGTAGGAACGATGACTACAGCGGACGCCATCAGAATCAGATTTCCGAACGATGACGACTTGCAGGCGGTCTACGAGAGCCAGGCCCGCGTGTACGGGATTTCAGTGGAGCCGCAGGATGTCGAAGCGTGGAAACGCCGGGTCCACCTCGACGACATTCTGATTGCGGAAGACGTCTCTGATCCGCAGCGGCCATTCCTGGTTGGCACCTCTCTCACCTATCGCATGCGGCTCACCGTGCCAGGCGGCGCCAGTCTCCGAGCCGCGGGGCTCGCGATGATTACGGTCGCGCCAACGCATGAAAGAACCGGAATCTGGCAACAACTCAGTGCGCAGGGCTTCGGGATACTCATGGAACGGGGCTATCCGATCCTGTGCGGGCTGCCGACCCACCCAAGAATTTACGACGGCTTGGGCGGTGGCGTGGCGAGTTACGCCCGCACCTACTGCATTAATCGACGCGTCGCGAAGCTGCGAACCACACCGGACCGGCATCGGGCGCGGGAGGTCAACGCTTCGCAGGCCGCGAGCCACTTGCCCGCGATTTACGATCGATGGCGCGCCATGACGAATGGAGCGCTGAGCCGGGACGGCGCTTGGTGGGCCGACTATTTGGAAGACCGATCAACGCAGCGAGATAGTGGATCGGCGCTGAATTTCGTGATCCATCCAGACGGTTTCCTGACATATCGGGTGATGGGAGAGCAGCGACGTGCGTTTCGGCCGCCCTTGGGTAGCGTCGTTGTCGACGACTTCTGTCCCATCACAGATGAGGCACATACCGAGCTGCTGCACGCGTTATTGCGTCTGGAGGTGTTCCACAGCATAGAGGTCGAGCTGCCGGTCGATGATCCGCTTCCACTCAAACTTATCGACCCGCGTGCTGTGCAAACTACGGCCGTAAGCGATTTCCTCTGGCTGCGAATCATGAATGTGCCCGAAGTGCTCGGCAAGCGCGCCTACTCGGCTGATGCCGATGTCGCAGTGGAGGTCACCGATCCGCTTAGTGTCGCGGGAGGACGATTTCTGCTCCAGACTCGTGACGGTGTCGGGACATGCCGGCCGCATGACGGGCCCGCCGATGTCGAAATCGGTCTTGCCGACTTGGGAACGATCTACCTGGGCGCGCATCGCGCGTGCGAACTTCACCGGGCCGGCCGCGTCACTGAATTACGTCCCGGCGCACTCCAGCGTCTTGATGCCGCCTTTGCGATTGAACGCGCCCCTTATTGCGGCACGTATTTCTGATCCGAGGCTTCCGGCGCGGAGATTGCTTGCAGCCGCAACTACTCCGCTGGCGGCCGATAGTGCGCGGCCGAGTTCCGTAGCTGCCAGATCTGCCCAGGGCACAGTAGGTTGACCGCATACGACACCAGGTAATTGGCCGCGAATTCGTCGTTGGGTGTCACGTCCCTTTTCACATCACCCATCACATCGGCGTAAGTGCCACCTTGGCTGACCTTGTCGCAGATCCCGCGGCCGTAGCCGATCGCGTCATTGCCGGGAAAGTTGTAATGACGCCGCACCATTACGTCATAGACATATTCAACCTCGGGCGCCGGAGCGGCGTGCGCATCCGGTATAGGCACCTGCGCGGTCCCCACGGCGGCCGCGGCGAAGCCGATCGACAGGACGAGCGACTTCCTATGCTTCATGGCTGACGTTCCTGGTTGGCGCGAATCCCGATGGAAATATTACCTATCGTTACACAGCGTTCAGCGCCCGCCTAGCGCGAGATTCCCCAGCCGTCGCGCATGTCGACGACATGTCCACAACCAGTCCGCGTCGGGAGTAAAGGGGTATGTGACGTTGGACCCTGCCGGCTCCCGGGACCCGTCGCTAATTTGACCGGCATGCCGGGTTTGTGGTTCCGAGGTCGACTGTTCGCCGGTCTGATCGCCGCGGTGCTGCCAGTGATCGGTGTCGGCGTCGTGCCGGCCGGGCAGGGTGCGGCCGATCCCGGGTGCGACAACGGGCAACCCGACGCCAGCCCCGTCGGAAACGGCGAGCAGGTGATCGTGGATTACTTCAAGGCGGTCAACCGACAGGACTATGCGACAGCATGGGGATACCTTGGCCGCCCGATGCGGGCCATATATGGCGCGACGTCACCGAATCAGGACGTCAACGGTTTATCGAGCTTCTCGTCGATCATGCGCCGGCACGTGAGGTGCGTGCGGGTCACCCAGGTCGCCGTCGCCCGCTCCACCGATCCGGATGTCTCCGCTTCGCTCGGCATCCAGTGGTACCGAGTGACATTCGACGCCGAGTACCTCACTCCGTTCGAGGCCGGCGCCGGTACCCTGCCGCCGTTCTACAAGGCACACGCCGATCCGCATGAAGGAGCGCCACCGCCGCTGATCATCGGCCAGGGCACCAGCCCGTGAAGCCCGCGCGGCAGCGTGCCGACCGATCTGAGAACGCGCCCAGCCCCCCGTCGAGGACTGTTTATCGCGTGACCTCTTGAGGCGATCTCCACGGCCATGTGACGATTCTCTCAATGAATGCCTCGATGAAGGACCTTCAAGGCAAGGTGGCGGTCGTCACCGGAGGAGCCGGAGGCATCGGCCGGGCCTTGGGAAAGCGTTTCGGCCTGGAAGGCATGAAGGTGGTGCTGGCCGACGTCCTCGCCGAGCCGCTGGACGAGGCGGCCCGGGCACTCGCTAGGGAGGGCATCGAGGTGGCCGGCGTGGTCACCGACGTGACCGACTATTCCTCGGTCGAGTCGCTGGCCAAGGAGGCGCTGCATCGCTTCGGCGCGGTGCACGTGGTGTGCAACAACGCCGGCACGGGCGGGGTCTCCGAGGGCTACATGTGGGAACACGACCTGGCCGACTGGCGCTGGGGGATCGACGTCAACGTGCTCGGCGTCATCCACGGCATCAAGGCCTTCGTGCCCCTCCTGCTCGAGCAGGGCGAGGGACACGTGGTCAACACCTGCTCGGGCAACGGCGGGTTCGCGCCGATCGCCCGAGGGGCCATGGGCGGGCCGGCCATGGCGGTCTACCCGATGACCAAGGCCGCCGTGCTCTGCCTGACCGAGAGCCTCTACACCCACCTGGAGATGACCGGGACGCGGGTGCGGGCGCACGTCCTTTTCCCCAGTGGCTTCCTGAACACCGGCATCTGGGAGTCGTGGCGGCACCGGCCGGAGCGCTACGCCGCGACCCAGGAACGTCGCACACCCGAGCAGACCCTGGCAGAGGTCGTGGGTCGCTTCGAGGCCGCCGGCGCCCATGTCGAATTCACCCCACTCGAGACTGTCGCCGACCAAGTGGTGGACGGGATCCGGGCGGACCGCTTCTGGATGATGGGGCCGCCCACACCCGCCGAAGAGGTGGTCAGCCGCAAGGCGGCATCGATCCTGGCTCGCGGCGAGCCCGACTACCTGGTCGACGTTCTCGGCCAGCGCGCCGAAAGGGAGCCGGAAACCGAAGGAGGAAAGCCTTGAGCACCAACACAGTTCGCTATGGTCCTCGCCCACCCGAGGCGCAAGTCGACCACGAGATCGACGCCACCAAGGCGCCCATCGCCACCGAGGCGGTGACCGTCACCTACCTCACCGACCCGGAGATCGTCGCGGCCGTGTTGCCCAAGCCGCTCGAGCCGGCGGCCGAACCACTGGTGCGGGTTCAGCTGCAGCGGGTCCGGATAGAAGGCAGGCCACCGTTCGGGTCCGCGGTCTTTTCGGTGACCGCCCGGCACGGCGACCTGCGGGGCGACTATCCCCTGTTCATGCCGCAGTCCACCGAACAGTCGGTCACCGGCGGGCGCGAAACATTCGGCGAGCCCAAGAAACTCGCCCACATCGAGGTGGACCGCGACGACGATAGCGTCACCGCCACCGTGGACCGGCTGGGCTGTCGGCTCATCCGGGTGAACGGCAGGGTCACCGGCCCGGCCGAGTTGCCGCCCGACCAGGTGAACACCGAGTTCTACTTCAAGTTCCTGCGCGCCCCCGACGGCAACGGCATCACCGACCCCCACCTGGTCTATGGCGAGTACCACCGCCACTACGAGCTGCTGGAGAACATCGACGGCACCCTCGAGTTGGGCGAGTCGGCCCTCGACCCGGTGGCCGACATCGTGATCCGCGAGCTCAAGTCGATCACCTGGTGCCGCCGGCGCACCATCCAGGTGGGGCGGATCGCGGCGCAAGTGCCGGCCGAGTGGCTGCTGCCCTACGTGCACCAGCGCTACGACGACGTGACCCTGTTGGCGGCCCGCGGGCCCGAGCCGGCGCGGGTATAGCCCATGGACCGGTACACGGTCATTTCGGCAGACTGCCACGCCGGCGCGGACCTGCTGGACTACCGCGAATACCTCGATCCGCAGTACCGCGACGGGTTCGACGGCTGGGCCAAGACGTACGTGAACCCGTTCGGCGACCTCACCGAGGCCGACGCCGAACGCAACTGGAACAGCGATCGGCGCAACGCGGACCTGGACGCCGAAGGCATCGCCGGAGAGATCCTCTTCCCCAATACCGTGCCGCCGTTCTTTCCGCAGGCGAGCCTGGCCGCCCCCCCACCGCAGACCGCCCGGGAGCTCGAGCTGCGCTGGGCCGGCCTGCGTGCGCACAATCGCTGGCTGGCCGACTTCTGCTCCTTGTCGCCCGAACGACGCGCCGGGGTGGGCCAGATCCTGCTCGGAGACCTCGACGAGGCCGTCGCCGAGGTGGCACAGATCGCCAAGCTCGGGCTGCGCGGCGGCGTGCTGCTGCCCGGGGTCGTCCCCGGTACCGGCATCGCCCCGCTCTACGCCGAGCACTGGGAGCCGCTCTGGGCGGCGTGCGCGGAGGCGGGCCTGGTGGTCAATCACCACGGCGGCAACGCCGGACCGAGCCCGACCGACGGCTGGGGCAGCTCGTTCGCGGTGTGGGTGTACGAGACGCACTGGTGGGCGCACCGGGCATTGTGGCACCTGATCTTCAGCGGCGCGCTTGATCACCATCCGGACCTCACCGTGGTCTTCACCGAGCAGGGCGCCGGCTGGATACCGGCGACCCTCGATTCGCTCGACGTGGCGGCGACCCGTTACGGGCGACCGAACTCGGCGATAGCCCGCTTCGCCGGGCCCACCGCCGGCTCGTTGCCCCTGCGGCCCAGCCAATACTGGGCCCGCCAGTGTTACGTCGGTGCCAGCTTCCTTCGCCCGGTCGAGTGCGCCGAACGCCACCGAATCGGGGTCGACCGGATCATGTGGGGAAGCGACTACCCGCACCGCGAGGGCACCGCTCCCTACACCCGGGAGGCGCTGCGCCACACCTTCAGTGGCGTCCCGGCCGACGAGGTGGCGGCCATGGTGGGCGGGACTGCGGCGGCCGTCTACGGCTTCGACCTCCAGGCTCTCGCCCCCCTTGTCGACCGCATCGGGCCGACCGTGGCCGAGGTCGCCGACCCACTGGCAGCCGTGCCCGCCGACGCGAGCAGCGCCGCGTTCGAGCCCGAACCCATCCGTGCCTGGTAACGAAAGGATCGCCGTGGACCCTTACGTCATTATCTCCGCAGACTGCCACGCCGAGCTGCCAACCGAGCGGTACCGCGAGTACGTCGACCCGGAATACCGGGAGGACTTCGAGGCCTACCTGGCCGAGAAGGCCGCCGCGTCGCAGGTCGGCGGATTCATCGACGAGCAATTCGCCGAGCAGTGGTTCTCCGAACACGGCGAGGGCATCGCCGGCGGATGGGACGTAGGCCTGCGGGACAAGGAGCTCGACGGCGACGGGATCGTCGGCGAGGTCATCTTCCCCGACGCCGACGCGGTAACCGGGGTCGCCGGGGCTCCGTTCGGAGCCGGCCTGGCCCAGTCGGGCGGGCTGGACCCGGGGCGGGCGATGGCCGGGGCGCGCGCCCACAACCGCTGGTTGGCCGAGTTGTGCAGCCACAGCCCCGAGCGGCGGGCCGGGGTGGCGGTCGTGCCGATACTGGCAGACATCGACGCGGCGGTGGCCGAAATCACCCGAGCGGCAGAATCCGGGCTGCGGGGCGGGATCATGATCCCTGCGCTCTGGGCCGGCTACCCGCCCTACCACGAACGTCGCTACGACAAGGTCTGGGCCGCCTGCCAGGACCTGCAGATGCCGGTACACACCCACGTCGGCGCTGCCCCACAGGAGGAGTACGGAGGGCACCTGGGTATCTATGTCACCGAGGTGCGCTGGTGGGGGGTCCGGCCCTTGTGGTTCGCGTTGTGGTCGGGGGTTTTCGAGCGCTTCCCCCGGCTGCGCTGGGGGGCCACCGAGTGCGGTGCGTTTTGGGCCAACGACCTGCTGTGGCTGATGGATACGCGGTACCTGCGTGAGCATTCGGCCAAGAAGATGAGCCGTCTGATGGAGGGCGATCTGACGATGCCGCCCTCGGCCTACTTCGACCGGAACTGTTTTATCGGTGCGACTACCACGGAGCGCAGGGAGCTGGCGCGGCGCTACGAGATCGGCGTGTCGAACATGCTGTGGGGCAACGACTTTCCCCATCCCGAGGGGACCTGGCCGCACACCCGCGAATGGCTGCGCCGCTCGTTCTGGGACATTCCCGTCGAGGAGACCCGGCAGATGCTGGGCCTGGCGGCGGCCGAGGTGTACAACTTCGATCTGGGCGCACTTTCCGCCCTGGCCGAGCGCATCGGCCCGACCCCAGAGGACCTGGGCCAGGACGATGCGGTGAGCGTCCCCAAGTGGGAGGCGGCCCGCCGGGCCGGACGCCATTGGCTGACGGGCGCGGAGCCGTCGCCCGACCTTGTGGAGAACTGAGGAGTGCAAGCTCGGGGGTGCGGACGGCTCCCGATGAAACACTTGCCCGCCGCTGGCGTCGCGCGGAGGATGATGACGTCGCGATCTCGAAGAGGAGATGATTCATGGACACGCCCGGCACCCCTTCGCGCTACACCGTCATTTCCGCGGACACCCACGCAGGAGCTGACCTCCTCGACTACAAGCCCTACCTTCCGGCTGCCTTCCACGACGACTTCGATGCGTGGGCCAAGACGTATGCCAGTCCATTCGACGACTTGATCATCGCCACCGCGTCACGAAATTGGGACAACGAGCTGCGAATCTCCGAGATGGATGCCGACGGAGTGGCGGCCGAACTGCTGCTTCCCAACACCGTGCCTCCGTTCTTCCCGACGTCTCCCAACATCACCATCTCGTTGCCACAGACCCGCAAAGAGTTCGAACACCGCTGGGCGGGCGTGCAGGCGCACAACCGGTGGCAGGTCGACTTCTGCTCTCTGGCGCCCGCGCGGCGGCGCGGACTGATCCAGGTGTTCCCCAATGATGTGGAGATCGCGCTGGACGAAATCCGTTGGGGCAACGAGCTGGAGTGCTTCGGGGGAGTGTTGTTGCCCGCGGTATCGCCCGGTGACCCCAACGTCGCCCCGCTCTTCCACACCCGTTATGACCCCCTCTGGGAGTTGTGCAGCGAACTCGACCTCACGGTCGTTCAGCACGGGGGCCCGGGAAGTCCGGCGATGCCCATGGATCAGCCCGCGTCGAACGCCGTGCTCATCACGGAGATGGCGCTTTGGGCCCAGCGCACCCTCGGGCACCTGATATTGGCCGGAGTTTTCGAACGCTATCCCACGCTACGGTTCGCGCCCACCGAGCAGGGCACCCTTTGGGTGCAACAGCAGCTGATGACCCTGGATGCGATGGTGCCGACGCTGAAGACCGAAGCCGGCAACCGCACCTACGGCATGTTCGGCGGTTCCTCGGTCGATCTGCTGACCCTGACACCGAGTCAGTACGTTCAGCGCAACTGCTACCTGGCCAGCGAATTGACCCCCTTCGAATCAGGCATGATCGACTTCATGGGTGCTGACCACATACTGTGGGGCAGCGACTACCCGCACGAGGAGGGCTTCACTCCCCATTCAAAGCTGGCCATCCGGTGGGCGCTGCACAACCGGTCCGAAGACGAATGCCGAAAAATTCTCTCCGAGAACGCGGCTCGCCTCTACCGATTCGACCTGGAAGCGCTGGCGCCGATCGCCGCTGAATTCGGGCCGACCGTCGCCGAGGTACACACGCCCCTGGAGAAAACCGGCTATCACGCCCCGGCCGCCTTCGGCTACCGGCCCTTCGAAGGCGGACTCGCGCTGAAGCGCCTTGCGCCCCAACGCCAATAAACGCGTGGTCTGATCACGGTCAGGCCCGCCGGCAGCGCCCGACAGGTTATCGCCCGACCACATCCGCGATGATCGTGCCCGCCTGCGGCAAGCGTGACCGAGCAGGCGGATAGGCGCTAACTCACAAAACCGCTAGACGCCGCTGGATCTTGGGCGGGCCAACCAGGTAACTGCCATCGCGGCTGTTCTCACCGCTTTCATCGAGTCGCAGCGCGATGAGTCGGACCGTGCGGGTCTTCGCAGTGCGTGGAGGCGGCTGCCGTACCCAGGCCGCCGCTTTCCGCGTCTCCGCAGTAGTCGAGTTGCAGCGTGCTGTGCACGATGCCATGTTCGTCGGCCAGCAACTTCGCCAGGTCGGCGCGTGTGGCGTCGTAGTTGCGGTCGGAGGCAACAATCACGTGTGCCGACAATGCTGATGTGCCGGAGGTGATTTCCCAGACGTGCAAGTCATGGACTTCCACAACTGCCCCGTGGGCGACCATCGCGCGGCCGATCGCGTCTGGGTCAATATCCTCGGGGGCGGCCTCTAGGAAGATGAGGCTGGCCGCGCGCACCAATCCGAAGCCGGCTTTCGCCATGAGCGCCACCACGATCAGCGTGGCGATCGCGTCCGCACGCGCAAATCCGGTCAAGACGATGATCAACCCGGCCACCGCGGTGGCGATGAACGCGAACAAGTCGTTGAGAATGTGTTGGAAGGCGCCTTCGACGTTCAGGCTCGACCGGTTGGCCCGGCTGATCATCCACGTCGCGGCCACATTGACGACAACGCCCACCAACGCGGTGATCAGCACCAGCAGCCCCGTGACTTCGGGCGGGTGCACCAACCGCCTGACCGCCTCGTAGCCCAGCCATCCCGCAAGCACCAGCAAGGTCACGCCATTGGCCTGCGCGGAAAGGACCTCGACGCGTTTCCAGCCGTACGTCATCCGCCCCTCAGCCGGTCGGGCGGCAAGCCGAATAGCCCACAGCGCCAACCCGATCGACGCGGCATCGGTGAGCATATGGGCCGCATCGGAGATCAACGCCAGGGACCCCGCGACAACACCGGCCGTGACCTCGCCCACCATGAAGGCCACGATCACCGCCAGGGCACCGGTTAACCACCGCCGGTCGGCGTCGGCAGAGGCATGCCCGTGTGCGTGGCCGTGATCGCCGCTCACCGCTGCGACCCGTCTGCCCGAACCATATTGCTTCTAGCACGCTGCACGCGCACTAAAATATGCGTACATCGCGATATATGCAATGGGGTGTGGAGATCTGCCACATGAACAGTTGGGAGCCAGATCGGCGGTGACCTGAATCACAGGCAATACCCGGACCAGGGTCAGCGAATCTTGCGTCGGTGACCAAAACCATATTTGCTGATCTGGCCTTCTTATCGCAGCGTGACCCAGACCGCCGACGTCGACCTGCAGCGCTCGCGCCGCCCAGGGCATCATGTGCGAGTCGCTCAGGGATACAACTGCTTTCGGTAATTCGTTTTGCCCGAAACAATTTCAGCACACATCGAAACAGGTCACCGACGATGCGCCGAACGGCGCGCTCGGCGACAAGACGCAGGGTATTTCGTCGACATTGGCGCATGCGCCCACTGCCCGAATATGCTTCTGCCCAGATCTCCTTCCACAAGATACGCACGCGAAACCGAACCGCCTGGCATGATGCTGACAACAAGCAGCGTGGAGAAGCGATTGAAAATGATAACGAAAGTCCTTGTCGGTAGCGCTATTATCCTCGAAGCCGCCATTGGATCAGCACCTGCAAGCGCCGATCCCAGTCCGTTCGAAACCCTCAGCTGTAGCTGCCAGGAGGCGGCTGCGGCCGGTAGCCCGGCTGTTGCGCACAAGATGAACCTCGGCATTCAGGACGGATTCTCGTCTACGCCAGCCGTCAAGGTGGAGCAGTAGGCCGCCATCGCACATCCCGAGTGGTCGTCGTCTCGGATGGCGAAGAAAACTGTTGCGTCGCAGAACCGCCAAGAACCAACCTGCCACGACCGGCCTCCGGCCTGGGCCCTTCCTCTCGTGTGGCCGTGGCGGTAGCGCCTGGCCACGGTGGCCGAAGGCGTGTTACCTGCATCCGTCGCCGACGCTGGCGGCCGGCCTCAAAGCGGGCCAGGCACCGTTGCGCAGCAGGCGTAGACCGTTGAGACCGACCAGGACGGTGGAGCCTTCGTGGCCGGCGACGCCCAGCGGCAGCGGTAGGTGCCCGACGAGGTCCCAGGCGACCAGTACGGCGATGAAGGTCACGGCGACGGTGAGATTTGCGGCGACAACGCGGCGTGCGCGGCGCGCGAGGGCGATGACGGCGGGGACGGTGGCCAGGTCGTCGCGGGTGATGACGGCGTCGGCGGTTTCCAGGGCGAGGTCGGAGCCGGAGCGCCCCATGGCCACGCCGACGTGGGCAGCGGCCATGGCCGGGGCGTCGTTGACTCCGTCGCCGACGAGCATCACCCGGGAGCCATCGGCTTCCAGGTCACGGACTGCGGTGACCTTGCCCTCGGGAAGGAGCTCGGCACGGACTTCGCAGATACCCAGCTCGTTGGCGAGGCGGGCGGCCGCGCGGGGGTTGTCACCTGTGAGCAAGATGGGCTCGGCGCCGGTGAGCGCGGCGAGGTGTGCGGCAGCGCGGGCGGCCTCGCCGCGGGCGCGGTCGGCCAGCCCGAGCACTCCGGCGGGTCTGCCATCGACGCGCACGACGACCGCTGTGTGGCCGGCGCATTCGAGGTCGCTCACGGCGGCCCGGGCAAGACGGTGCTGTTCGTCGAGCAGCACCGGACTGCCGACCTCGACGATGTCGTTGCCAATACGGGCGCGCACACCACGGCCCGGCGTAGAGGCGAACTCGGTTGCGGGCTGCAACAGCAGGTTCGCGTCGCGTGCCGCGGCGACGATGGCGCGGGCCAGTGGGTGCTCGGAGGGGTTCTCCGCGGCGGCGGCCAATGACAGCAGCGCGGTGTCACTCGACCTGGTGTCGGGCAGCGCACGGATGTGGGTGAGCTGCGGTGCTCCTTCGGTCACTGTGCCGGTCTTGTCGAGCGCCACTTGGGTGACGGTGGCGAGCTTTTCGAGCACGACGGCCGATTTGACCAGCACCCCGTGGCGGCCGGCGTTGGCAATCGCCGCCAACAGCGGAGGCATGGTCGAAAGCACCAATGCACAGGGTGACGCCACGATCATGAAGGTCATCGCGCGCAGCAGCGCCGACTGCAGATCGGCGCCGCACCATACCGGGATCGCGAACAAGGCGATGGTTGCAACCACCATAGTCACCGAGTAGCGCCGTTCGACCTCTTCGATGAACAACTGCATGCGGGCCTTGCTGGCACTGGCCTCGGCGACCATCGCCACGATCCGCGCGATGACAGTGTCGGCGGCTGGTCTGGTCACCCGCATCCGCAATGTGCCGGTGCCGTTGAGCGTGCCGGCGAACACCTGGTCGCCCATGGTTTTATCAACCGGTAGGGGTTCACCGGTGATGGTGGCTTGATCGACCTCGCTGGCGCCGTCGATGACGACACCGTCTCCTCCGACACGTTCCCCCGGGCGGATCAGGAGCACATCTCCGACGTCGAGGACCGCGGTGTTGACCACTTCCTCGGCACCGGTCGCGGTGATGCGGCTAGCGGTATCGGGCGCCAGGTCGAGCAAGCCGCGTACCGAATCCGCGGTGCGCTTGGTCGCCACGGCCTCCAGCGCGCCCGAGGTGGCGAAGATGACGATGAGCAGTGCCCCGTCGAAGACCTGACCGATCGCCGCGGCGCCGATGGCCGCGGCAACCATCAGCAAGTCGACGTCCAGCGTCTTGTCCCGCAACGCCTGCAGCCCGGCGAGTCCCGGCCCCCACCCACCGGTGACGTAACAGACCAGATACAACGCCCAATACAGCCACGTGGGCCCCCCTGCCAGGTGCGCCGGCAGGCCGAGGCCGAAAAATCCGGTCGCGATCAGCGCCCAGCGAACCTCGGATAAAGACCAGGCGCTTGATCGCGGAGTTCGCCAGGAATGAATCCTGCCGTCGCCACCCAGACGTGAGGGGGCAGCGCCGTGCATCGCGGAAGTCACCCGATCACCTTATATGCGTGCTCATGTGTATTCGCAAATAAAAGTACAGCTGGATGCTTGATCAGATAGCTCATGAGTATGCTTGGCACCGTGCACACATCGATAGCCGGGTTCGCCATGCCCACACAGGAGCAGGTAATCCGCGCCGCCGAGACGTTTCGGATGTTGAGCGATCCGACCCGGATCAAGGTTTTGTGGGCGTTGCTGCAGGGAGAAACATCGGTTGCGTGCCTGGCCGAGCTGGCTGGGGCGCCGCCGGCGGTGGTCAGCCAGCATTTGGCGAAGCTGCGCCTTGCCGGGCTTGTAAAAGGCCGCCGCGAAGGAACATTCGTCTACTACTCACCGGCTGACCAAGATGTGTTGCGCGTGCTCGGTCAGGCGCTTTTCGGCGCCGACACGACCACCGATGTGGCCGCACCCAAGAAAGCCTCCGCTGCCAAGGCATGAGTCGCCGTTGTGCTCGGCATGTGCACGGCTTGACGGGTCGGTTACCGGCTGGACACCGGGCGGCGTTAAGACGTGTTGGATCGATGGGTCTGACTTGCTGGCCAACAGCAAACGAACCACGCTGGACGCCAGCTGATCTCGCGGATTTACGCGTCGTCAAGACTCCTTGGGAGCCCGCTGAGCTGACAAAATCGTTTTGGCAGCCAGCGGCATTCTGCCGACCTTTCGCTTTTCAGGCTGACAGAGCGGCCGATAGCCTGCGGTATAACGACGTTCAAACATCAAATGCGGCGTATTCGGCGCATCTGACGCAGGCTGCGGCGTTGCCGGAGCTGGCCCGTCTCAAGATGTCTAGGAACTCCAATGAGCTGGTACGAAGCCACCGCACCAGCCCATCGCCATATATGTGAGTCTGTTCTTAGACGGCAGTGACTCCTACTGCCTGAGGCCCCTTGGCTCCTTGCTCGACCTCGAACTGAACACGCTGGTCTTCCTCAAGCGAGCGATAGCCGCTTCCCTGGATCTCGGAGTAGTGGACGAAGAGGTCCTTCGCGCCGTCATCGGGCGTGATGAAGCCAAAGCCCTTGTCACCGTTGAACCATTTCACAGTTCCCTGTGCCATTTACTTACTTCTCTCATTCAAACGCGGATGTACCAAAAACATCCGCGCGATCAGCGTAGCACGAGGTGGCCTACTTATTGAAAATCACTGCGGTGCTTCGGCAATCAGCATTGCGCGGGCTGGAGCGGCGACCGCGTCTGCGGCCGGTGGAACCCGGGCTGCGAGGCTGTGACGGGTGCGACGGAGCCGGCTTCTTCAGTGCGGGGGCCCGGTAAGGCGCCATGTCACCTGCAACCGCATGTACGGCGGCCGAGTCGACAGTGACCTCCTGTGGAATGACGCGGATACCTGCGCGGCACATCAGCGCATGTGTTTCCTTGCGCTGCTCGGGCAAGACGACGGTCACGACGTCACCAGCGTTTCCGGCCCGCGCCGTTCGTCCGGACCGGTGCAGGTAAGCCTTGTGTTCGGCGGGCGGATCGATGTGTACCACCAATTCGATACCGTCGACATGCACGCCGCGCGCTGCGATGTCGGTGGCCACCAACACCCGCGCCGCACCTGTACTGAAGGCGGCGAGGTTTCGTTCGCGTGCCGGTTGAGAGAGGTTGCCGTGCAGATCGACTGCCGGGATACCGGATTCGGTGAGCTGCTTGGCGAGCTTGCGTGCTTGATGTTTGGTGCGCATGAACAGGATTCGGCGGCCAGTACCGGAAGCAAGCCGGTGTACCAGCTCCTTCTTGGCTTGTATCCCGTCGACGTGGAACACGTGGTGGGTCATCTCGGGCACCGGCGAGTTGGAGCCGTCGACAGAGTGCAGCACCGCGTCGCGCAGGAATCGATTGACCAGCTTGCCGACGCCGTTGTCGAGGGTTGCAGAGAACAGCAGCCGCTGGCCGCCGCGCGGCGTGGCCGCCAGGATTCGGGTGACGCCGGGAAGAAAACCCAGATCGGCCATGTGGTCGGCTTCGTCGATCACCGTGATCTCGATCGAGTCGAGGCTGATCAAGTGTTGCTTCATCAAATCTTCGAGCCTGCCCGGGCACGCCACGACAATGTCGACGCCAGACTTCAGCGCCGCCACCTGCCTGCCTTGCGATACCCCACCGAAGATCGTGGTCACCCGGAGGCCGTTGGCGGCGGCCAACGGTTCCAGCGTCGCGGTGATCTGGCTGGCCAGCTCCCGGGTGGGGGCGAGAACCAGACCCGACGGTCGGGACGGGCGGCGTGGACGTCCGGCCAGCCTGCTGACCATAGGTATGGAGAAGGCGAGCGTCTTACCGCTGCCTGTCTTGCCGCGGCCGAGTACGTCTCGGCCGGCCAGTGTGTCGGGGAGGGTTTCGATTTGGATGGGAAACGGATGGGTGATCCCACGAGCGGCGAGCACTTCGATCAGTGACTCACCCACGCCGAGATCGGCAAATGTCTTGCCAACAGTCATTTTGATGTCTTTCAGCATCGGTTGTGCCGAAGTCGCCGCGAATACGCGCGGTCGGTCAGCACAAGGTGGCGAGATTGCCAGCGGGCAAAATCGATCGCCGCGATACGAACTGCGCCGGATTCAGCGCACCAGCCACTTGATCAGGGCGGGCACCGGAAGGATGAAGAAGCGTTTCACGACGTGCTGGCCATCGAATGGAACAGCCAACATTGCTGACAGCATAGCAGCACGACGATCTTGTACGCCCTCGACCGCTGATGGGCCGGCGCACGAGACCATGCCCACTGTCTGTACAATCGAGGGTGAGCCGCGTTCTAGCGGTCATCACGAATCGGAAACGCATTACGAAAGAGAAGCGTGCGATTCGATCGTGGTCCGTCCGCCAACAGTACGTATCGGCCGACCATTTCATTCGTAAGGACACCACATGGACAACTCGAACCTGTTTTCCCATCCCGACACACCGGAATATGTCGTTTCGGGCAAAGCCCCCGGAAGACCGGTCGAATGCCCGACGTTTTCGGATCGGCCTGACGCCGACGCTGCCGTCTCTGCAAAGCAACGATCGTGAACGGCTCTGCGGACGCTCGACACTGCGTTCGTCCTGTGCGGATCACTCCGGCCCGCATCCTGGGCGGCGGCACCGCCGTTGGCATGTGGCCGAATTCAGCCTGAGTGGCAGCTGAACTGCCGGAGTTGGGCGAGCGCTTTACCGGCCTCTCAACGAGTTCGTCGACATCCAAATCAATTGGTCCCCAACCGATGCAGCGTCCGATCTGGACTCGATGGGTCTCAGATGCTCTGTGCGATCGGTGCGATGTCGGCAGGGCACCAAGCTGTGCCGCGCTCTACTCGCTCTCATTCGTCAGCCGCCAGGCCGCTACGGCGCTGTCGCCGAAGCGATCTTGGCGGCGTACTGTCAGATGAGAGCCGCTTGTCAGCGGTGGTCCCACCGCGACTCGCCACGGGTGACCCCACGGGCAATTGTGATTCCTCCGTCTGCGCCGCAACCGCAGGGCAGACGATGCCGACCGTGAAGGAACCGCCCGTGGATTATGAGCACCTAGCTGTGGTGCGATACCTCGACGTACCGAGTCAGCGCAACAGGCGTGCCACCGTGATCATCGGGCGCACCCAGTGCCAACAGGGCCGCCTTCGATGATTTATCCGATCGGAGGCCGACGTCAAGCCAACCCGATCCGGCTGTCGGTGGCTCGCGAGCTCGGCCACGACATCGACGGCGCGTGGTGGCCGCGTGCAGATCGCATCACCAATGAATTACCGAACCTTGTCGCGATCCTGACTCCCCTGCTCGGAGACATCGCCTCGATCAACGTCAACTGGTCACCACTCCAACGACCACCTGACCTCAACTGGCCGGGATGGGAGCACAAACTCCAGCACGTAATGACCCTCAGCGGCAGGGACGCTTGCGTCAACCTGCTGATCATCTCGTATGCGACCCACAGCGCGCTCGCCTTGATGGTGATGCGGTGCGCCGCTCATCTACCCATCGAAGCTCGGGACCGCGACAAACCCGCATTTCAAACCGCGGGCTCGATTCTGCGGGCAGCTCAGCAACAACGTGAACGTGCCCGGGCCAGTCCCGATGAAGATAATCAGCGGCCAGGGATAACTGCCACTTTGCCGGCCCCAACACGTCGGACCCGGTGGCTCCTGTGAGCATTGACCTCATGGTCACACAGAAATCGGACACATCGAGACGTCCATCGGGCGCGTCACCACGTCCATGCAAGTCAAAGATGGTGTCCAGGGGCGGGATCGAACCGCCGACCTCCCGCTTTTCAGGCTGAGGCGAAGTCAGGTGTGAGACGTTTGTGCTGTTCAAATTGGACCAACTGGAGCAATCCCGACGGTTCAGAACACGCGATCCGAACCGCATGGCGGATGCAGAGGTCTGTCGTGAGGATTGGACGACCACGCCAGATGGCATTGCGAGCTGCCTTCGCCGCAGCTTGGGCTGACCGCCCGACACCGCGCGTCAACCGTTTGGTCCCGGATAGGTGCAGCCGCACGTTATGGGCGGCCCAGCGCGTGGGGAATGTCTCGCTGCGCGTGACCAATTCGCCGACGAGGTCGGTCAGGCCGCGGTCGTAGGGGCTACGCGCGGCTTCGGCGCGCAGCAATGCGACCGCGGTGTTGGCCGCCGCCTCCCAATCGCGATAGAAGTCGCGGGAGCGGTTGTCGAGAAAGGCGAACCGGGCAAGGTTGGCCGGCCGCGCCGGATCGTCGTGGACCGGCGAATACAGGGCATACCCAAGCTGGCTGGCCGCCAAGATGTCCAGCCGACCGTTCCCTACGAAGGCCGGGACCACGCGTTTGGTTTCAGATTCGGGAAGCACGGTTGCAATCCCCTCAACGGGATCGCTGGTGGGCCGGCCCAGCTTGCTACAGGCTGCAATGGTGTCGGGCGGAGCGTTGCGAATCCGCTTGATATTCCGCGAATCACGCCCACTGAACGCCAACAGTTCCCGCCCTTGGGGTGTCGGCGAACCGGGGTCGGTTTGGCGCCGCGGCGGCTACCTCCCTGCGCGGGTGTTACGGGTCGATCAGCGTCCGCAGCAACGGCGTCACCAACCGCAAGACGTCTTCGATATCGGCGTCGCGCAGGTCTGGCATCCGAAGCAGATAGCGCTGGCTCGCCACTCCCACAAGCATCGCGCCGACAAGAATAGCGCGCAACCGCGCATCAGGGCCTTCGATAGTGGCGGCCATTGCGTCGACCACATGCGAGGTGATGTGGTTGCGGAGGATCTCGGCGGCGTCTTCACTGGTCATGCTGGCACGCAGCAGGACCGCCATCGGACTGTTCGGGTCGGCGGCCCAGGCCGCCAACATGCTACGCGCGTAGTTTTCAACCGTTTCCGCTGGATCATCGGTAGTGAGTTCGGCGATGGGGATGTCCCAGTGCACTGCCTCTCGGAAGAGGTTCTGCTTGGTGCCGAAGTACTTGATGATCGACGACTTGTCCACACCGGCCGCCGCGGCGATCAAACGCACTGTGGCGCGCTCGTAGCCGACGTCGGCAAAGACCCGGCGCGCGGCCTCGACGATCCGCCGCCGGGTCCGTTGCCCCTTGCGTTCGCTGTTCTCAACGGGTTCCACCGCACCGTTGTGCGACTCCACCACCCGCGCTGCGTTGTCCACCGTGCCCCTTAACGCCTTGCAGTTTCGGCCGGACCGGCCTCGTCTTCAACGTATCCGGCATCCATTCCTTAATCACCACTTTCACCAGTATAAATAGACGCGTGTTGCGAAATTCGGAAGTGCTTGACCAGCAAACCTGATCATGCCCCTCGGCGCTGTTCGGCCTCGACTATCTGGCAACATTGGCGCTCGATCAAAGCGGCGTCGGGCAAACCGTGATCCCTTCCACCACCGACACGTTGCAACGTTCTGGCAGAACATGAAATGCGAAGCCTTCAAACGCGAATGGCATGGGCGCGACCTGCTATGCGCCTGAACACGCCGCGATTCGCAGCGGGTTGACGTGTTGTTTTTCGGTTTGGGCTGCTGGGATCTGCGCACTAAAGCCGG
>CAYNLB010000072.1:0-19862 GCA_964397935.1 uncultured Mycobacterium sp.
GGCTGCGCGAGGCCACCGCCGTGATCGTCAGCGCGGTCACCGTCTACGGCGCGCGCTCGGTGACGCTGTCCGGCTCATCGCTGGCCACCCAGTCGATTTCGCCGGTCACCCTCCGTCAGGCATTGCTCGGCAAGGTAGTGACCGTCGGCGACGCCGTGTCGCTGCTGCCGCGCGACCTGGGGCCTGGCACGTCGACCTCGGAGGCCACCCGGGCGTTGGCGGCTTCGGTGGGTATCAGCTGGACCTCGGAGCTGCTGACCGTCACCGGGGTCGACCCCGACGGACCGGTCAGCGTGCAACCCAACTCGTTGGTCACCTGGGGGGCCGGCGCCCCGCACGGCGGCGCGACGTCATCGCATGAACTGATCGAAGTCGCCAGTCCGGAAACGGTTGTCGAGGAACTCAAGGGCTCGCAGCCCCAGGCCGCCAAGCTCGCCGAATGGCTCAAGCTCGCGCTCGACGAACCGCACCTGCTGAAGACGCTGGGCGCCGGGGCCAACCTCGGTGTGCTGGTGTCGGGTCCGGCCGGGGTGGGCAAGGTGACGCTGGTGCACGCGGTGTGCGACGGCCGCAGGCTGGTCAAGCTGGACGGCCCGGAGGTCGGCGCGCTCGCCGCCGACGACCGGCTCAAGGCCGTGGCCTCGGCGGTGCGGACGGTTCGCGACGGGGGCGGGGTGTTGCTGATCACCGATGTCGACGCCCTGCTGCCGGCCACCCCCGAGCCGGTGGCCGCGCTGATCCTGGGCGAGCTGCGCACCGCCGTGGCCACCGAGGGCGTCGCGCTGATCGCCACCACGGCGCGGCCCGACCAGCTCGATGCCCGGCTGCACGCCCCCGACCTGTGCGACCGCGAGCTCAGCTTGCCGCTGCCCGACGCGGGCACCCGCAAGTCGCTGCTGGAGTCGCTGCTGAAGCCGGTGCCCACCGAGGATCTCCATCTGGACGAAATAGCTTCTCGTACACCGGGTTTCGTCGTCGCTGACCTGGCCGCGCTGATGCGCGAGGCGGCGCTGCGGGCGGCGTCGCGGGCCAGCGCCGACGGTCAACCTCCCAGGCTGAACCAGGAGGATCTCCTCGGCGCGCTGACGGTCATCCGGCCGCTGTCCCGCTCGGCGAGCGAGGAGGTGGCCGTCGGCAACGTCACGCTCGACGACGTGGGCGACATGGCCGAGGCCCGGCAGGCGCTCACCGAGGCGGTGCTGTGGCCGCTGCAGCATCCCGACACCTTCGCGCGGTTGGGCGTCGAGCCACCCCGTGGGGTGCTGCTGTACGGCCCGCCCGGCTGCGGCAAGACCTACGTGGTGCGCGCCCTGGCCAGCACCGGGCGGCTGTCCGTGCACGCCGTCAAGGGGTCCGAGCTGATGGACAAGTGGGTGGGAAGCTCGGAAAAGGCCGTCCGCGAACTGTTCCGCCGCGCCCGGGACTCGGCCCCGTCGCTGATATTCCTCGACGAGATCGACGCGCTGGCGCCCCGGCGCGGGCAGAGCTTCGACTCGGGCGTGACCGATCGGGTGGTGGCCGCGCTGCTGACCGAGCTCGACGGCGTCAACCCGCTGCGCGACGTCGTCGTGCTGGGCGCCACCAACCGGCCGGACCTGATCGACCCGGCGCTGTTGCGTCCGGGGCGGCTGGAGCGGCGGGTGTTCGTCGAGCCACCCGATGCCGCCGCCCGTCGCGAAATCCTGCGCACCGCGGGTAAATCCGTCCCGCTGAGCGACGACGTCGACCTCGACGAGGTGGCCGCCGGACTCGACGGCTACAGCGCCGCCGATTGCGTGGCACTGCTGCGGGAGGCCGCGCTGACCGCGATGCGGCGATCCATCGACGCCACCGACGTGACGGCCGCCGACCTTGCGGCGGCACGCCAGACCGTGCGCCCCTCGCTGGATCCCGTGCAGGTGGAGTCGCTGCGGGCCTTCGCCAAGGCCCCGTGACGGCTTTGCGGCGGCGTCGAGTGTGCGCCGGCGGCGGCATTTTTGAGGGAATTTCCCACCCTGAGCGCACTATGAAGTCCACCGGCGCACACTCAACGCGAGCCCGTTGGACGGCGTGGCTAAGGTGAGCGCACCAACCCGGCATCGAAGCGAAGGACGCCCGATGACAGTCACGCGGAAGAGCGCTCTGCAGGTCGTCGAGGGAATCGGCCTGGCGGGCAAGGTATGCGTGGTCACCGGCGCCTCATCGGGGCTGGGCCGCGAGTCGGCGCGGGCGCTGGCCGCCGCCGGTGCGCACGTCGTGTTGGCCGCACGCAACCACGAGGCCCTGAACCAGACCGTCGAATGGATAGCGGCCGAGGCACCCGGCGCCCTCACCTCGACGGTGCCACTCGACCTCACGTCGCTGGCAAGCGTGCGGGCAGCGGCCAAAGCGATCAGCGAACTCACGTCCGTCATCCACGTTTTGATGAACAACGCCGGCGTCATGTTCACGCCCTTCGGCCGCACTGCCGACGGTTTCGAGACACAAATCGGCACCAATCATTTCGGGCATTTCGAACTCACCCGCCTGCTGATCCCAGAACTTGCCGCCGCCGGTGACGCCCGCATCGTCAACCTGTCTTCCGGCGGCCACGTCCTGGGTGACGTCGACTTCGACGATCCCCACTGGGAGCGGCGCGAATACGACAAGTTCGTCGCCTACGGCGCGTCCAAGACGGCGAACATCCTGCACGCGGTCGAAGCCGACCGTCGCCTGCGCGACATGGGAATTCGCGCCTACGCCGTCCATCCCGGCACCGTGGCCACCTCGCTGGCCCGGTACATGTCACGCTCGGATTTCTCACAGCTGCGCAAATACGCCGCCGCCGGCAGCGCTGCCCGCGGCCAGCCGAACGACGGCTATCTCGACTTCACCAGCCCCGACCACGGTGCGGCCACCCAGGTGTGGGCGGCGGTCAGCCCCGAATTGGCCGGCCGGGGTGGGCTGTATCTCGAGAACTGCGCCGTCAGCGATACCGTCGCGCCCTACGCGGTCGACCAGCAGCGCGCGGCGGACTGGTGGGCGCTCTCCGAGCGGTTGTGCTCGACGTGACGCCCGCACCCCGGGCCGTCACGGCTCGGGCAGCACCGTCCAATCGCGAGACAGCCGCGACGTGAACTGCGGCGGCCGGCGTTCGAGGAATGCGGCCACGCCTTCCCGGGCGTCGGCGCTGCCCATCACCCGTTGGTGCAGCTGCGTTTCCAGCGACGCGACCTGCCGCGGGGTGTAGCGGTTGATCGCGCTGTCCCACAGCAGTCGTTTGCACAGGGCCGCCGACATGGGCGCCACGTTGACGGCGATGTCGCGGGCCACCTGCACGGCGTGGTCGAGCACCTGACCGGAAGGCAACGCCCGGTTCGCGATGCCGAGCGCCACGGCTTCGGCTCCCCCGAATGTTCGCCCGGTCAGCAGGATGTCCGCGGCCACCCCGAGGTTGGTCAGCTGGGCCAGCGTCCAGTGCGACATGCAGTCCGGTATCACGCCCCGGCGGACCTGCACCACACCGTATTTGGCGTCGTCGGCGACGACGCGGAGGTCCGCCTGCAGCGCAATGGTCAGGCCGATGCCGATGGCGTGGCCGTTGACGGCGGCGATCACCGGTTTGCGCAGTTCGAAGGCGGCCGGGGTGATCGGTGACGCCGAAAACGTTTCTTCGGCCGGGGTGTCGAATGGCCCCGTGTCACCGGAAAAGTCTGCCCCGGCGCAGAAGGCGCGGCCCGCGCCGGTCACCACGATGGCGCGGACGTCGTCATCGCCGTCGCACTCCGAATACGCCAGGCTCAGTTGTGCGCCCATCTCCGCGGTATAAGCGTTGAGCCGGTCGGGGCGATTGAGCGTGAGCACCGCCACGCCCGCGGCGACGTCGACCGTCACGTCGGCGCTCACCGCAGGGCCGGAGTCCGGTGCAGGGCGCCGATCAGGTCGGCGACGTCGGAACTGCGGGGCGGGTAGCCGGGGAAGTAACAGCACACCTCGTCGGAGTGCTCGCCGAAGCGTGCGACGATCTGTCGGGCGCATTCCTCGGGAGTCCCCACGATCCCGATCCGCGCCACCATGGGATCGCTGATCAGTCGGCGCATCTCGGGGAATCGGCCACGCTTGGACAGCGCATTGAGCTCGGGCTGGATGTCGGCCCAGCCCTCGGCCTCGAGCACCGGCAGGTACGCCGGGGTCGAGCCGTAGAACGCGATCAGGGATGCCACCCCGTCGATCGCGGCTGCCAGATCGCCCTCGTCGCGGCCGACGGCGATCATGGCCTGGGCGATGATCTGGAATTCGCCGGGCGCTCGCCCCGAGCGGCGCAGTCCCTCGTCGACCGCGGGGATGGTGCGCTCGGCGAAGTGGCGAGCACTGTGGAACGGCATCACCAACAGTCCGTCGGCGACTTCGGCGGCGGTGCGCGTCATGATCGGGCCCAGCGCGCCCAACAGCACCGGAGGCGGACCGAACGGGTTGGGTCCGGGGTCGAAGTTGGGCGCCATGATGGTGTGGGTGAAAAACTCGCCGCGAAAATTAAGCCGGCGCTGGCCTTCCCACGCCGCGAATATCGCCTTGATCGCCGCGATGGTTTCGGCCATTCGCGCCGCCGGCCGCTCCCACTTGCTGCCGTAGCGTTTTTCGATGTGGGCCTTGATCTGCGAGCCCAGGCCGAGCCGGAATCGGCCACCGCTGTAGAGCTGTAGGTCGTAGGCCGCGTGGGCAAGGTGCAACGGACTGCGCGGCGGGGCGATGGCCACGTTGGTCATCAACTCGCAACCCGTCGCGTCGGCGGCGATGAGCAGCGGGAAGAACACATCGTGCTGGCCCTCGAAGGTGAACAGGCCGTCGGCGCCGGCCGCGGCGATGTCCGCGGCGCTCGCGGCCGCCTCGACCGGTGAACCGTTGACCTGCAGATGTACTTTCACGCGTCCCCCGACAGCTGGAACTCCACCATCTCGGCGACCGTATCCACGGCTTCGCGGAGCGCGACCAGGCGGTCGGCGGCCGACGGCGCCGACAGCACCGTGTATCGGTCGGCCGTGCCGATCGGGATGCGGGACGCCAGTGCGAACAGCCGTTGCCCGGTGTCGTCGGCATCGTCGGGGCCCAGCAGCACCTCGCGATCCGGCAGCGCGACGCCGCGAGCCTCGGCGATCCGGCCGAACAAGGCCAGCATCCGGTCTTCCAGCCCGAGCAGCTGAGCGCGGGCCACCACCTCCCCCGGCTCGTCGGGCCACAGCGTCACGGTCGCGCGCGGGTAGGGATCGTCGGGCAGCCACTGCGTAACGCGGATTCGCTCCCCGGTGCGGCAGTGCAGTGAGTACCGGCCGGCACCCTGGTCGACGCACTCGGTGATCCTGGACAGGATGCCGACATCACAGCGTTGGTCGCCGCCGCCGACTTCGCGGCCGCGGGAGATCAACACCACGCCGAACGGATCGCCACTGTCGAGGCAGTGCCGCACCAGTGCGCCGTAGCGGGGCTCGAAGATCCGCAACGGCAGGTCTTGGTTGGGCAGCAGCGCCGACTCCAGTGGGAACATCGCCAGCTCGATGGGCTCGAAGTCGGTCATCAGATTTCCAGCTCACCCACCAGCGCGTCGACGACCGAGCGCAGGTCGCCCTCGTGTTCTTCGGCCACCCTGCGCTGCCGTTGGTAGGAGGCACCCTCCCGCGGTATGTCGGCCACTGCGGACAGCTCGTCGAGGCAATCGAGTGACTTCGCAACCGGCTCCAACCGGGTCAGCACGTCGGCGAGATCGTCGGTCACCAGTCGCTCGTTGCTGTCGGCGTCCAAGATGATCACCGCGTCCAGGCCGTAGCGGGCGGCGCGCCACTTGTTCTCCTGGACATGCCAGGGCGGCATGGTCGGCAGTGTCTCCCCGGCGTCCAGCCTGCGGTCCAAGTCGACGATCAGGCAGTGGGTCAAGGCAACCAGCGCGCCCAGTTCGCGCAAATTCGACACGCCGTCGCAGACCCGTACCTCGAGGGTGCCCAGATGAGGTGAAGGCCTGATATCCCAACGGATTTCGTCGACGTGGTCGATGATGCCGGTCTTCTTCTGGTCGTACACGAAGCCTTCGAACTCCGCCCAGGTTTGGAAGTGGAAAGGCAGCCCGGCGGTGGGCAACTGCTGAAACATCATGGCGCGATTGCTGGCATATCCGGTGTCTTCGCCGCCCCACCACGGTGACGACGCCGACAGCGCCAGCAGATGCGGGTAGTACTGCAGCAGTGACGTCATGATCGACATCACCTTGTGCGGCGAGGAGATTCCGACGTGCACGTGCACTCCCCAGATCAGCATCTGCCGGCCCCACCACTGGGTGCGTTTGATCAGCTCGGCATAGCGGGGGGCATCGGTGAGTTTTTGTGACGACCACCGGGCGAACGGGTGGGTTCCGGCGCCGAACAGCTCCATGCCGCGGTCGCGGACGATGCGCCGAGCCGGACCCAGTGTTTGGCGCAGGTCCGCCATCGCCTGTCCGGCGCTTTCGCAGACACCGCTGACCACCTCGACCGTGTTACGCAGTAATTCCTGGTGCACGCGCGGGTTTTCACCGATCTCGGCCATCACCGCGGCGGCTTCGTTGCTCAGGTCACGGGTCTGCGCATCGACGAGCGCGAACTCCCACTCCACACCGATGGTCGGCCGCGGCGAGGAAGCGAAATCGATGCGGGCCTCATCCCTTTTCGCGGCCCGATCAGCCGGCACCGATGACACCGCATGCCACCCGCTTGCCGGCGTCACCGGTGCTCATCGTGGTCTGGTCGGGACCCGGTGTTCCGTTGGTTTGGGTGTAGCGCTCGGGCGGGATGTTGGCGAAGTTGTCGGCATCGGCGTGAATGATGATCGCGGTTTTCTGGCCGGTGAGCAGGTCGTCCATGGTGAAGGCGTCGGTGGTGGTCATCAGCATCGCGGAACCGTCCTGGCGGACCTGGAGCGAGGTCAGGTTACCGCTGGCCGGCTCCGTCGTGTGCCCGGGCACCTGGAAATGGCCGCCGGCGGACAAGAAGTCCCCCGGCGCGCCGCCGCTCGGAGCTACCGAGTTGGGCTCACACTTGCCGACCTTGTGGATGTGCAGCCCGTGGAAGCCCGGTGAGAGCCGACCATTGGCGGTGGTCGCGATGGTGATGGTGGCAAAGCCGTTGTTGAATTCGAACTCCGCGGTGGCCACCTCGGTGCCGTCCGGCGCCTTCAGATGGGTGGTGATGTTCGGTGACGCACCGGGCGTACCCTCCGCATTCCCCGCCGACGGCGCCGGTGAGCCGGTCCAAATCGACGGCGTGGTACCCGGTGTTGACGCCGGGAGCTGGTTGGGACTGCATGCGCTCAGTAGCGCTACGCAGGTACCCGCGGTGAGTGCGGATACGGTGACGACGGCATTGCGGTATCCGGCTGGCTTAGGCATAGCGTGAGCCTAACCCGCTACTCCATTACGAGGACGATGACGCCCGGAGGCTGGTCGGCAAGCGCGGGAATTCGCCGCTCGACGGCCGCGCCGAGGTTCTTGCCCACCGCGTCGGCGGTGCTGTGCTCGCCGTCGGCATCGGTGTAGTACACCGTGTTGGCCGAGACGTCGGGCACCACCAGGTTGCCGACTTCGGTGACCTTGAAACCGGCGGCCGTCAGCTGGTCCCTGGTACGCGCGGCGATGCCCTCTTTGTCAGAGATGTTGTAGACGCGTACCTCGGCCTCGTTCGGCGCGGGCTTGGTGGTCGTCGAAGTCGGCGACGAGCGGGTGGTTGTGGTGACGACCGGCGACGCCGAGTCATCGTCGGAAGTCGGAGAAGAACCCAGGGCTTGCCACCCGAGCAGCAGGAAGATGACGCCCAGGAACAACAGCACCATCACCATGGCCCGCAGGGGAAGCCCCGTTGAGTCGGGGACTCGCTCTTTCATCGAGCCCACTGTAGCCAGTCAGGTCACCTCGAAGCCGAGGCGCCGCGCTGCACGCGCCTTCTGGCGGCTGGCGCGCAGCCGGCGCAGCCGCTTCACCAGCATCGGATCGGCGGCCAGCGCCTCGGGCCGGTCGACGAGCGCGTTGAGTACCTGGTAGTAGCGCGTCGCCGACATCGAAAACAGCTCTTTGATGGCGTCTTCCTTCGCGCCGGCGAATTTCCACCACTGACGTTCGAAGGCAAGGATGTCGTGTTCGCGGCGGGTGAGCCCATCGGCGATTTCAGAGTCGTCCCCCGATCGATTTGCCCGCGCCATGGCGCTGTCCATATAGCTTCCCCTGAACCCTTCCGGCGGATTCTCGAACTGCTGTAAATGACTTGACTTACCTAAGGGCATGTTTCGGCGAATATTGAACCACGCCGCAAACCCTCAAGCCGTGATCCAGACCCGCGAGTCGGCCGATTGGCCTGGATTGTCCCTGCCGGATCGGCGACGTCGCAGCCCACGGGCGTGCGGTAGCTTAGCCGACCATGGCAGTGGTACCGATCCGCATCGTGGGAGATCCGGTCTTGCACACCCCGACGAAGCCGGTGCCGGTCGCCGCCGACGGTTCGCTACCGACGGACCTGCCCGAGTTGATCTCCACCATGTACGAGACCATGGACGCCGCGCACGGGGTTGGCCTGGCCGCCAATCAGATCGGGTATGGGTTGCGGCTGTTCGTCTACGACTGCGCCGAGGACCGCGGAACGACCGATCGCCGCCGCGGTGTCGTCATCAATCCGGTCCTGGAGACCTCCGAGGTACCCGAGACCATGCCCGACCCGACTACCGACGACGAGGGCTGCCTGTCGGTTCCCGGCGAGTCGTTTCCCACCGGCCGCGCGAAGTGGGCACGGGTCACCGGACTCGACGCCGACGGCAAGCCCCTTGTCATCGAGGGCACCGGCCTGTTCGCGCGGATGCTGCAACACGAAACCGGTCACCTGGACGGTTTCTTGTACCTGGACCGTCTGATCGGGCGGCACGCCCGTAGCGCCAAACGCGCCGTCAAGGCCCACGGCTGGGGCGTTCCCGGTCTGTCGTGGCTGCCGGGCAAAGACCCGGACCCGTTCGGTCACTGATGTTCTCGTGGCCGGAGCTGGGAACGCGGGTGACGGTTCGCTACCGGCGCGCGAGCGGATCGGTCCCCCCGTTGACCGATGCGGTGGGACACCTGCTGGCCGTCGACCCGGTGGTGCGGGTGCAGACGAAGACGGGCGCGGTTGTGGAGTTCTCGGCTACCGACGTCGTCGCGCTGCGCGTGCTGACCGACGCACCGGTACGCACCTCCGAGATCCGCGCGCTCGAGCATGCCGCCGCCGCGGCCTGGCCCGGCGCTGAACGGGCCTGGCTGGACGGCTGGCTGCTGCGGGCCGGCGCTGGTGCCGGCCTGGCTGTCAATTCCGCAGTGCCACTTGACCTTTCGGCTAACACCGAAACGGTGCCCGCGATCGCCGCCTGGTACCAGGGTCGCGGCCTGACGCCGCGGCTGGGCATTCCCGATCGCTTGTTGCCGCTGCCGCCCGGCCTGACCGGCGGCCACCGGGAACGAGTCATGGTGCGCGACCTCTCGGATATGGCCGCCCGCGAGCCTGACCCCTCTGTCGCCGTCTCAGCCCGCCCGGACGACTTCTGGCTGCGGACATACCGGAGCGACATTCCCGTCGAGGTGCTCACCGCCGTCGTCGATGGCGAGCTCATGTTCGGGACCCACCCGGGCGGGGCGGTCGCGCGCGCGGCGGTGACCGAGGCCCCGGACGGCACCCGGTGGGTGGGCTTGTCGGCCCTGCGGGGCAACGACGATCGGGCCGTGGCGGACCTGTGCGAGGCATTGTTGGCCCGGGGCGCGGGTTGCGGCGCAACCCGCGGCTACCTGTGCGGCGACGACACCGGCGCGACGGCGCTCACCGATGCGCTGGGGTTCCGGCTGCATCATCGCCGCCGCTATGTCCCGGCCCGGCCCGGCCCCTGGGATACCGTCTAGCCATGCCCGACGGCACGGTTGATGGCGGCGACCCGTCCCCCGCAAGCGGGTGGGGGTCCCTCCCTCCGGGGGCGTACCCCCAGCTACGGCTGGCCACCTGGAATGTGAATTCGATTCGCAGCCGGCTGGACCGCGTCGTCGATTGGCTGGCGCGCGCCGAGGTTGATGTGCTGGCCATGCAGGAGACCAAGTGCTCCGATAGCCAATTTCCCACCCTGCCGCTGTACGAACTCGGCTATGAGGTCGCCCACGTCGGTTTCAACCAGTGGAACGGCGTGGCAATAGCCTCTCGCGTCGGCCTCGACGATGTGCAGGTCGGCTTCGAGGGCCAGCCCGGCTGGAGTGGCAAACCGGACGTCCCCGCCACCGTCGAGGCCCGCGCATTGGGCGCGACCTGCGGCGGCATCCGGGTGTGGAGCCTCTACGTGCCCAATGGCCGGGCGCTCGACGACCCGCACTACACCTATAAGCTGGATTGGCTTGCCGCACTGCTTGATACGGCGACCGGCTGGCTGCGTGACGATCCCACGGCCCAGATCGCCCTGGCCGGCGACTGGAATATCGCCCCGACGGACGAAGACGTCTGGAGCACCGAATTCTTTGCGGGCGCCACCCACGTCTCCGAGCCGGAGCGCCGGGCATTCAATGCGATTGTCGACGCGCAATTCACCGATGTGGTAAGACCTTTCGCCCCGGGACCGGGGGTCTACACCTACTGGGACTACACCCAGCTGCGGTTTCCGAAGAGACAAGGAATGCGCATCGACTTCATCCTCGCCTCACCGGCGTTGGCGGGCCGCGTGACGGACGCGCAGATCGTCCGCGAGGAACGAAAAGGGAAGGCGGCCAGCGACCACGCGCCGGTGCAAATCGATATAAGCGTCGCCTGACCCCGAACCGCGGCGTAGGCTCGGTCGAAAGGCATAAATTCCGAACGGCTGCAAGTTGTCTACATGTTCGTAACGTGGCAGGCTTTTAGTTGAAAGATGCTGTTAACGATCCCGTAGATGCTGTTAACCATGCGGTCTACGGGTTTGCAGGTATCGCCAACGCGATTAGCAGCGACAACGAATAACGGTCAGGGAGACATCATGGGTGGCGTCGGCGGAGCGGTTCACAGCGTGGGCCGAACGGTGAATCGTGCGGCGTCAGCGACCACCGCCACCGCGGGCGCCGTCGGCGGCGCAGCCGTCAACGGCATCGTCGGTGGCGTCAAGGGAGCCGCCGAAGGCATCCAGGACGGCATCAGCAAGGGCAGTAAATCGACGGCAGCCGCTGCGGTGGCGCTGGGCGCGCTCGGCGTCGCCGGACTGGTGGAGTGGCCGGTGCTGCTGGCCGTTGGTGGCGGGGCGCTGGTGCTGCAGCGGATGACCCGCAAGCAGAACGAATCCGTGCCGCCGAAGGCGAGGCTCACGACGGTACCGAGCAAGCCAGAGCCGGCGGCGGAGACCCGGAAGGCCCCGACCCAAAAGGCCGCCAGGAAGCCGGCCAAGAAGCCCGCCGGCCGCCGGGCCGGCGCCACCGAGTTGCGCAGCACCAACTGACCGGAAACCTCCGATCAACCGTTGAGTATCACGACGTCTATACGGCGGTCGTTGCCATCGCGCGCTGTATCTGCAGGCCTGCAAGCGACCACCGCCCTTGCTAACGCCTCGCTGAACACCGCGGTATCGGCGGCCGAAACGGGTTTCAGCATCGCAGCCATACCGCTGCGAGAAGGTGCCCGGGCCCTTTCCGCGGACCTGTCCCGCGAGACGCTGCGCCGGCATTGCTGGCGGGGCGAAAGCCGCGCCTGGATCGAGGTGCGCGGCCTTGCCGAGGCGGACGATGGGGAACTCGGACGGGCCGTGCTCGACGCGGTCCTGGCCCACCCCGGCGTCACCGCGGCCAGCCTGAACTATCCGTTGTCGCGCGTCGTCGTCGGCATCGGCGACCCGGACATCCCGCTTCGCGATCTGTGCCGCCTTGTTGAAGAGGCCGAAAAACGTTGTCCGCCAAGACAACACATGGAGGAGCCGATCGCGGCTCCGGCGAGCCTGCCCGGCGACACCGTGGTGCTGGCGACCAGGGCGGTGACGGTTGCCGCCAACGCCGCCGGACTGGGCATCGCGCTCACCGGTCGGGCGATGCGGCTGCCGCGCATGCCGATCACGATCCTGGCCGGCACCACGCTGGTGAACTACCAACCCTGGCTGCGCCGCCTGCTCGAGGACCGCATCGGCGGTCCCGCCACCGACACCGTGCTGACGTTGGTCTCGGCGGCCGCGGAAACCGTCACACAGTCGCCGATGGCGTTGTCGGTGGGACTGACGATGCAATCGCTGAAAACCGCGGAGTCCCGCGCCGAGGCGCAGGCCTGGCAGCGCCACGAACCGGCGCTGGCGTTGCACGCCGACCAACCGCGCTCGGGCTCCAAGCAGCCGCGGCCCTACCGGCCCGTCGAGCGCAACGCCCGCCGGCTCGCGCTGCTGCAAGCGCTCAGCGCCGGGCTGATCGGTGCCGGCACCCGCGACGCGAACATGGTGGCCACCGCGGCACTGGTGACGGCGCCCAAGGCCAGCCGCATCACCCCCGAGGCGTTCGCAGCCGCGCTCGGACGAGGGCTGGCCGATCGCCACGCGGTGGTGCCGCTGCGGCCCGAGGCGCTGCGCCGGTTAGGCCTGGTCGACGCGATCGTCATCGACCCCCGGATCCTGTGTACCGACACCCTACGGGTGGCGGGCATCCGCGGCGCCGACGACGACGAGCTGTCCGCGGCGTGGAACCGGGCCCAGCTCATGCTGGAGAAGGCGGGCCTGCGCCCGGGCTGGCGGCCGGTGCCGGGAATGTCGGCGAATCGGCCCGATTCCAAGGTCGAGGCACTTTTCCTGCCCGCACACGATCCCTTGGCGTCGGCCGTGGTTGCCGAGGCACATCGCACCGGGGCGGACCTGGTCTCGGTCGATGTCGACTCGCTGGACGAGTTGCGGCCGGCATTCGACGAGGTTCGACCGCTCAAGAGCGGGACGGCGAAATCCATCGACGACGGGCTCGCCCGCGCGGTCACCGACCTGCGGGCGGGCGGCCGAACCGTAGCCGTGTTGTCGTCGTCCGGCGCGCGAGCGATGTTGTCCGCCGATCTGGCACTCGGCGTGCTGCCGCGGCACGGCGGCGATCCGCCACCGTGGGACGCCGATCTGTTGTTGCCCGATCTGGGCGCCGCCTGGCGGATACTGCACGCGCTGCCGGCGGCCAGGACCGCAACGCAACGGGGCGTCGGGATATCGGCGGCCGCGACGGCGATGGGTTCGCTGTTCATGATCCCGGGTGTCCGGCCCCTCGGGCCGGGTCCGGTCAACCTCGGCGCGGCCGCCGGTCTGCTCTCCGGTTATCTACTGGCCCGTGGCATCATCGGCGCAAACACACCGCGCCCGGCGGCCGTGCACGAATGGCACGCGATGTCGGTCGAGCAGGTCAGTAAGGCATTACCACCGACCGAACTCCGGCCGGCGGCGGGGGAACGGTCACCGGGCCCGGTCCATCCGGGCGCACAAGTCACCGAAACACCCGCGCAAGCGGTCTGGCAGCTCATCAAGGCCGTCCGCGCCGAATTGTCCGACCCACTGACCCCCGTGATGGCGCTCGGCTCGGCGGCCAGCGCGGTACTCGGTTCGCCCGTCGATGCCGTCCTGGTCTTTTCGGTGTTGACCGGCAATTCCATTCTCGCCGCCAGTCAGCGGCTGCGCGCCGAGAACCGGCTGCACCATCTTCTGGCCCAACAAGTTCCGCCGGCCAGGAAGTTAGTGGTCGGTCCCGATGGGGAGCGGTCCTATACCGAGGTCATCGCGGAGCAACTGCGGCCCGGCGATGTCATCGAGGTACGCACCCACGAGGTGGTGCCGGCCGACGCCCGGATCGTCGAGGAGGTGGACGCAGAGGTCGACGAGTCCACGCTCACCGGCGAGTCGCTGTCGGTGGAGAAACAAGTGGAGGCCACGCCCGGTGCGCCGCTCGCCGAGCGCCGGTGCATGTTGTTCGCCGGGACCACCGTGGTGGCGGGTACCGCGGTGGCGCTGGTGACCGCGGTCGGCGCCGACACCCAACAGCGGCGCGCCGCCGATCTGATATCCGGGGAGCTCTCGTCCGACATCGGCCTGCAACATCAGCTCGGCGAACTCACCAATCGGGCACTGCCGGTCAGCGTGACCGGCGGTGCACTGGTCGGCGGGCTCGGCCTGTTGCACCGCACCGGGCTGCGCCATGCCGTGTCCAGCGGCATCGCCATCGCGGTCGCCGCGGTCCCGGAAGGGATGCCCTTGGTGGCGACGCTCGCCCAGGCCGCGTCGGCGCGACGACTGACCAAGTTCGGCGCGCTGGTCCGGGTGCCCCGTTCGGTGGAAGCGCTCGGCCGTATCGACGTGGTCTGCTTCGACAAGACCGGAACGCTCAGCGAGAACCGCCTGCGGGTGTCGCAGGTCCATCCCGTGCCGGGCTGTTCCGACGAAGAGGTGCTGCGCTGCGCCGCGCACGCCGCCCCGGCGTCGAACGGCGACCCGCACGTGCACGCCACCGATACCGCCATCGTCGAGGCGGCGGCCGTCCACGGGTCGGTCTCCACGGCACCTACCGCCCACCTGCCGTTCCGTTCCGGCAGGTCGTTCTCGGCCTCGGTGACGGGGACCGAGCTGACCGTCAAGGGTGCGCCCGAAGTGGTGCTGACCGCGTCCGGGGACGTCGCGGCGCCGGAAACAACGGTCGCCGAGCTGGCCGCCGGTGGGCTGCGGGTGATCGCGGTGGCGCGGCGCCGGCTGAGCCCGCAACAGGCCCGGGCCATCGAGGACAATCCCGATGACATCGCCCGCTACTGCACCGACGGGCTGACACTGACCGGTTTCCTCGGATTGTCCGACACTCCGCGCGCGGAGGCCGCCGGCCTGCTCGCCAGCCTGCGGCAGCAGGGAGTGGGCATCAAGCTCATCACCGGTGATCACCCGATCACCGCGAAAGCCATCGCCGCGGAGCTTGGCCTGCAGGTGACCGCGAGACAGGTCATCACCGGCGCCGAGTGGGACTCCCTGTCCCGCAAGGACCAGGAGCGCGTCGTGACCGAGCGGGCGATCTTCGCCCGGATGACGCCGGAGAACAAGGTCCAGGTGGTCCAGACGCTCGAGAACGCCGGTGTGCGGACCGCGATGGTCGGCGACGGAGCCAATGACGCCGCCGCTATCCGCGCAGCCACGGTGGGGATCGGCGTGGTCGCGCACGGCAGCGACCCGGCTCACCTGGTGGCCGACGTGGTGCTGGTCGACGGCCGTGTCGAGGCGCTGTTGCAGGCCATCGACGAAGGACGCCAGCTGTGGCGGCGGGTGCAGGCGGCGGTGTCGGTACTGCTCGGCGGCAATGCCGGTGAGGTGATCTTCGCCCTCATCGGCAGTGCGATCACCGGCACCTCTCCGCTGAACACCCGGCAACTGCTGCTGGTCAACACGATGACCGACGCGCTGCCGGCCGCCGCGCTGGCGGTCAGCAAGCCCAGCGGCCCGATAGACCCGAGGCTACGCGGCGCGGATCAGCCCGCGTTGTGGCACGCGGTTGCCATCCGCGGCGTCACCACGGCGGCCGCGACGACGGCCGCATGGGCGATGGCAGCGCTCACCGGCCCACCACTTCCGCAACGCGCATCCACCGTTGCCCTGGTCGCGCTGGTGGGCACCGAACTGGGCCAGACGCTGGTGGAATCCCAGGCCCCGATGGTGATACTCACCGCGCTGGGCTCACTGGGCCTGGTGGGCGTCCTGATCACCACCCCGGGAGTCAGCCAACTGCTCGGCTGTACCCCGCTCGACCCCCTCGGGTGGGCTCAGGGCCTGGGAGCGGCCGCGGCTGCGACCATCGCAACAGGAATTCTGAGCCGTGCGCTGCCGGGTCCGGGCAAATCGGCTCCCACTCCGCCTGAGACGGTGCCTTCGAGCGACGACGAAGTGTCCGATCGGTCTGCGAAACCTCTACCACCCCGACGCGCCAGAGCAGCGCATAGAGTTCAACCAGCGGCACCTTGATCACCGAAGCAATCGATGAGACCAGCGGGTCTGCCGCGGGCTCGGTCGTCGTTGACATAGACCCGACGTTCGTCGCGTGACCCGGCGGGGCGGCAAACCCTCCGTTACGGAAAGGCAAATGATGGCGGAAAAGCAGTCGCGCAAGGGCACCTCCCAGCGCGAAGCGGTGCAGAAGATTCGCGAAGGCGAAAGCTTCGTGGTGAACCTGCCCATGATGGGACAGGTCGAGATACCGCGGCCGGAGCAGCTCGCCTACTTCGGAGGTCTGGCCGCCCTGGCCGCGTTTGAACTCATCGATTGGCCCGTCGCCGTGGTGATCGCCGCCGGGCACTTCTTGGCCAGCAGCCACCACAACAAGATCCTCGAGGAACTCGGCGAAGCGATGGAGGACGCTTGATCGCTAGCCGGTCAGCGCGTGGTCGAACCGCAGCGTGACCCGGGTACCCGCGCGGGTGCGGACGGTGTCGACGCGGTCGGCCAGACCACTCATCAGGGTGAGCCCGCGCCCGCGTCCCGGCCGAACGGCCGGATTCGCGACGATTGGGGTAACGTCGCGTGCGGGCGATAGAACCAACCAAATACGACGCGGGAGCGCACGCCGAGTGCGCTGAGAGGACGGCTTGGGGCCGTCGACCGTACGAACCTGATCGGGTAATGCCGGCGTAGGGAGATGAAAATGACCGTAACCGTAGAACCGTCCGTGACCACCGGCCCCATCGCCGGAAGTAGCAAGGCATACCGGGAGGTGGCGGCGCCCGGTGGCGGGGCCGGCCTTCGCGTTCCTGTGCGGCGGGTCAACCTGTCCACCGGGGGACACTTCGACCTCTATGACACCTCGGGGCCCTACACCGATCCGGGTGCGGCAATCGATCTGGCCGCTGGGCTGCCCGCGCGGCCCGGCGTGGTCCGCGACCGGGGCACTCAGCTGCAGCGTGCCCGCGCCGGCGAAATCACCGCGGAGATGGCTTTCATCGCGGCCCGCGAGGACATGCCCGCCGAGCTGGTGCGCGACGAGGTCGCCCGCGGCCGCGCGGTGATCCCGGCCAACCACAACCACCCCGAGATCGAGCCGATGATCATCGGCAAGGCCTTCGCGGTGAAGGTGAACGCGAACATCGGCAACTCTGCGGTGACCAGCTCGATCGCCGAGGAGGTGGACAAGATGGTGTGGGCCACCCGCTGGGGCGCGGACACCATCATGGACCTGTCCACCGGCAAGAACATCCACGAGACCCGCGAGTGGATTCTGCGCAACGCCCCGGTGCCGGTCGGCACGGTGCCGATCTATCAGGCGCTGGAAAAGGTGAACGGCGATCCGACCCAACTGACCTGGGAGATCTACCGCGACACCGTGCTCGAGCAGTGCGAACAGGGTGTGGACTACATGACCGTGCACGCCGGCGTGCTGCTGCGCTACGTCCCGCTGACCGCCAAGCGGGTCACCGGGATCGTCAGCCGCGGAGGTTCGATCATGGCGGCCTGGTGCCTGGCCCATCACCAGGAGTCGTTCCTGTACACGAACTTCGAGGAACTCTGCGACATTTTCGCGCGCTACGACGTCACCTTCTCACTCGGTGACGGGCTGCGACCGGGGTCGATCGCCGACGCCAACGATGCCGCGCAGTTCGCCGAGCTGCGCACCCTGGGCGAGTTGACGAAGATCGCGAAATCTCGTGGGGCACAGGTGATGATCGAGGGCCCGGGGCACGTCCCCATGCACAAGATCGTGGAGAACGTGCGGCTGGAAGAGGAGCTGTGCGAAGAGGCCCCGTTCTACACGCTGGGCCCGCTGGCCACCGACATCGCCCCGGCCTACGACCACATCACCTCGGCCATCGGCGCGGCGATCATCGCCCAGGCCGGTACCGCGATGCTGTGCTACGTAACGCCCAAAGAACACCTCGGGTTGCCCGACCGCAAAGACGTCAAGGACGGCGTGATCGCCTACAAGATCGCCGCGCACTCGGCCGACTTGGCCAAAGGGCACCCCGGTGCCCAGGAGCGTGACGACGCATTGAGCAAGGCGCGCTTCGAGTTTCGCTGGAACGACCAGTTCGCCTTGTCCCTGGATCCGGACACCGCAAGGGAATTCCACGACGAGACGCTGCCGGCCGAACCCGCCAAGACCGCGCACTTCTGCTCTATGTGCGGCCCGAAGTTCTGCTCGATGCGCATCACCCAGGATGTCCGCGAATATGCGGCCGCGCACGGGCTGGACAGCGAGGAAGCGATCGAGGCGGCCATGAACGAGGGAATGGCCGAAAAGTCGAGGGAATTCGCCGAGCACGGCAACCGGGTGTATCTGCCGATCGCGCAGTGAGCTACCTGCCCCCCGTTCTGCCCGTGCCCCCGCCGGGCACCACCCCGTTGCGGGTGCTGTCCATCGCCGGATCGGACTCGGGAGGCGGCGCCGGCATTCAGGCCGACATGCGCACGATGGCGCTACTGGGTGTACACGCGTGCATCGCGTTGACCGCGGTGACCGTGCAGAACACTCTCGGCGTCAACAGTTTTCACGAGGTTCCCGAAGATGTCGTCGCAGGCCAGATGGAAGCCGTGGTCACCGATATCGGCATCCAGGCCGTCAAGACCGGGATGCTGGCGTCGGCGGGCATCGTGGACACGGTGGCCGCCACCTGGCGCCGACTGGGGCTGACGGTCCCGCTCGTCGTCGACCCGGTGTGCGCCTCGATGCACGGCGACCAGCTGTTGGCGCAGGAGGCCCTGGATTCCCTTCGCGACCAACTCTTTCCGTTGGCCACGCTGGTGACACCGAACCTCGACGAGGTGCGGCTCCTGGTGGACATCGACGTCGTCGACCCCGCAACGCAGCGGGCGGCCGCGAAGGCACTCCACGCGCTGGGTCCGCAATGGGCGCTGATCAAGGGCGGACACCTGCGGTCTTCTGCACGCAGCTGCGACCTGCTCTACGACGGGGCCGACTTCTTCGAGTTCGACGCGCCCCGGGTGACCACCGGCAACGACCACGGCGGCGGCGACACGCTCGCGACCGCCGTCGCCTGCGCGCTCGCGCACGGATCCACCGTGCCCGACGCGGTCGGCTTCGCGAAGCGATGGGTCACCGAATGCTTGCGGGCCGCCTATCCACTGGGCCGCGGCCATGGCCCGGTCTCGCCCCTGTTCCGGCTGTCATGAATCTCGAACAGATCGCCGGTGTCGCGCACCAACCCGCAGGCCCCGCACAAGGTGTAGTCGTTCTCACGCACGGCGCCGGTGGCGACCGGGAATCCCCGCTGCTGCAGCAAGTGGGCGACGAATGGGCTCGACGCGGCTGGCTCGCGGTGCGCTACAACCTGCCCTACCGCCGGCGCCGGCCCACCGGTCCACCGTCGGGCTCGGCCGCCGCCGACCGCGCCGGGATCGTGGAGGCAATCACGTTGTGCCGCAGCCTCGCCGGCGGTCCGCTGATCGCCGGCGGGCACTCCTACGGCGGTCGGCTGACGTCCATGGTGGTTGCCGCCAACGAAGCCCGGGTGGATCTGCTGACACTGTTCTCCTATCCGGTCCATCCCCCGGGTAAGCCGGAGCGCTCGCGCACCGAACACCTGCCCGAGATCACGGTGCCGACCGTGTTCACCTACGGCACGTCGGACCCCTTCGGCACGCCGGCTGAGGTGCGTGATGCCGCGGCGATGGTCGCCGCACCGACCGAACTCGTGGAAATCGCCGGGGCCCGCCACGACTTGAAGTCGAAGACCCTGGACGTGGCCGCGCTCGCGGTGGACGCCGCGCTGCGGCTGCGAGGCTAGTTTATTCAGTCATTGGACGGCTTGGGCTGGTTTGCGCTAGTTCTGCTCGAGCATTTGGCCGAGCACTGAGAGGGCGAGGGCTGCAATGGAAGTGGGAGTGCATTTCGTCGACTTTCTGCCGGGTGATCCAGCGACGCTGGGCCCGACACTGGCTGAGGCGGCCAGGGC
>CAYNLB010000072.1:19962-23305 GCA_964397935.1 uncultured Mycobacterium sp.
TTTCGTCACGCGGGATAGCGCTTGTAGCACGCATCCATGTTGCCGGTTACACCGCCACGGAACGCCGCGATCCGGGTGAATCCGGCCGGCACGCTGGTACCGTCCGCGTCGCTGGCGACCAGGTGGTTGGTGAGCAGCCCGGCGACCGCTTCGTCGAGATCACCGGCGGTCAGCACCAGCCCACTATGGGACGGCAGGTCGATGGGCTCGGCCATCTTGCGGTGCACCACACCGGTCAGGCACGCGGTCCGCAGCGCGGTCCACGGGCTTTGCATCGGTAAGTTGCGTTCGTGCTGAACCGCCAGCGCGTACCGCGACATCACAACCGACAGGGCGGTGTCGTCGCCCTGCGGCAGGGTGTGTTCGTTCTCGTCGGCGACCTTGCCCATGGTTACCAGCCCAGGCAGGTCGACCGCGATGGTGTTGGTGGCCGGACAGTAGGATGCCGGCGGGCTGGGCTTGGCATCCGGGCAATCGGCCGCCTGGTAGGACAAACTCGGCGGATTCTTCGGGGAGAAGACCTTTCCCAAGAGCTCCATCAGCGTGGACAAGGTATCTTGGTTGATCGGGACCTCACCGGTCTCCGGGTCTCCGCTGGCGCCGATCCGCAAGGCGTTTGGCAAGTCGCCGCGGCGCTGCTCGATTTCCTCTTCGTTGATCCCAGCGCAGGCCGAAGCGCCGGTGAGGAAACCCGTTTGGAAGGCGCTGACGCGATCCAGGGCCGAGCCGTGTTCGTCGTCGTTTTCCTCCTCGACGTCCATCACGGGATCGCGGGTGGTGATGATGCCCGCCAGCACATGGTCGAGCCCGTCAGCGGTGCTGAGGGTAAAGCGGGGCGACTTACCGTCGGCGACCCAAAACAGGTAGACACCGGCGAAACAATCGGCCTGCTGCTCGTGGACGATGGTTGGATCGCGTCCGGTCACCAGCTTCGCCATGCGCTGCAAGGCGTGGCCGAATTCGTGTGCCAGCACGCCATTCACGGCCATGTCGCCGAAATACTGCTTCGCGACGGGCATGAACACGCCGCGATCCCAGGCGATCAGGTTGCAGCGGTAGGTGTAGAAGGCGTTGACGAGCTTGTAAGTATCGCTGTGGCAAACAAACGGGCTGTCAGGATCTTTGGAGTTGTAGGAGACCAATTTGCCGACCGGAAGGAAGGAGCCTGGCAGCGACTGGCTGTAGACCGACTTCCAGTATTCCTCGATGTCGTTGACCGACAGCAACGATAACTTGTCGATCGAACCGTTGTCGGTGTTGACTACCGTACCGGTCGGACTCGGTGCACCCGAACGGATTCCGCTGGGGCCGTTGGTCGCGGGCAGGCCCCCTACCCGGAACGGGTCGTTGAGCGTGGACAAAGCCCGACCGTCGACGAACGTGGTGCATCCTGCCACCACGAGTACCGCTACTGCGCATCCGATCGCGACCCGCAGCGACGCGCCGGCCCTTGGCGAACGGCCGGCCGACTGACGTGTGTTGCGCGCGCGGTTCTTCATACCAACCTCATCCCGACCGGCTGCAGGGCAGCACCAAAGGGTTCTCATTCTAGAGCCGTTGGTTAACGGAAGGTAGAAAAAGCAAGAGGTCCAGCAAACCGGGGACCGTAGCCGCGCAGCTGGCAGGGCGGTGCATCGCCGCCGGGTGGCGCCGTGACGGTTGGTGCGGTGTGCGCGGCCACCCGGGCGTCGCGGTTGTGGTTGCGTTCGGTGGCGATGCGGTCGGCGCGGTGTTGGGCGCGGGTGCGGCGGCGTGTGGGCATCATCGCGGTGCGGTCCCCGCAGCGCTCGGGGGCCGGGTCGGGTGCCGGTGTTGTGATGGCGCCGGCGGGTGCGCACAGGCCGGGCAACAGCAGGACGCTGCCCGGGGCGGTGCCGTAGGTGCGCCCCGACGGCGCGGTCAAGATCAGTGTCGCGGCGGGCAACTGCTGCTCGCCCCACCCCCAGAAGGTCTTGACCAAATGATGGGGGCGACCGGCCCGAGGACATCCAGGCATGTTTCATGCGTCGCCATGATGTCCGGACACACTACTTCCGCCAGCGGCTCAGGGCCGCGCACTCACAGGCTCGAAGACGAATACTTTGCGTGTGCCGCTGCGTTTGGCATAGGTGTCATGTGCCGGCCACATCGCAATCAGCTTGGGCATGTTGCGGTCCACCTCTTCCTCGGTGGCGGGTCGCGCGAGATAGTCCGCGGCGGTGCCCTTGATCTCAAGGCGAGCCCTGGGGTCGGCGAGGAGGTTGTACGGCCAACTCGAGGCCGTATCCAAGCCGAAGTTCTCACATACCGCGATCACGTTCGAACCATCTCGCACGTAGTTCAGCGGGACAGTGCGTTCTTTGCCGGTTTTTCTGCCTGTCGTCGTGAGCAGCATCGTCGGCAACTCGGAACCGCCCATGGACAGTCGGCCTCGGCTTATGCGTATAAGCGCCCGATCCGTCGGTGTCCCGAGGTGCTTGAACATGAACCCGAACCATCGGTAGTGCCCCATTCGGCGCATCGCGCGGAGGTAGAGATCGTACATCGGGCTCGGTCCTTCATCAGGCATCAGACAAGGATCTCATTTGGAACGAGCAGCGTGTCACGAATCCCGTTGAATCTGCTTGACCGTACGTGGTCGAGCGGTGTTCTCAGTTATCGGTGGCAGCGAAAGAAAACTCAAGATCGATCCCCGCGGAGACAGCACTGGTCCGGAGTGGAACCCGGGCTTCACGCAACGCTGAGGGCGGCGACAACTGGAAGGACGAAAGCCCCTCTCATCACGGCTGGCGGCCCCGATCGATCTCACGCCGGATCTGCTCCTCGGTTATCGTTCTCGTCCCGACGAACACCCCGAGACCATGCCAGACGAGGCCGACTCCCCAGCCCAGCGCGGGCCACACCGGCCAGAAGTATCCGCCGGAACTGTGGTATCAGACCACGACCAGCACGGCGTTGACGACGATGTAGGCGGCCAGGTGCGTCCAAAAACCGCGTTTCGCTTGAATTCGTCCCATCGCCTGGCGTCGCTGTTCATCGGTCATCTCGTCTCTTTCGACCCGGCAGTCTCCAACGTCACCGAGCATACGGGCCACGAGGTCAGACCGTGTTCTGTGTGGCGTCCCGCATGGGTGTCCGCGCCTTTTTCGGCGGCTGCTGCGGTTTGGAAAGTCATGAGCATGGGCTGTCACCGACTGGCTAAAAACACTTGATGTTTGATCGAACGGGGAGACGCTGACAGGCTCGATGTCACCGCCAAAGCATCGAAATCGCAGACGTGGGGCGGAGTTTCTAAGAGCTCATAAACGGCGACATCGGGGATCGTATGGTCCACATCGCAGGCCCACGCCGGCTTGCCGCCGCC
>CAYNLB010000073.1:0-23220 GCA_964397935.1 uncultured Mycobacterium sp.
AGAACGGTCGTTGGGTGAGCCGGATGAGCAGCTGACCGGCTAAACCCGCGGCGCGGTGGACGCCGATCTCGCCGACGTCCGGCGAAGTCACGATCGCCGCGAACGCGGCGGCTGAAGGATATTCGACAAGCGCGCAGGTGTCCCAAGGGTCGTCGACATCGCCGATCACCATGGCCGCGACCGCTCCACCGAATAGGAACCTGCCACCGTTTTCTTCGACCAGCCGCTGCATGGGTTCGGCGTAGAGCCCGTAAGCCTCGCGACCGGTCAGCGTGCAGGGGCGCCCATCCGCATAGGAAGCCCGGTCGCGAAACTTGAGCAGGTTGAGCATCACGACCGGGTCCCCCGAGGTGTCGCTCATCAACGCTTCAACTCGTTCACGCGTCGGGTAGACCGCATTTTCGACGTTCATTGGGGTCGGCTCCTCGAAGTCCTGTCGAACATACCGCTAGGGGTTGTGCGGGTCCCCGAACGCTGCGCCGTCGAATCGTTCGCGAGTGACGAACTCGGCGACCGGCCGGCGGCGCAGCCTCGTCAGCTGTCGCACCGGTTTGCCGAGAGGCACGATCGCGGCGACCGCGTGCAGGTCGGGGATCCCCAGCAGCCGGCGAAGCTGCTCTTCGGCGGCGATGGCCATCGTCGTGATGGTGCCGCCGTAGCCTTCGTTGCGGGCGGCCAGCAGGATGTTCCAGATCAGTGGATACACCGATGCTCCGCTGGCCAGGCCCACCCGGTCCAAATCCTGATCGATGGAGGCGACAACGGTCAGGTCCACCGAGACCACCAGGACGACTGGCGCTTCCGCAATCGGTGCAACGAACGTGTCAGGGATTTCCGTCGCGTCGATGACATTCTGCGGTACACCGCTGGGATGAACGGAATTCCAGGGTTTTTCGCCGGCTTTCAGTTGGGCGAAGTAGCGGCGAGCGGCGGCTGTGCCGAGTTCGGCCAGCCGGCGGCGGACCTCGGGATCACGCACCACGGTGATGTGGGCGCCTTGCCGGTTCCCGCCGCTGGGAGCGAACCGGGCGTTGTCGAGCATGCGCGACAGCACGCCGTCGGGCACGGGGTCATCGGTGAACGCGCGCGCGGCAAAAGTCGTCCGCATGACGTCATACAGCTCCATGGCAGGCAGTCTCACGAACCTGCGGAGGCGCACCGCTCCAGGCGGAAGGTGCGCTTGAACCCCGCGGGCTGCGTCGTCAGGGTCACTTCCACCGCGCCGCTGGGGGCTATGACGTAGCGCTCCTCGACGTCCGGTCCGTCCGGGCACCGGCCGACCGGCTGACGCCCCAGATCGTCTCGATCGCGGAGGGCCGGGTCGAACGGGAAGAGCACCGGATCGTAGGGCGTCACGTCGCCGTCAGGACGGCCGTTGACCAGCCGGCTGCATTCCACGAACCGGAAGTGTCCGATGTTGTGCGCCGCCCGGTAGGTACGCCGGACCACCAGCGGGGTTTGCCCTTCAGCCGGTAGCGAGACGTCTTTGCACACGATGGGGTCGAACACGACGTTGGTGCCCGCTTCCGCCTCGCGAAAAACCCCGAAATTGCGTGAAAAGCGTTCGGACAAAGCGAAACCTGCCTCCTTGTCGAGAAAGACGGCCAGGCCGATGGCGGTGGCGGCGAAGGGATGCGGCGAGCGCTTCACCCGCTTCTCGCCGAAGGCGGTGCGCAGCATCCGGGAAACCAGCGGGAAGCTGCCGGCCCCGCCGACGACGTAGATGCCCGCCACCTCCGACCACGTCACGTCCCGGGCACCGCACGCCGGGTCGCGCAGGACCCGATCCAGCAACTTCATAGTTTTGTCGACCAGCGGTGCACATGCCGAGTAGACGTCGTCGATGGGGCAGGAAAACGGGCCTCGGTCAATTGCGGACAGGTCCACCAGGAAGCGGCGCGTCTGCGGCCCGACGGCCTCCTTGCGAGCAGCGCACTCCTCTCTCAGCAGGTCGCGCGTCACGGAATCCACCTTGTGCAGGTTGGACTGGCCCAAAACGAGGTCCAGGATCGCATCGTCGAAGTCGTCACCGCCGAGGCGTTGGATGCCCTCGCTGATGATCACTTCGTGCGCGTGGTCCGTCATCTTCAGCAGCGAGGCGTCGAACGTGCCCCCGCCGAGGTCGTAGACGAGGACGTATTCGCGTTTCGCGGTGATGGTCGAGCGGTATCGATGCGCATATTCCAGGCTCGCGGCGGAGGGTTCGTTGAGGAGCGCGACCACGTGGAAACCCGCCGCTACGAACGAGTCCAGCGTCAGGAGGCGTTGGGCGCTCGAGGCATTGGCCGGCACGCTGATCGCGGCCTCGATCGACTCACCGGGTGCAAGGCTGATGTTGGAGCGATGCTGAAGATCGCTTTTCAGCTTGGCCAGAAATCCGGTGAGCAGGTCGGCCAGTCGATGGTTGCGGCCGGCCAGGTTCACCACGGTCTGCGGTCCGGCCTCGGTGAGCAGACGTTTGAACGATCGGAGCACCGACCACTCTTGCTGGTGGCGGACGGCCGCCGCGTCGGCGCCGAATCGCAGTCCCCCCGCAGCATTGCCGGCGATGAGTGAAGGCCATGCATCCACTCCATCGAAGGAGACGACGGGGTAGTTGCCTCTGTCGACGACGGCAACAACGGTGTGAGTGGTGCCAAAGTCGATACCGACTCGCATCGCGCAATCTTAGGACCGTGCCGGGGAACTTGGAACACCTTTTCATCCGACGCGCCGAGGCCGGCGAGACCCCGGTCGCGGTGTAACGATGGTGCCGATGGGGCCCCGGAATTAACGGCCACGGGTCGCTTTTTCCGATGACTTTGGCCCCTAGGCCACCGTGCCTGCCGCGGCGACGATGACCACACTTGGAGTTTTCGTTTGTCGAGGAGGCCCCGTGATCGAGGCGCTTGAAGGCTTTCCCGACAACGTTGCCGCGTTCGCGTTCCATGGGAAAGTGACCAAAGCCGATTACGACTCGGTGCTGATCCCAGGCTTCGAAGACAAATTGGCTCGCCACAAAAGGGTGAATGTCTACTATGAGATCACCACCGGGTTAGGCGGTTTGGATCCAGGCGCTATTTGGGCAGATTCGAGATTCGGTTTTGCCCACTACTTCGACTGGGACCACTGCGCGATAGTCAGTGACATGGAATGGGTGGAGCATGTGGCCAGATTCTTTGAGCTCTTTGGTTTTCTATGGCCGGGAAGGCTTCGGGTATTTTCCGAGGCCGAAGCGGAAGACGCGCGCCGATGGATTGTGAAACCCAGCGGTAAGTGCGCATGAGACCGCGGCGTCATATCCCGGTACTGCCCGTCCTGTTCGGAGCAGTCCTCAGCCGCACGCCGTTGTCGCAGGTACACAACAAGCGACTCGATCACGGTCTGGTACCAAGCCTCATGTCTGATCAACCAGGCCGTCGGCGGATTGTGCTCCGCTCGGACTCGGCGATTGGGGCAATCGACCGCCGGATATGTTTTGCCGGTCCGGTCATGCGTGCAACGACACCACCGGTCCTGGCGCCGTGGTTCCTTTGCGCGGCGACGGATGCCATTCATTCGAATGGCTTTCGCATGTCGGCGGGGAAGGTCGTTACGCTCTCCCGTCGCAGGCCCTTCATGGACGGTTCCCGGCAAACGGCCTTGTGCCGGGACAGAGGCTCGTGATGACGGTCGTTTTTCCGGGCTGTGGGAGCCATTGGCAATCATGTCAGCCAACCAAGCAGGGAAGAAACCGGCCGTGATTTCCTCCGAGTCCGTCACCAAACCTCTCCGGTCATTGGGCGAGTTTTTCGCCATGTCACTGGACACCTTTGTGGCTATGTTCAAGCTGCCTTTTCCGTGGCGTGAGTTCCTGTTGCAGACCTGGTTCGTGGCGCGCGTGTCCATCGTCCCGACGCTGTTGCTGGCGATCCCGTTCACCGTGCTCGTGGTGTTCACCATGAACATCCTGCTGGTCGAGTTCGGGGCGGCCGACTTCTCCGGCACCGGCGCTGCGACCGCCTCGGTCACCCAGATCGGGCCGGTGGTGACCGTGCTCGTGGTGGCCGGCACCGGTGCCACCGCGATGTGCGCCGACCTGGGGGCCCGCGCCATCCACGACGAACTCGATGCGCTGCGGGTGCTCGGAATCGATCCGGTTCGCCGACTGGCGGCGCCGCGGGTACTGGCGGCCACCGTCGTCGCCGTCTCCTTGGTGTCGTTGGTGACCCTGGTGGGCATGGCCGGGTCCTTCTTCTTTTCGGTGTTCGTCCAGCACGTCACGCCGGGGGCATTCGCGGGGGGCATGACGCTGCTCACCCACCTGCCAGATCTCATCCTGGGTTTGGTGAAAGGGGCGCTGTTCGGGATGGCCGCCGCCCTGATCGCCTGCTACAAGGGCATTTCCGTCGGCGGGGGCCCGCAGGGGGTCGGCAATGCCGTCAACGAAACAGTCGTCTACTCATTCATAGCCCTGTTTGTGATCAACATCGTGGCGACGGCCGTCTACTACACGGGTCCGCAATGAGCGCCCACGACGCGGAACACCAGCGACTTGCGTGGCTGGTGGACGCGGCGAGCGGCGTCGCGAACGGTTGGAATCACGTTGGCGCGCAGGTGAAGTTCTACTCCGAGACGGTCACCGAAATGCGGACGGCCTTCGGTCGCTACGGGAAGGAGATCATCCGGCTGGTTGCCCAGATGAGTTTGGGCACCGGCGCGCTGGCGGTGATCGGCGGCACGGTGGTGATAGTCGGTTTTCTCACCTTGTCGACCGGCGCGGTCATCGCCGTGCAGGGCTATAACCAGCTGTCCGGCATCGGAGTCGAGGCGATGACGGGCTTTGTCTCGGCGTACGTCAACGTGCGCATCATTTCTCCGGCCGTCGCCGGTGTCGGTCTGGCCGCCACCATCGGCGCGGGCGCTACCGCGCAACTGGGTGCCATGCGAATCGCCGAGGAGATCGATGCGCTCGAGGTGATGGCCGTCCGGTCTGTCGCCTACCTGGTCTCCACGCGGGTGGTGGCCGGGGTGATCGTGGTGATCCCGCTGTACTGCATTGCGGTGGTGTGCGCCTTCCAGGCGGCCCGGTTCGGTACGACGGGGATCTATGGGCAGTCCACCGGGGTCTACGACCACTATTTCCGCACCTTTCTCAACTCGACGGATCTGCTCTGGTCGTTTTTCACGGTCATTACCGGCGCAGTCGCCGTCATGTTGGTGCACACCTACTACGGCTACAACGCATCGGGTGGGCCAGCCGGAGTGGGCCGGGCGGTGGGGCATTCGGTGCGCACGTCTCTCATTGTGCTGACACTGATCGTGTTGGCGATCTCGCTTTCCGTGCACGGGCAGTCCGGCCATTTCAATCTCTCGGGGTAGACATGTCGGAAACACGTTCAGAGGGCCTGCATCCCGCGTGGTGGACGCTCATTTTGGTCATCGCCACCGTCGGCACCATCGTGCTGACCTCCGCGCTGTTTTCCGGCTCGTTCAACTCGTACGTCTCAGTGACGGTGATATCCGACCGGGCCGGCCTGGTGATGAATCACGGCGGCAAAGTCAAGATGCGTGGAGTACAGGTGGGCCGGGTAGCCAAGATCGCCACCGGCAAAAACCAGGTGCGCCTCGAATTGGACATCTATCCCGGTGAGATCAAGTACATCCCCGCAAACGTGCGGGCCCGCATCAGGGCCACCACGCTGTTCAGCACCAAATACGTCGACCTGGTCTACCCCAGGGACCCCACCCGGAAACGCTTGGCGGCCGGCGCGGTGATCGAAGTCGAGAATATCGGCACCGAGGTCAACACTCTTTTCGCCAACCTGGTCAAGGTGCTCGATCAAATCGACCCGGCCAAGCTGCAGGGAGCGTTGTCCGCGCTGGCCGAGGGTCTGCGTGGGCACGGTGCGATCATCGGCCAGAGCATCACCGATGCCAACCAGGTGCTACTCGCGGTCAATCCGCGCGCCGGATCGATCCGGGCGGACACGCAGGCGGTCAAAAGTTTTGGCGATACCTATGGCGCTGTCGCGCAAGACATCCTGAAGACGCTGGACGCGGCGAGCGTCACCAGCGCCACCGTCACCAAGGATTCACAACCGTTGGACTCGCTGCTGACCGGCGTCCTCGGGCTTTCCCGCAGCGGTATCGATCTCGTCGGCCACAACAAGGACAACCTGATCACGGCGGTGAACGTGCTGGACCCGACGACCAGCCTGCTGATGAAGTACAACCCGGAACTGACGTGCATGCTGGTCGGCGCCAAGACAGCCCTGGATGCGGGCTACCGGGAAGCGACCGGAGGCGCCAACGGATACTCGTTGATCATCGACAGCACTCCGATGTTCGGGGCTGACCAGTACCGCTATCCGCAGAACCTGCCCGTCGTGGGTGCGAAAGGCGGTCCGGGCGGTAAGCCCGGCTGCGGATCGCTGCCGGATGTCGCCGCCAATTGGCCACTGAGACAGCTGATTACCAACACCGGCTGGGGAACCGGGCTCGACATCCGGCCCAACCCCGGAATCGCTTTCCCCGGCTACGCCGACTACCTCCCGGTCACCCGGGGGACGCCCGAACCACCCAGCATCCGCTACCCGGGTGGGCCCGCACCCGGACCGATCCCATACCCCGGCGCGCCGCCCTACGGGGCTCCGCAATACGCACCGGACGGGACCCCGCTGTACCCGGGCCTACCACCGGCACCCGCGCCGGGCGCGCCGCGCGAACCTGGGCCCGCGCCCCCGGGATCCGAGCCATTCGTGGTCCCCGCGCCGGCGCAGGTGCGGCCCACCCCGGCGCCGCCGCTCCCTGCCGCAGTGGCGCCGTCGCCATGACGGACAGCCGTCGACACACGTGAGTCAGGAGAGGTCACCATGAGGGAGAACTTGCCGGCGGCCATTTGGCGGTTGGCCATCTTCATGGTCGTGTGCACATTGGGGCTGGTTGCCATGTTGGCGATCTTTGCCCAGTTGCGGTTCGGCGACGAAACGCCGTACCGGGCACGGTTCAGCAATGTGTCGGGCCTCGAGAGCGGCGATTTCGTCCGCATCGCGGGGGTTGAGGTGGGCAAGGTCAAGAAGATCTCGATCCAGGACGACGGCACCGCGGTCGTCGACTTCAGCGCCGACTACTCCGTGGTCTTGACCGAGGGCACCAAGGCGGTCATCCGGTACGCGAACCTGATTGGCGACCGCTATCTGGCGCTCGAAGAGGGCCCCGGTGGGTCCAGAAAACTCAAGCCCGGCGACACCATTCCGCTGGGCCGAACGTCCCCGGCGCTGGATTTGGACGCGCTGATCGGTGGCTTCCGGCCGTTGTTTCACGCGCTGAATCCGAACCAGATCAACGCCTTATCGAGCGAGCTCATCAAGGCATTCCAGGGCGAGGGCGCCACGATTCGTGCAGTCTTGGCACGCACCGCCGCGCTGACGAACACGCTGGCGGACCGAGACCAGTTGATCGGTCAGGTCATCGTCAACCTGAACACCGTTCTCGGCTCACTCGGTGACCAAAGCACCCAATTCGCAAAAACCGTCGACTCGTTGTCCCATCTGTTGGCAACCCTGGCTGACCGTAAGCAAGACATCAGCAACTCAATCGCCTACGCCAACGCCGCCGCCGGTTCCATCGCCGATCTGCTGGCGAAAGGGCGTCCGGCGCTGGCGAAAATCGTTACGGAGGCCGATCGCACCGCAGCCCTGATCCTGGCCGATCGTGAGTACTTCGACGATTACCTGAACACGTTGCCGGACGCCTACCAGATGCTGAACAGGCAGGGCCTCTACGGCGACTTCTTCAGCTTCTATCTGTGTGACCTGCTCTTCAAGTTCAACGGCAAAGGCGGCCAGCCGGTCTACGTCAAGGTGATCGGCCAGCCCTCGGGAAGGTGCACGCCGCGATGAAGTACTTCTCCGAACGCAATCCGCTCGTCGTCGGCGCGGTCGGTGTGGTGGTCGTCACCGGGGCAGTGGTGGCCTCCCTGACCTACAGCAAGCTCCCGTTCTTCAAATCGGGCAACGGGTACTCCGCATACTTCGCCGAGGCGGGCGGGCTGCTGTCGGGCACCACCGTGCAGGTTTCGGGCTACAAGGCGGGGACGGTGAACAGCATCACGCTGGACGGGCCGCGCGTGTTGGTCAAATTCGACGTCGACAAACATATCCGGCTCGGCGACCGCACCGAGGCGTCGATCAAGACGAAAAGCCTGCTGGGGGCCAAAATCCTCGAAGTCACGCCCCGCGGCGCCGGCAGGCTGTCCGGGCCGATCCCGCTCGAGCGCACACACGCGCCCTACCAGCTGCCCGACGCACTCGGTGATCTCGGCACCGCCATCAGCGGCTTGGACACCAACCGGCTGTCCGAATCATTGGACGTGCTGGCCGACACGTTTTCCGACACCCCGGCCGACCTGAGGGTCGCCATGGCCGGTGTCGCGCGGTTCTCCCAGATTCTCAGCGATCGCGATGCCGCGCTGCGAAACCTGTTGTCCAACGCCAACAAAGCAACGGCGGTACTGTCGGAGCGCAGTGACCAGATCGCCCGCCTGGTTGCCGACAGCAATGCGCTGCTCGGCCAACTGAAAAGCCAGAGCCGCGCGCTCGACCAGATCTCCGGCAACATCTCCGCGGTGAGCCGGCAGATCAAGGGGCTCATCTCCGATAACCGGCAGTCCCTCAGACCGGCGCTGGACAAGCTCAACGAGGTCCTGGCGATCGTCGACGACCGCAAAGAGCGGGTGCAGCTGGCGATCAAGAAGTTCAACGACTACGCGCTGTCGCTGGGTGAATCGATGTCCTCGGGCCCATGGTTCAACTTCAATATCGTCAACTTCATCCCCGGTCAGTTCATTCAGCCATTCGTCGACGCGGCGTTCTCCGATCTGGGTCTGGACCCCAATGTGTTGCTGCCATCGCAGCTCACCGATCCGCAGGTCGGTCAGCCGGGTACCCCGCCCCTGCCGGTGCCGTACCCCCGCACCGGCCAGGGCGGCGAACCGAGGCGAAACCTTCCCGATGCGATCACCGGGAACCCGGGCGACCCGCGCTATCCCTACCGCGAACCGCCGCCGGCGCCGCCGCCGGGCGGGCCGCCCCCGGGGCCGCCCCCGTTGGCGCCCGGTCAGACGGCCCTACCACCGGCGCCGCCGTCGCCGTCGCCGCTGTACGTGCCGGCACCCGGCGAGCCGGCGGCACCGGCGAAAGCCGGACAACAATGAACCGTCGCAAGGCCCGCGTAGGGCTGGCCGCCATATTGATACTCACCTTCATCGCCGGTGTCGTAGCCGTCTGGCACCCGTTCGGCGCGGCCCGCACAACGACGGTCGTCGCCTACTTCGCCAACAGCAACGGCATTTTCGTCGGCGACGAAGTCCGAATCCTCGGGGTAGCCGTCGGCAGGATCGACAAGATCGAACCGCAACCCACCCGCGTCAAGATCACCTTCAGCTACGACGCCAAATATCAAGTGCCCGCCGATGCCAAGGCCGTCATCCTGTCACCGTCGTTGGTCACCGCGCGAGCGATCCAGCTGACCCCGGCCTACAACGGTGGACCGCGGATGGGCAACGGTGCGGTGATCCCGCAGGACCGCACCGCAGTCCCGGTGGAGTGGGACGATCTACGTCAGGACCTGGAAAAGCTCACCCAAATGCTGCAGCCGACTCGCAATGGGCTCAGTCCCATGGGATCGTTGGTGACCACCGCCGCGAACAACCTGCGCGGCCAGGGGCCGACGATCAGGGACACGATCATCAAACTCTCCCAGGCGGTTTCGGCGCTCGGAGACCACAGCGGCGACCTGTTCAGCACCGTGAAGAACCTGTCGATTCTGGTTTCGGCGCTGCAGAGCAGCGGTGACCTGATGCGACAACTGAATCAGAACCTGGCCTCGGTGACAGCGTCACTGAGCAATGATCCGAATGAGGTCGCCAACGCGGTTGCAGCGCTTGGCGATGTGGTCGGTGACGTCCGGAACTTCGTGGCCGACAACCGCGATGGGCTGGGCGCGGCGTCGGACAAGCTGGCGTCGATTTCAGCGACGCTGAACCAGAGTCTGGGCGACATCACGCAGGTACTGCACACCGCCCCCACCGAACTGCAAAACTTCATGAACATCTACCAGCCCGCACAGGGCACGCTGACCGGCGCGCCGGCATTCACCAACTTTTCGAATCCGATTGCCTTCCTGTGCGGAGCGGTGCAGGCCGCCTCGCGTCTGGGTTACGACCAGTCGGCGAAGTTGTGTGCCCAGTATCTGGCACCGATCCTCAAGAACCGCCAATACAACTTCCCGCCGCTGGGGGAGAACCTGGTGGTCGGTGCGGTGGCCCGGCCCAATGAGGTGACCTACAGCGAGGATTGGATGCGGCCGGACTACGTTCCTCCCGCGCCGCCTCAAGTCCACCCGGTCGATCCCGCAGCGGGACTGCGCGGGTTGATGCTGCCCACCGGAGGTGGCGCATGAGCGCCCGGCCGCGACGCCCGCTCTGGTTTCGCGGCGCGGTCGGCGTGCTGGCTGCGTTGGCGATGATCACGCCGGCCGGCTGTGGCTGGCGAGGTATCAACTCACTACCGTTGCCGGGCACCGCGGGTCGCGGCCCGGGCTCGTTCACGATCAAGGCGCAACTGCCCGATGTCGGCACCCTGGAGCAGAACTCCCGCGTGCAGGTCGGCGACGTCACGGTTGGCAATGTCACCAAGATCGAGCGGCAAGGCTGGCACGCTCTGCTGACCATCAGACTCGACGGCGACGTCGACCTGCCGGCCAACGCGACCGCGATGATCGGCCAGACCAGCCTGCTTGGTTCGCTGCATATCGAGCTGGCCCCGCCCACCGACGTCCCATCCGAGGGCAAGTTGACAGCGGGATCGCTGATCCCGCTGTCCGCTGCGGGAAGCTACCCGTCGACGGAGCAGACGCTCGCGGCGATATCGCTGTTACTCAACGGTGGTGGCATCGGGCAGATTCAGGACATCACGGAATCTTTGAGCACCGCATTGGCCGGACGCGCCGCCGACTTACGCAGCCTGATAGCGCAGTTGGACATATTCACCAGCCATGTCAATGACCAAACCGGTGACATCATTGCCGCGACCGACAGCCTGAATAACTTGGTCGGCCAGTTCGCCGACCAGAAGCCAGTGGTGGACCGGGCGCTGCAGAACATCCCGAACGCGCTTCACACGCTGTCGGACGAGCGGCAAACGCTGGTGGAGGCACTCGATCAGTTCGGCAAATTCAGTGCGCTGGTTGCCGACTCGGCGATCCAGACCAAAGACACCTTGGTCAAAGAGCTCAAGGATCTGGCGCCGGTCGCCGAATCGTTGGCCAATGCCGGTCCCGCCCTGACCCGCTCGCTCAGCTTGCTCACCACCTATCCTTTTCCCAAGGAGACGATCAGCAAGTGGGCCCGCGGGGATTACGCCAACCTGACCGCCATCATCGACTTGACGCTGAGCCGGCTCGACGCCTCCTTTCTCACCGGAACTCGGTTTGAGGGCAATCTGACCGAGCTGGAACTGCAGTGGGGCCGCACGATCGGCCAAATGCCGAGTCCGTACACCGCCGGCAATCCGCTGATCGCGCCGTATCACTGGGATCAGGGGCGTTGACGTGCCGCCGTTGTCGAGACGAATCCTCATTCAATTGGCAGTTTTTGTGATTGTCGCGCTAATCGGCGGCGCGGTAATGATTTTCGGCTACATTCAGCTACCGGCGATGTTCGGGATAGGGCGTTACCAGGTCACCGTTGAGCTGCCGGCGGCCGCCGGCCTGTATCCGAGTGGCAACGTCACCTATCGCGGGACCGAAGTCGGCCGGGTCGACAGCGTGCGTCTCACCGACACCGGTGTCGCGGCGGTGCTCTCGCTGAAGTCGGGCATCGACATCCCTTCGGATCTCGACGCCCAGGTGCACAGTCAATCCGCGGTGGGCGAGCAGTACGTTGCCCTGCTGCCCCGCCGGGATTCGCCGCCCCTGAAAGATGGCGATGTGATCCCGGCGGGTCGCGTGTCGGTGCCGCCCGATCTCGACACCATGTTGGATGCCGCGAACAGAGGTATGGAGTCGATCCCGCATGAGGACCTCAAGACCGTGGTCGACGAGGCATATACTGCCTTCGGCGGGCTCGGGCCGGACATTTCCCGGCTCGTGACCGGTGCCGGCTCCCTGTCCACCGACGCCCGCAAGAACCTCGGACCGCTGCTTACCCTCATCGACCAGTCCAAGCCGATCCTGGATGCACAGACCGATTCGCCGGATGCGGTGCGTGCATGGGCCTCGCATCTGGCCGACATCTCCCGAGCGCTGCAGAGCAACGACACCGCTGTCCACCAGGTGTTGGAACAAGGAGGCCCCGCCACCGGGGAAGTTCGTCAACTGTTCGATCGGCTCAACCCCACGCTGCCGGTCATACTCGCCAACCTGATCAGCGCCGGGCAAGTGGCGGTGACCTATCACTCCGGCATCGAGCAGCTTCTGGTGCTGCTTCCCCAGGCGGTGGCAACCGCTCAGGCGATTGGTGTCCCGAACAAGAACACCAAGCAGAGCTACAAGGGCGTCTTCCTCAGCTTCAACCTGCGACTCAACCTGCCGCCGCCGTGTCTCACCGGCTTCCTACCGCCCCAGCAGCAGCGGGTGCCCTCTTGGGAGGACTACCCGGATCGACCCGCGGGCGACCTGTACTGCCGGGTACCACAGGACTCGCCGCAAAACGTCCGGGGCGTCCGCAACACACCCTGCGTGGACCATCCCGGCAAACGCGCTCCGACGGTCAAGATGTGTGACAGCGACGAGAGCTACGTTCCACTCAACGACGGCTTCAACTGGAAAGGCGACCCGAACGCCACGCTGTCGGGGCAGCCCGTCCCGCAGTTGCCGCCCGGTACGCCGCCGGCGCCGAGTGCACCTGTGCCGCTTCCGATACCGGCCGCCGAGTATGACCCGCAGACTGGCACCTACGTTGGCCCCGATGGGCATGTGCACACCCAATCCGACCTTGGCTCGGTTCACGGAAAGGAGCGCACATGGCAGACGATGCTGCTGCCGCCGAATTGAGCGAGCCTGCCACCAACGCCGATGCGCTAGCTTCCGGGCAGCGCGCTGCCGATCCGGTCCGGAAATTCAAACATTCTCTGCATCAATAGTTTTCGTAAGCGACGGGGACAGGGCATCCCACTGCATTTGCACCTGGCGCTCCGCGGCCGTGGCAATCAGGCCCGATGGTGCGAACAACTTCGACGGCACGGGTTCTTCCTCGGTCAGCGGCCTACCCGACCCGCTGGCTGGACCGCGAATCGCCCCGAGCGCGACGATGACTCCAGCGATCAACACGATGATGACGACCGCCGCGAAGAAGACAGAAAGGCTGCCTTGGATAAAGGTGTTCCTGATGACGTCGCCCAGCTGGTGGGCGTTCTTGGCTGAACCGAACGACGTCTTGCCGGCGTTCCGCGCCGCCACGTACTGGAGATGTTGTGTCCAGTAGCCGACGGCCGGATCCGCGGAAAAGACTTTCTGCCACGACGCGGTCAGCGTGACCACCAGATCCCACAGCAGCGGGAGCCCGGGAATCCAGGCCCACTTGAGGAGGCCCTTCTTGATGACGACCGTGGTGAGGACGGTCAGCGCGATGGCCGCGAGTAGCTGGTTGGCGATACCGAACAGCGGAAACAGCGTGTTGATCCCGCCCAGCGGGTCGGTCACGCCCATCAGCAATATGCTGCCCCACCCTGACGCCACCGCCAGGCTGCAGACCCACACCCCGGGGCGCCAGCTGGGGTTTCGCAGCTTGGTCAGCGGACCACCCAGGTTGCCGAGCGTATCGGAGAGCATGAAACGCGCGACGCGTGTGCCGGCGTCGACGGCCGTCAGGATGAAAAGCGCCTCGAACATGATCGCGAAGTGATACCAGAAACTCTTGAGACCCGCACCGCCGAAGACGCGGTGCAGTACGTCAGCCATGCCGACCGCCAGCGTCGGCGCTCCGCCGGTGCGTGACACGATCGACTTTTCGCCCACGCTGGTGGCGGCTTGACCGAGTTGGTCGGTGGTCGCCGGAGCCCCCGACAAGCCGAGCCGGTTGACATAGTCTGCCGCGGTGGCCGCGGTGCCTCCGGTCCGCGCGACCGGGGAGTTGAGGGTGAAGTACAGGTGCTGGTCGAGGATCGCCGCGGAAATCAGCGCCATGACGGCGACGAACGACTCAGTGAGCATGCCGCCGTAGCCGATCAGCCGCATCTGGCTTTCCTTCTCCAGCAGCTTGGGCGTCGTCCCGGACGAGATCAGCGCATGAAATCCGGATAGCGCTCCGCACGCGATCGTGATGAACAGGAACGGGAACAGCGCACCGGCGAACACCGGTCCGTCACCGGTGGCGGCGAACCGTGAGATCGCCGGGGCGTGCATGACCGGCCGTGCCAAGCAGATGCCGACCGCGAGCAGCGCTATGGCGCCGACCTTCATGAACGTCGACAGGTAGTCGCGCGGCGCGAGAAGCAGCCACACCGGCAGCACCGAAGCCACGAAACCGTAGATGATGACCAACCACGACACCGCTACCGGCGACAGGTTGAACCAAGAAGCGCCCCAGGATGTTTCGCTGACCCAATTACCGCAGGCCACAGCGAGCAGAAGGAGTGTGAAGCCGATGATCGATACCTCCGCGACCCGCCCGGGCCGGAGGAATCGCAGGTAGCAGCCCATGAAGAGGGCGATGGGGATGGTCATGGCGATGGAGAACACGCCCCAGGGGCTCTGGGCCAGTCCGCGCACCACCACCAGTGCCAGCACCGCGATGATGATCACCATGATGGCGAAGGCCCCGACGAGGGCGGCGGCACCACCGGCGACGCCGAGCTCCTCGCGGGCCATCTGGCCCAGCGAACGTCCCCGCCGCCGAGTGGAGATCCACAAAACCAGGTAGTCCTGCACCGCGCCGGCCAACACCGCGCCGATGACGATCCAGATGCTGCAGGGCAAATAGCCCATCTGGGTGGCCAGCACCGGACCGACGAGCGGTCCGGCTCCGGCGATGGCGGCGAAGTGATGGCCGAACAGCACCCTCCGGTCGGTCGGCACGTAGTCGGTGCCGTCGTCGACGACTTCGGCCGGCGTGGCGCGGTCGTCGCGGGGACGGACGATCTTCATCTCGATCAATCGGGCATAGAAGCGGAACCCGATGATGTACGTGCAGATTGCCGCAACCACCAACCAGACCGCGTTGACCGTCTCGCCGCGTGCAAACGCGATGATCGCCCAGGCGACGGCGCCGATCACGGCAATGACCCCGAACAAGACCTTGTGCCGGATGGTGAGGGGGGAGCGGTCGAGAATCGCGACGGGCGGCAGGTCGTGCTGGGTGTGGATGTAGGTGACCTTGCCGTCCACGGCACCTCTCCTTCTTGTGCGCGAGTGTGAATCTACCGACGCCGGACCGGGGTGAATTCAGGGTTCGTCAGATTCACGTTCGTGCCGGGTCAATACAGCGCGCGCACGGCGTCGATGGTATCGGCCTCGGCCGGGCTCTTGTCGTCGCGGTAGCGCACTACCCGGGCGAAGCGCAGCGCCAGCCCGCCGGGGTAGCGCGACGACTTCTGCACGCCGTCGAGCGCGACCTCGACCACCTGTTCAGGACGCAGGTGCACCACGTAACCATCCGTTCCGCCGACCGCGAGTTCATGGAACCGGGCTGTCTGCCAGTCCAGCATGGCGTCGGTCATTCCCTTGAAAGTCTTTCCCACCATGAGGAATGCACCCGTAGCCGGATCACGCGCACCCAGGTGAATGTTGGAGAGCTTGCCCTGGCGGCGCCCCGAACCCCACTCCACGGCCAGCACCACCAGATCCAGCGTGTGCACCGGCTTGACTTTCAGCCAGCCCGCTCCGCGGCGGCCCGCCTGGTACGGCGCGCCCGGCGACTTGGCCAGCACACCTTCGTGGCCGGCGGCCAGCGTCGCGTCCAGGAACGCGGCCGCTTCGGCCGGGTCGGACGTGACGAGTCGATCGACCCGCTGCGGCGCCGGCACCAGGGCATCCAGGGCGGCCAGCCGGTCGCTGGTCGGCGCGTCGAGCAGGTCGACGCCGTCGCAGTGCAGGATATCAAAGAAGAAAACCGAAAGTCGCTGGGCGGCAAGGGCCCCCGATTTTTTCGAGGCCACATCGACCGAGCGGCCGAACCGTGACGCGGTGACCTGGAAGCGATGGGGTCGGTTGTCCGGCCGCAGCGCGATCGCCTCACCGTCGGCGATGAGTTCGCGCACCGGCAACGCCAGCGTCGCCTGCACCACCTCGGGTAGCCGGGCGGTGACATCGTCGAGGCTTCGGGTGTAGACGGTGACCTCGTCACCGGCGCGGTGGATCTGCACTCGCGCCCCGTCCAGCTTCGCTTCGAAAATGGTTGCCCCGCCATGCCGGTCAATCGCATCGGCCACACTTGCCGCCGTCTGGGCCAGCATCGGGCCGACCGGCCGGCCGACCCGCAGGGCGAAGGCATCCAGTTCGGCTATACCGCCGGACAGCGCGGTGGCGGCCACCGCCGGCAGATCTCCGCCCAGCATGGCGGCCCGCTGCACCGAAGCGACAGGGATCGCGGCAGCCTCGGCGACGGCGTCGGCCATGATCCCGGCCAGCGCGCCCTGGCGCAGCTCCCCGCTCAGCAGCCGCACCAGGAAGGCCTGCTCGGTCTCGGTCGCGGCAGCGAACAACGCGTTGAGGAGTTCGGCGCGCCGCGCTTGTGATCCCTTGCCCGTCACCGCACCGATGTCGGAGAAGGTGGCGTCGACGGTGCCGACGGTCAGCACCGGATGGGCCGCCGCCGGGGGTCGCGATCGCAGCGACGCCCAGCCGACGCCGATCTGGCGCTGCGGCAGCTCCCCGGAGAGCCACGACACGACGATCGCGACCAGTTCGGGCTCGGGCGCGGCGCGGCGCAACAGGTCGGCGATGTGTGCGACCTTGGCCAGCCGCGACGGGGTGGCACCCACGTCGAGCGAGGTGGTCGCCACGTCGAAAAGGAGCACGAAAATCAGCTTGGCACGGCTCGCCGACAACCCGCGCAGGCGGACACGCTAGCGTGCCTACGTAACGTTACAGATTGCAGTGATTCTGACAAGGAGTTCCGGATGGAGATCAATGGGAAGAAGGTCGTCGTCATCGGCGGCGCGTCGGGCATGGGTCGTGCCACCGCCGAGTTACTGGCCGAACGTGGTGCGGACGTCGCAGTGCTGGATCGTGAGGGTTCCGACGGCAAGAGCGTTGCCCAGGGCCTGGGCGGCGCGTTCTATCCGGTCGACGTGACCGACTTCACCGGAACCGAGGAGACGTTGCAGACCGCGGTCGACAAGCTGGGCGGCCTGCACGTGGTGGTGACCACCGCGGGCGGGGGCATCGCCAAGCGCACGCTGACCAAGGACGGCCCGCACGATCTCGAATCCTTTCAATCCGTGGTCGATCTCAACCTCATCGCCACCTTCAACATCAGCCGGCTGGCGGCCGCGCACATGGCCAAGAACGAGCCCGAAGACGACGAGCGCGGCGTCATCATCAACACCGCTTCCATTGCGGCCTTCGAGGGGCAGATCGGGCAGATCGCCTACACCGCCGCCAAGGCCGGGATCGCCGGCATGTGCCTGACGATGGCCCGTGACCTGGGGTCACTGGGAATCCGGGTGCTGGCCATCGCGCCGAGTCTTTTCCTGACCGGGATCACCTCCATGGTTCCCGACGAGATGGCGTCTGCGCTGGTCAAAGACGCGGCCTTCCCCAAGCGGATGGGTCGGCCCATCGAGTACGCGAAGCTGGCGGCGGCCATCGTGGACAACCCGATGCTCAACGGCCAATGCATCCGGCTGGACGCCGGGCAGCGGTTCGCACCCAAGTAGGCACCCCGCTGGGGCCCGCCACGCATTAAGTACACTCTTTAGGCAGCCGCCCCGCTCCCGCGCGGAGCGGGGCCGGCGGTCAGCCCCGGCCCCGCGACGACGCCGGCCCGGGTAGCGACGCGAGGAGGGCCCCATGGGTATCGCACTGACCGACGACCATCGCGAACTCGCCGAAGTAGCTCGCGCGTTCCTCACCTCGCAAAAGGCGCGCTGGGCGGCACGATCGCTCCTCGATGCGCCGGAAGAGACCCGCCCCGGCTTCTGGCAGAACTTGGTCGAGCTCGGTTGGCTCGGCCTGCATGTCGGCGAAGAGCACGGCGGCTCCGGCTTTGGGCTGCCCGAACTCGTGGTGGTGATCGAAGAACTCGGTCGCGCGGTAGCACCGGGTCCGTTCGTCCCGACGGTGATCGCGTCGGCGGTGATCGCCAAAGACGGTAGCGCTGAGCAAAAGTCGCGGCTGCTGCCCGGCCTGATCGACGGAACCGTCACCGCGGGAATCGGCCTGGACAGCCGGGTGCAGGTCAGCGACGGCATAGCCGACGGTGAGGCCGGGATCGTCTTGGGCGCCGGGCTTGCCGGCTTGCTGCTGATCGCGGCCGGTGACGATGTTCTGCTGCTGGAACGCGGCCGCTCGGGTGTGTCGGTTGAGGTGCCGGACAACTTCGACCCAACCCGGCGCTCCGGACGTGTCCGCCTGCAGAACGTGACCGTCACCGCCGACGACATCTTGGCGGGGGCGCGGGAATCGGCCCTGGCCCGGGCCCGGACGCTGCTGGCCGCCGAGGCGGTGGGCGGGGCGTCGGACTGTGTCGACACCGCCGTCGACTACGCCAAGGTGCGCCAGCAATTCGGCCGCACCATCGCCACTTTCCAAGCGGTGAAGCATCATTGCGCGAACATGGTGGTGGCCGCCGAGGCGGCGGTCGCCGCGGTCTGGGATGCCTCGCGCGCGGCAGCCGAGGACTCATCGGACGGAGAGCAGCAGTTCCGGCTGGCCGCCGCGGTGGCGGCCGCGCTGGCGTTTCCGGCCTATGCGCGCAATGCCGAACTCAACATTCAGGTGCACGGCGGCATCGGCTTCACCTGGGAGCACGACGCGCATCTGCATCTGCGTCGGGCGCTGGTGATCGCCGCGCTGTTCGGCGGCGACGCACCCGCCGCCGATGTCTTCGACCGCAGCGCGGCCGGCGCCACCCGGGAAAACAGCCTGGACCTGCCACCAGAAGCCGAAGAACTGCGCACCCGGATCCGCGCGGACGCCGCCGAAATCGCCGCCCTGGACAAAGACGCCCAGCGCGACAAGCTGATCGAGACCGGCTATGTGATGCCGCACTGGCCCAAGCCCTGGGGGCGGGCCGCCGACGCGGTAGAGCAGCTGGTGATCGAGGAAGAGTTCCGCGCGGCCGGCATCAAGCGCCCCGACTACTCGATCACCGGATGGGTGATCCTGACCCTGATCCAGCACGGGACCGACTGGCAGATCGAAAGATTCGTCGAGAAGGCGCTTCGACAGGACGAGATCTGGTGCCAGCTGTTCTCCGAACCCGAGGCCGGCTCGGACGCTGCGTCGGTCAAGACCCGCGCCACCCGGGTGGACGGCGGCTGGAAGATCAACGGACAGAAGGTGTGGACCAGCGGGGCTCAGTACTGCGCCCGCGGCCTGGCCACCGTGCGCACCGACCCGGACGCCCCCAAGCACGCCGGCATCACCACGGTGATCATCGACATGAAGGCGCCCGGAGTCGAGGTGCGGCCGCTGCGGCAAATCACCGGTGGCTCGGAATTCAACGAGGTGTTCTTCAACGACGTGTTCGTTCCCGACGAGGACGTCGTCGGGGCGCCCAACTCCGGGTGGACGGTCGCACGTGCGACCCTGGGCAACGAGCGGGTCAGCATCGGCGGCAGCGGGTCCTTCTACGAGGGATTGGCGACCGCACTGGTACAGCTGGCCGAACAGCACCCAGATCGGTTGGCGGGAGCCCCGATTCGTATCGGATTCTTCCTGGCCGAGGATCACGCGCTGCGTTTGCTGAACCTGCGCCGCGCGGCCCGCAGCGTCGAAGGAGCGGGCCCGGGGCCGGAAGGCAACATCACCAAACTGAAGCTGGCCGAGCACATGGTCGAGGGCGGCGCGATCTGGGCGGGGCTGGTGGGACCCGAACTCGCGCTGACCGACGGTGCCGGCGCGCTGGTCGGCCGGTTGATGATGGGCGCCCGCGGGATGGCCATCGCCGGCGGCACCTCCGAAGTCACGCGCAACCAGATCGCCGAGCGGATTCTCGGCATGCCGCGCGACCCGCTGATCAACTAGTGTTCGATCCGCGCCTATTTGGCCGGTGCGAACTGAGGAGCTCCGCCACTGCCCTTCTCGGGTTGGAGATCAACGGCCATCCCGCACGTCACCGAACCGGGTTCGCAGCCGACGATATTGGCGGCCACTCGTAGGCCCCGCTGTTCGGCGAGTTCGACGAGGGCGATCACGTACGGGACGGGAATCTCGGGGTTGTACGGGTGGTAGTTGACCGTGTAGGTGAACACCGTGCCGCGCCCGGAAACCGGCTGCGGCACCAGCGGACGGCCACAATCGCGGCATTCGCCGATGGCCGGATGCACCCAGCGTGCGCAATCGTCGCAATATTCGATGAGCAGTGGCTCGTCTGACACGACGAATACAGTACACTCTATTGGTTCGATGCAGCGGCTGGATTGACTCCGACGGGGCGGTGTATATGACGCATTTCGAGAAAGACGCGATTCTGTCCGGCATCGGCATCTCGCGAATCGGCCGTCGCACCGGCATTCCGGGCCTGGAGCTGACCATGGAGGCGGCGCGAGCCGCGATCGGGGACGCGGGCCTGGTCGCGGCCGACATCGACGGCATCGCCACGCTGGGCGACACTCCCGCCGCGGACGTGAACGCCGAACTGCGGATCGACGCGGCGGACTGCGGATCCGGGTTCGGCACCGGTGGCCTGCTCAGCCCGGTGATGTCCGCGTGCCGGGCGGTCACCGAACGCCGCGCCCGCCACGTGTTGGTGTACCGGACGATACAAATGCTCGGGGGTACCGTCCCGGTAGAGCCGCAAGAGAATTCGACCGCGCCGCCGCTTGCGCGGATGTTCGAGACACCGGCGGGTACGCCACCGCCCGCGGTCGGCCCAATGGACGATGTGAACGATCTGGTTGCCGCCCACGCTTACTCCGCCGCGAACTGGCTGGCGCTGAACTGCCGTCGCCACATGGAGTTGTACGGAACCACCAAAGAACAGCTGGGCTGGGTGGCTCTCAACGGCAGGCGTAACGCTGCATTGAATCCCCTTGCGGTATACCGCGACCCGATGACGATGGCCGATTATCTGGGAGCGCGGCCGGTATCCACACCGTTCGGGCTGCTGGACTGCGACGTCCCCATCGACGGCTCGATCGCGGTGGTCGTTTCGCACGCGGAGTACACCGGCGACTGCCCGCACCGCGCGGTGAAAGTGGAGGCGATCGGCGGGTCCGACGGTGCCGGCGGCTGGTTCCACCGCGAGGACTACCCGAAAATGGCGATGTCGGATGCGGCGGCGCAGATGTGGTCGCGGACGGAGCTGACGCCCGGAGACCTCGATGTCGCCGAGTTGTACGACGGATTCACGTTTCTCACCCTCGCGTGGCTGGAAGCCCTGGGGATCTGCGGCGACGGCGAGGCCGGGCCGTACGTCGAGGGCGGCGCGCGGATCGCCCGCGACGGCAACCTGCCGCTGAACACCTACGGAGGTCAACTCTCGGCCGGGCGCATGCACGGCTACTGGACGCTGCACGAGGGATGCCTGCAGCTGCGCGGCGAGGCGGGGGAGCGGCAGCTGTCACGGCGCCCGGAGGTTGGGGTCGTTTCCGTGGGCGGTGGGCCCGTCGCCGGATGCATGTTGCTCACATGTTGACAAGGCTTGTGGGAGAGCGTCATTGATCCCGAATTGAGCGCGGCGCCGGAAACCGGCCCGGCGAACAAACTGGCTTCGAAGATCGCGCGGGACATCGAGGCGGATATCGTTCGCCGCGGCTGGGCCATCGGTGAATCGCTGGGTTCGGAACATGCTCTGCGGCAACGCTTTGGTGTAAGTCGGTCGGTGCTGCGTGAGGCTGTGCGCCTGGTCGAACACCACCAAGTTGCCCGGATGCGCCGCGGACCGGGCGGCGGGCTGCTGATCTGTGAGCCCGATGCGGGCCCCGCAACCCGCGCCGTCGTCATCTATCTCGAGTACCTGGGCACGACGCTGGGCGACTTGCTCAACGCGCGCCTGGTGCTCGAGCCCCTGGCGGCCTCTCTTGCCGCCGAACGCATCGATGAAGCCGGCATCGCCCGGCTGCGCGCGGTGTTGCGCGCCGAGGAGCAGTGGGAGCCGGGTTTGCCGGCGCCGCGGGACGAGTTCCACATTGCGTTGGCAGAGCAATCCAAAAATCCTGTCCTACAACTGTTTATCGACATCTTGATGAGGCTCACCACGCGGTACGCTCTGCAATCGCGCGCGGACTCGGCACGCGAGGCCGTCGAGGCGGTCGACCGGATGCACATCGACCACTCCGAAATGGTCGCCGCCGTCACTGCCGGCGACTCCGCGCGGGCCAAGACGCTCAGCGAACGGCACGTGGAGGCGGTGACCGCCTGGCTGCAGCAGCATCGCCCGGGCGCGGGGAGTCGGGCGCACAAGCCCCGCCGGCCGGGGCGGCTCACCAACGAGGTACCCCAGGGCAAACTCGCGGAGATGCTGGCGGCCACCGTCGGCGACGATATCGCCGCGAGCGGCCGGCAGGTCGGTTCGGTTTTCGGGACCGAGACGGCGTTGCTGGAGCGCTATCGGGTGAGCCGCGCGGTGTTCCGCGAAGCGGTGCGGCTGCTCGAATATCACTCGATCGCCTACATGCGCCGCGGACCCGGCGGCGGGCTCGTCATCGCCGAACCTCAGGCTCAGGCGAGCATCGACACCATCGCCTTGTACCTGCAATACCGCAACCCGAGTCGCGAAGACTTGCGCTGCGTCCGGGACGCTATCGAGATCGACAACGTCGTCAAAGTCGTCAAGCGGCGCAACGAATCCGAGGTGGCTGCCTTCCTGGAAACCCGTCGAGCCAGCCATCGGTCAGCGGTCGAGGAGAACCCTCAAGGAACCGCCGGCGATGTGCGCAAGGCCGCTGTCGAGGAGTTTCGGTTCCATGTCGGGCTGGCGCAACTGGCGGGCAACACGCTGCTGGACCTGTTCCTCCGGATCATCGTCGAGTTGTTCCGGCGGCACTGGTCCAGCACCGGGCAGCCACCAACGACCTGGGCGGACGTCGTGTCCGTCGATCACGCGCACCTGCGGGTCCTGGAGGCGATCGAGGCCGGCGACGACAGCCTGGCCCG
>CAYNLB010000074.1:0-22803 GCA_964397935.1 uncultured Mycobacterium sp.
CCGCGCCGACGATCTTCGGCAGCAGGTAGCTGGTGCCCATGTCCATCGACGAGAAGCCGGCCTTGATGAACACCGACCCGAACCGGGCCCGGTCGGAGGCGACGCGGATGTCGCACACCAGCGCGAATGCCAGACCACCCCCGACGGCGACACCGTTGACCGCGGCGATGACGGGGATGTCCAGTTCGTAGATCCGGGTGAACAGGCCGGCCAGCCGGACCTGGGAGTCGTAGTTGACCTTGAACGGCGGGGCTGTCGTTCTGGGCTTCGGCGGCTTCTTGACCCAAGGCTCACCGGTGCCGCTCAAATCGGCGCCAGCGCAGAATCCGCGTCCGGCGCCGGTCAGGATCGCCACCCGGAATTCATCCCCGCTGAGCACGTCGAGGGCCTCGTCCACCCCGTCGATCAGCGAGCCGTCGATGGCGTTCAGGCGGTCCGGCCGATTGAGGGTGATGCAGGCGATGTCGTCCTCGAGAGAGTTCACTTCCACAGCGGGCATACCCAGACCGTAGGTGACTTGGATGTTCACCGATCCGGCTTACGGTGGTTTTGCCCGCAGATAAGACCAAAGGAGTAGCCATGGCACGAACCGAGGGGGACACGTGGGACCTGGCCAACAGCGTGGGAGCCACCGCCACGATGGTCGCCGCCGCACGGGCCGCCGCGGCAAGGCTGCCGCGGCCGGTGATCGACGACCCCTTTGCCGAGCCGCTGGTGCGTGCCGTCGGGCTGGACGTGTTCACCAAGTTGGCCAGCGGCCAACTCGATGCCGGCGACATCGAAAAGGCCGTCGGATTCCCGCGAATGGTCGACACGTTCGCCGCCCGCGCCCGGTTTTTCGACGACTACTTCGCCACGGCCGGCCAGGCGGGAGTGCGGCAGGTGGTGATCGTGGCATCGGGGCTGGATGCCCGCCCCTATCGGCTTCGGTGGCCGACGGGTACGACGGTGTATGAGATAGATCAGCCGGAGGTGATCGCGTTCAAGACTGCGACACTGTCGGAGATCGGCGCGGTCCCCACCGCGGAGCTTCGCACGGTGGGAATCGATCTCCGAGACGATTGGCCGGCGGCACTCCAAGAGGCGGGCTTCGACGCCGCGCAACCCACCGCGTGGCTGGCCGAGGGAGTGCTCATCGGCTTTCTCCCGCCGACGGCCGAGGTTCGGTTGCTGGACGCCATCACGCCGCTGTCCAGCGAGGGCAGCCGGCTGGCCGCCGACTATGGAATGCTCGCTGGATCCTCGGAGGAGTCGCAGGAACAGTCCCGACTCATGACCGAGGGCTGGCGACGCCAGGGACTCGATATGGACCTCGCCGGCTTGACCTATCCGGGCGAGCACACCGACGTCGCCGCACACCTTCAGGCGAGCGGGTGGGACACCACCAGGGCCCGGCTCTCCGACCTCTTCCGCTCCGCCGGGCTGCCCGACCTCGACGAGGCCGAGCAACAGGGGCTTGCCGCCGCGGTCAATTTTGTCCGGGCCGTCCGAACCTAGCCGCGAGAGTGCAACTGCCGACGCCGCTTCTCGGGGAAACGCGTCGCCAGTTGCGCTCTCGCGCTTATGACGACCGTTTGGCCAGCCACTCGGCCTGCATCACCAGCAGGGTCATGATCGCCAGTTGGGGGGTATCGGGATCGAGCTCGCGGTATCGCTGATAGACGTTGACGACGACGCGCTCGGCGTCCAGCCAGGTCGCGTACTCGCCGAGGTCGATGGTGTCGGCGGCCTCGGCCCACGACAGGCCCTTGCGGTATGCGGCCTCGGCCTGCTCGGCGACGTGCACCAGATAGCCGCGGACGGCGCGGATACCATCCGGGTCGCTCACCGGACCGTGGCCGGGTACCACCGTCGGCGCGTCCAGCGCGATCATCGCGTCGCACGCCGCGACCCAGTTGGCGATCGGGCCGGCCCACACGATCGGGGTGCAGCCGATGAACAGCAGATCACCGCCGAACAGCACCCCGGCGTCGGGCACATGCACCACCGAATCCGCGGCGGTGTGCGCCGGCCCGAGATTCAGCAGATCGACCCGCCGCCCGCCCACCTCGATGGTGAGCTCGCGGTCAAACGTCATGTCGGCGTTGCGCACCGTGATTCCGCTGAAGTCGAAGTGCCCGAAGCGGTCTCGCGCGAACTTCGTCGCGATCGGACCGAGGTCACCAGTCTGCACCATTGTCAGCATCTCGGGAGGCATCCCGTGGGCGATCTCCTCGGCGGTGTCCTTGGCCGCGATGATCCGCACCGAACGATCCAACAGCTGATTGCCGTGGGTGTGGTCTCCGTTGGAGTGGGTGATCAGGGCGTCGGTGATGGGCGCCCGGTCGGTGATGGGCTTCATCGCGGCCAGCATTTCCCTGGTCAGTGCCAGGTCGAACAGGGTGTCGACCAGCAGCGACGCCCCTTCCCCGGCGACCAGTCCGGCATTGCTCCAACCGAATCCGCCGTCGGGCAGTGTCCAGGCCCACACCCGGTCGCCGACCTCGTGCAGGCCGCGGGTGTAGGGCACTTTTGCCGGAGCGGGGTTGACGCGGGGCGTCTCGGGTGCGGCGTCCGGGTTGGGTCGCGCGGCCAAGGGGCGCGGTGCGCTGCTCGCACGCACGGTTTGTCGGGTCTCTCCCAGTCCCTGGACCCGCAGCGTGACGACGTCGCCATCGTGCAGCCAGCCGGGGAAGGACTCCAGCTCCGCCGGGTTGAGGTGTTCGACCAGCGTGCAGGTGGGCACCGTGCCGGAGCCGATGACGTCGCCCGGCGCCAGGGGCACGCCCCGCGAGGCATACGAGACGACTTCACCGAAGGTCCAGTCCATCTGGGCGGTCGAGCCCGAGCCGATCACCGTCTCGTTGACCAGGGCGGTCACCTGCAGGTCGAGCTTGCCGTCACGGCGGTACGGCTCGAGCTCGTCGGGCGTCACCAGGTAGGGGCCCAGCGTGACTCCGCCGTCTTTGCCTTTGCCCTGCCCGATTCCCAACTGACTCTCCATCCGCTGCAGGTCGCGCGCGGACCAGTCGTTGAAGATGGTGTAGCCGATGATGGCCCGCTCGGCTTCCTCCACCGTCAGGTCTCTACCGCCGGTGCCGATGACCGCGGCGATCTCCAATTCAAAGTCCTGCCACGCACTTCCCGGCGCCATCGGCGCATCGTCATAGGGTCCCAACACGGTTGCCGGACAGGCGAAGTAAAACGCCGGTATGCGGTACCACGTGTCGGCGAGTACCCGCCCGGCGCCCAGCGCGGCTTGGCAATTGCGCATGTGATCCAAGAAGCACAACGAGTCCCGGATCGACGGCGGACGCGGGATCGGCGCCATCAATCGCACCTCACCCAGCGGCACGACCGCCGCCGGCGAACGCTGCGCATCCTCCCCGGCCTGGGCCAATCCATCGGCACCACGCCCGATCAGGTCGAGTAGCGTCACCCCCGCCGGCATCGCGTGGATGGCGTCGCCCGACAGGACTCCGGCGCGCGCACCGTCATCGTCTTGATAGGTCACCCATTTCATTCGCGTACCACCTCACTTGGTTCCTTGTCCGGCCGCAGACCGCGCCAACTCGATTGGCGCAACCGGTTATCCGGGGTCCATTCGCTGTAGCGCACCTCCCCGACCAGAACCGGCTCGACGAACGTCACACCTTTGGCCTCGCGACGAGGAAGCGAGTCGTCGAATGGTGACTGGTCGGTGTGCAACGGCACCAGCATCTTCTTCAGGTTCGCCAGATCACGCTCGGTGAAGCCGGTTCCGACTTTCCCGGCGAAATGCAGGCCGCCGGAACCGGGGATGCCCATCAGCAGTGAACCGATGCCGCTGGTCCGTCCGCCTTCCCCGGCTTTCCAGCCACCGATGACGACTTCCTGGGTATTCCAGTGCTTGTCTTTGACCCACGATGCCGAACGCCGGCCAGGTTGATAAGACGAGTCGCGCCGTTTGGCGACCACACCTTCCCAACCGCGGTTGGCGGAGTATTCCAGCGCCCGCTCGCCGTCGCCCGGCAACAGCTCAGGAACGATGAGACTGCCGCCACTAGCCAATGTTTCCAGCAGCTTTCGGCGATCGGAGTACTTCGCCCTCAGCAGTGAGCGGCCGTCCAGATACAGCAAGTCGAATGCCCAAAACTCGACTTGGGCGCTGCGGCCCCGGTTCTGCATTTCGTGGAAGCTGGGCACACCCGACGGGCCCAAGACGACGGCCTCGCCATCGAGCACGAGGTGATGGTCGGCCAGGTCGGCTGCCAGCGAACGTAATTGAGGATATTCCCCGGTGACATCGCGGCCGCGTCGAGATCGTATGCGCAACGCGCCGTGGTCGGTCTCGACCAGCAGCCGATAGCCATCCCACTTGGCTTCGAACGCCCACTGGCTCGCCTTCAGCGGCGCCACCGAACCGTCCGTGGCGAGCATGGGTCTGATCTCGTTGAAGTCGAAGGTTTTCTGGTCCTTCATCCGGTGCGCCAGCCACTGGTCACCATTGGTTTGGATCAGCGCATAGCGTCCGGAAATCCTGCTGCCGTGCAGATTGACGATGACCTCCCCTTTTTCGGCGGAGTCATCGAACTTTTCGGCGTCATAGGTCCCCGAGTCCCAGATGATGACCTTCCCGGCGCCGTACTCCCCCCTCGGGATGACGCCCTCGAAACTGCCGTATTCCAATGGATGATCCTCGGTACGGACCGCCAGGTGGTTCACCGATGTCGTTTCGGGCAGGTTTTTCGGCACCGCCCACGACACCAGCACGCCGTCCCGTTCCAGGCGGAAGTCATAGTGCAGCCGGCGAGCGTGATGCTCCTGGATGACGAAGGTATCGCCTCGCCCCGTTTCGGGTTTCGACCTGGGTACCGGCTCCGGGGTTTTCGACGCGTCGCGCATGCTGCGGTACTTGGTCAGCCGGTCGTTGACCGGCACGTCATCGTCTAGCGGGGCCAGCAGATCGCCGTCGCGTGCGATCCGGGTAAGCACTTCGTCAAAGCGCAACTGCCGCAGCCCGGGGTCGTCGAGTTCCGCCCAAGTCCGTGGTGCCGCGACCGTCGGATGTTCCCGTCCACGCAGCGAATACGGTGCGATCGTCGTCTTGGAGCCGCTGTTCTGACTCCAGTCCAGGAACACCTTGCCCGTCCGCAAACTCTTGGTCATGGTGGCGGTGACCAATGTGGGCATCGTCTTTTCCAGTTGCTGCGCAATGCGTTTAGCCAACAGCGCGGCGCCCCTGCTGCTCACCGGCTCATCCAGCGGCGCATAGAGATGCAGGCCCTTGCTACCGCTGGTGAGCGGGAATGTGGTCAGCCCGATATCGGCGATCAGATCGCGGACCGCGTGCGCCACCTCAGCCAGCTGGGCCATCGTCACGCCCGCACCGGGGTCCAGGTCGAACACCAATCGAGTCGCCGGGCCGGGCTTCAACTGTTCGGCCCGGCTTCGGGTCCACTCGGCGACGAACCGCCATTGCGGCACGTGCACCTCCAGCGCGGCCTGCTGCGCTATCCAGGCCAGCCCGTCGACACTGTCGATGATCGGGTAAGTCGTCGTGCCGGAGCGGTGGGTCACGCTGGCGCGCGGTAGCCAGTCGGGCGCCGACGAGGCCAGCTGCTTCTCGAAGAACGAGTCTTGGTCGACGCCGTTGGGCCACCGCTTGCGCGTTACCGGGCGCCCCGCGATGTGCGGGATCATCACCTCGGCGATGCGCGTGTAATAGTCGAAGACGTCGTGCTTGGTGGTTCCGGTGGACGGGTACAGCACCTTTTCGGCGTTGGTCAGCCTCACCCGCGGCCGCGCCGTCGAACCCATAGTGTCAACGTACGTCGTCTCACCCGGCGATGATGCAGGCCGTGGCACGTGACAGGGGGTGAATTCATGACCCGCGCGCTGGTGATCGGTGAAGCGCTGATCGATATCGTCGAGCACCGGTTCGGCGTCGAGCATGTCGGCGGCAGCCCGCTCAATGTCGCGGTCGGACTCGCCCGGCTGGGTCGCGATGTCGATTTCTTGACCCACATCGCCGACGACGAACACGGCCTGCGCATCGCCGACTATGTCGAGTCTTCCGGTGCACGGCTCGTTCCGGGCAGCAACTCCGCCCGCCGAACGCCGACTGCGGTGGCGACGATCGCTGACGATGGGTCGGCGGCCTACACGTTCGACCTGGAATGGCAGCTATCCGGTACAGCCGAAGTCGCGCCACCATTGTTCGTGCACACCGGGTCGATCGCCGCCGTGCGGGAGCCCGGATGCCTGGCGGTCGCGGCACTACTCGATGCCTATCACACGTCGGCCACCGTAACCTTCGACCCCAACGTGCGCCCCTCGCTGATCGCCGACGTCGATTCGGCCCGTGCACGCATCGCCCACATCGTCGAGCGCAGCGACATCGTCAAGGTCAGTGACGAGGACCTGAGCTGGCTCGATCCCGACCATGCGCCGCAACGGACCGCCCGCAGCTGGCTGGCGGCCGGCCCCGCGATCGTCGTCCTGACGATGGGTGAGCGGGGCGCGCTGGCGTTCTGCGCGGCCGGCGAGGCCCGGGTCGCCGCCAGGCCGGTCCGGGTGGTAGACACCGTCGGCGCCGGTGACGCATTCATGGTCGGCCTGCTCGACGCGCTGTGGGAACTGGATTTGCTCGGCGCCGTCCGCCGACCCGTTCTCCGCCGGATTGGGCTTGACGCCCTGACGGCGGCGCTCGAGGCGGCCGGTCTGACGGCGGCACTGACCATCGCCCGAGCCGGAGCCGACCTACCCGACCGGGCCGCTCTGGACGCCCAATCCGCACTTCCCCCTGGCAGTTTCATCTAGGCCATCGGCGATGGCACGTCCCGCCACCACGCCACGTTTGCTGACTGCCCGCAACGTTGCCACCGGGGCGGGGCCGACCTGGGGAATCATGCAGCGCGCGGCCCGTCGTGCTGTTTTGCGACAGGCGGTATGGGCATACTGACTTACATGCGCTCCATCTGGAAGGGTTCGATCGCGTTCGGGCTGGTGAACGTCCCGGTCAAGGTGTACAGCGCCACCCAGGACCATGACATCAAGTTCCATCAGGTGCACGCCAAGGACAACGGCCGCATCCGATACCAACGGGTCTGCGAGTTGGACGGGGAGGTTGTCGAATACCGTGACATCGCCCGGGCCTACGAATCCGACGACGGCCAGATGGTGATCATCACCGACGACGACATCGCCACGTTGCCCGAAGAACGCAGCCGCGAGATCGAAGTGCTGGAGTTCGTTCCAGCCAGCGAGGTCGACCCTATGTTGTTCGATCGCAGTTACTTCCTGGAGCCGGATTCTAGGTCGTCGAAATCCTATGTGCTGCTTGCTAAGACCCTCGCGGAGTCCGATCGGATGGCGATCGTCCATTTCACGTTGCGTAACAAGACCCGGCTGGCGGCGTTGCGCGTCAAGGATTTCGGCAAGCGCAACGTCATGGTGGTGCACACGTTGTTGTGGCCCGATGAGATCCGCGATCCGGACTTTCCCATTCTGGACCAAAAGGTCGAAGTCAAGCCCACGGAACTCAAAATGGCCGGTCAGGTTGTCGAGTCGATGTCCGAAGAATTCAACCCGGACCGCTATCACGACGATTACCAGGAGCAGTTGCAGGAGCTGATCGACGCGAAACTCGAAGGCGGCGAGGCTTTCACCACCGAGGAAAAGCCAAAGGAGCTGGACGAAAGCGAAGACGTCTCCGACTTGTTGGCCAAGCTGGAAGCCAGCGTGAAGGCGCGCTCGGGCGACGGCAAGGCACCGGCGAAGAAGACAGCCGCCAAGAAGACGCCCACCAAGAAGACCGGTTCGAAAGCCGCGTCGAAGTCCTGACAAGGACTCACGGCGACCTCAGCGGCGTCGGGCCAGGAAGCGGGTCGCTGCGGCGATCACGTTGATCACGGCGACGATGATGATCAGGGTCAGCGCCGCACCCCAGATACGCAGGAAACCGGCGTGTTCGGGGTTGGTGAGCTCGGTGTAGATCAGCAGCGGCAGCGAGGCCATGTTGCCGTGGAAGATGTCGAAGTTGATCGATCGGCTGTACCCGACCAGCACCAGCACCGGGGCGGTTTCACCGATAACGCGCGCTACTGACAACAAGACACCGGAGATGATGCCGGGCATCGCGATGGGGAAGACGATTCGCACGATGGTCTTCCATTTCGAAACGCCCAGCGCGTAGCTGGCTTCCCGCAGGTCGTCGGGCACCAACCTGAGCATTTCCTCGGCGGACCGCACCACCACCGGCAACATCAGCAAGACCAGCGCCAACGACACGGCGAATGAGCTTTGCTGGAATTCCAGGGTGGCGATCCAAAGGCTGAAAATGAACAGCGCCGCCACAATTGAGGGAACCCCGGCGAGGACGTCGACCATGAAGGTCGTCAGCCGCACCAGCCGCCCGGACCCGTATTCCACCAGGTAAACCGCGGTCATCAGGCCCAGCGGCACGGACAGCAGTGCGGCCACTCCGGCCTGCGCCAGTGTGCCGTACAGCGCGTGGTAGACGCCGCCGACAAACTGTTCTGGCAGCACGCCGCGCAGCGAGTGGCTCCACCAACCCGATCGGGTGACGGCGTACCAGCCGCGCTCGACCACAACCGAGAGCACCCAGATCAGCGGCACCAGCGCAACGACGAACGAGCCGAGAAAAAACACTGTCGCAGCGTTGTTGGTGATCCGCCGCCGAATGCTGACGGGTCTGAACACCTCGGATTTGACCGGCCGGTCGAGCGTGTCAACGGTCATCGGCGCCGCTTCCCCCATGAGTTGGGTGGGGGTGCCTGCGGTGCCCCCATTGCGTCGTCGCTGCCGCGGGTCATCCGTTGACCTTCCCGCCGGCGATGGCGCGTGCGAGTGCGTTGACTATGAATGTCAGGACGAACAGCGCAAATCCTGCGGAGATGTAGGCACCGGTAGCCAGCGGTTCACTGAATTCGGCCGCTGCGGAGGCGATTTTGGAGGCGAAGGTGTAACCACCGTCGAACAGCGACCAATCACCCGGGCGCGCGGCCGACCGCAAAATGATCAGCACCGCCACGGTTTCTCCCAGCGCGCGGCCCAACCCCAGCATTGACGCCGCGATGACGCCGCTGCGCCCGAACGGCAGCACGGTCATCCGCACCACCTCCCATTTTGTGGCCCCCAGCGCCTGCGCCGCTTCCATCTGGATGTTCGGAGTCTGCCGGAACACTTCTCGCGAGACCGAGGTGATGATCGGCAGGATCATCACCGAAAGCACAACGCTGGCGGTGAAGATGGTGCCACCACCCGCCAACGAAACGTTGCCCTGCTTGAACAGGAAAAACCACCCCATGTTGCGATTGAGGAATCTCGCTATGGGCTCGATTTTGGGTGCCAACACGAAGATCCCCCACAACCCGAAGATGATCGAGGGCACCGCAGCCAGGAGATCTACCATCGCCCCGAAGGGGCGCGCCAACCGTTTCGGTGCGTATTGGGTGAGGAATACCGCGATACCGACCGCGACCGGCACGGCCAGCAGCAGCGCGCTGATCGAACTGAGCACGGTGACCATGAACAGGTCGCGGATACCGAACGCAAGCTTCGCCGGGTCGGTCGTGCTGAACGCGGCGCTGGTGAAGAAATTGGCATGGTTGACGCGCAACGCCGGGATCGCACGAATCAACAGGAATATCGCGATCAGCAAAATCGCGACCACGATCGTCATCCCGGCCGCGGAAGCGATCAGCTTGAACAAGCGGTCGCCGCGGCGCGATACCCGCGCGTTCATCGCCGTCAGCGTGGGCTTCTCCGCAGTGGAGGGACTGGCTACCGCTCCTCGGGTCACGACCACCTCAGATCACGTGATGGCATTGATCGAAGTCGACAACCTCGACTTGAACGAGTCCGGAATGGGGACGTACCCGTTGTCGGCCAGGCCATTCTGCCCCGCTCCGATGGTGCTTTGCAGGAACGCCTTCACCGCCGTGCCGACCTGGGGATCGGGGTACTTCGAGCAGACCACCTCATAGGTCGCCAGCACGATCGGGTAGGAGCCGGGCTGGGTCGGCTTGTAGAACGAGAGCGTGTCGATCACCAGGTCGTTGCCCTGGCCCGCGATGGCGGCCCCGGAGATCGTCTTGCCGACCGAGTTGTCGCTGATCGCGACCGGATCCGGACCGGCCGAGGTGACGATCTTGGCCATATTGAGGTTTTGCGCCTGGGCGAACGACCATTCGTTGTAGGTGATCGATCCCTCGGTGGCCTTGATCGCCGCGGACGTGCCGTCGTTGCCTTTGGCCCCCTCCCCGACACCGCCCTTGAAGGTCTTTCCCACGCCCTTGCCCCACGCGCCGTCGGAGGCGGCCTCAAGGTAGTCCTGGAAATTGTCCGTGGTCCCGGACTGGTCGTTGCGGAACACGACGTGGATCGGTTCGGCCGGCAGCGAGGTACCTGGGTTCAGCACCGCAAGGGCGGAATCATTCCAGGTGGTGATGGCGCCGTTGAAGATCTTCGCGGCCGTGGGGCCGTCGAGAATCAGCGAGCTCAGGTCCTTGACGTTGTAGGTAATGGCGATCGGGCCGAAAACCACCGGCAGATTCCACGCACGGGAACCGCAGCGCTCTTCTGCCGCGGCATACTCCTTTGGCGCCAGCGGTGAGTCCGAACCCCCGAAATCGGTTTGGTCGCCGTTGAATTCGCTGATTCCCGCACCTGAGCCGTTAGCCGTGTAGTTCAGCGTCTGCCCAGGGCAGGCCCGCTCGAACGCGTTGACAAAGCGAGTCATCGCGTTGGCCTGTGCTGTCGACCCACTGGCCTTCAACGTCTTCTTCCCACCACAGCTCACGTTGCCCGACGACGGACCTGTCAGTCCACGCCCCCCAGCCGCGTTGTTGTCACTCCCGCATCCCGACAACACCAGCGCACCGGCAGCCAAGACGGTCAGCGCAAGGCCAAATCGGTTGAGCTTCAAATCAGTTCCTAACGGTAGTGATGAGACATGATCGCCGCCGTTCGGTAGCCGCTGCGCGCCGATCAGCCGTCTCTCGCAGCCTTGAAGCTAACAGCAACAAGGTTAACGCCCGGCAAATTTGTCCCGGCGATCGTCGATCGACGCTACGGCACCGCTTCAAACATAATTTCGACTCGACAGGTCTCCACCGCTGCTCACCGTTGCTCGGGCCAAGGCCTCACGCAATGGCGTTGACCGCGGCGGCCAGTCTCGACTTGAACGACTCCGGAATCGGAATATATCCGTTGTCCCCCTCGAGGCCGTTCTGGCCGGCACCGATGGTGCTCTGCAAGAACGCCTTCACCGCCGTGCCGACCTGAGGGTCGGGATACTTCGAGCAGACGATCTCGTAGGTCGCCATCACGATCGGGTAGGCGCCGGGCTCGGTCGGTTTGTAAAAGGAGAAAGTGTCGACCACCAAGTCGTTACCCTCTTCCTTGATGGTGGCGCCATCAACCGTCTTGCCCACCGAGTCGTCGCTGATCGCCACCGGATCCGGACCGGCCGAGGTGACGATCTTGGCCATGTTCAGGTTCAGCGCCAAGGCAAACGACCATTCGTCGTAGCCAATCGATCCTTCAGTCGCCTTGACGGCCGCCGAACTGCCATAGTTGCCTCTGGCGCCCTCACCGACACCGCCCTTGAAGACCTTTCCGGCGCCCCTGTCCCACGCACCGTCGGAGGCAGAGTCAAGGTATTGCTGGAAATTGTCCGTAGTACCGGACAGGTCACTGCGGAACACCACACGAATCGGCTCGTCAGGCAACGAGACGCCCCGGTTCAGCGCCGCAATGGCGGGATCATTCCAGGTGGTAATGGCCCCGTCGAAGATCTTCGCGGCCGTGGGGCCGTCAAGAACCAGTGAACTCAGACCCCTGACGTTGTAGGTGATGGCGATCGGGTCGAAAACCACCGGCAGATTCCACGCGGTTGAACCGCACCGCTTCTGCGCAGCGAACTCCTCGATCGGGGCCAGCGGTGAGTCCGACCCAGCGAAATCGGTCTGGTTGCTATTGAATTCGGTAATTCCCGCACCCGAACCGTTGGCCGTGTAGTTCAACGTCTGGCCAGGGCAAGCCTGCTCGAACGCGTTGACAAAGCGGGTCATCGCATTGGCCTGGGCCGTCGACCCACTGGCCTTCAGCTTCGTCTGCCCACCACAGCTCACCTGGCTCGGAGACGAGGAGCCCGTCGTTGCACTTCCGCCAGTCGAGTCGGTGTGGCCCCCGCATCCCGACAACACCAGCGCACCGGTAGTCAAGACAGCCAGCACAGCGCCAAATCGGTTGATTGTCAATTCAATTCCTAACGTGGGCGGAACCCCAATTACCACCGTTTCAGGCCATGCAGCTAACAGCAACAAGGTTAACGTTGAGCGAATTGTTTTGCAGGGCGCGCGCCGGACGACGGCGCCGCCCCTCGCACCCGGGCAATTCGAACATAATTTCGATGAGGAGGGCCGGCGCTTGTGGCCCGTCTCGCCGCGCACCGACAAAAAACTAGAACCTGTTGCAGAAATGCCGCAGTGCGAGACAGTGGGGCTTGCTACCGTTTCGGCTGACAACCGGACACAAAAGAGAGGCCGCAATGATCCTTGACAGGTTCCGTCTCGACGACAAGGTCGCCGTCATCACCGGGGGCGGGCGCGGCCTCGGGGCGGCCATCGCACTGGCCTTCGCCGAAGCCGGTGCCGACGTTCTCATCGCCTCGCGAACGGAATCGCAACTCGAAACCGTCGCCGAACAGATCCGCAACGCCGGGCGCCGGGCGCACATCGTCGCGGCCGACCTGGCCCATCCCGAAGCAACCGCGCAGCTGGCCGCTCAGGCCGTCGAAGCCTTCGGAAAACTAGACATCGTCGTCAACAACGTCGGCGGGACCATGCCCAACACGTTGCTGACCACCTCGACCAAGGACCTCAAGGACGCATTCACCTTCAACGTCGCCACCGCCCACGCGCTGACCGTTGCGGCGGTACCGCTGATATTGGAGCACTCCGGCGGCGGCAGCATTATCAACATCACGTCCACCATGGGCCGGCTGGCCGGACGTGGCTTCGCCGCCTACGGCACCGCCAAAGCCGCGCTGTCGCACTACACCCGGCTGACCGCCCTGGATCTGTGCCCACGCATTCGCGTCAATGCCATCGCCCCGGGGTCGATCCTCACCTCCGCGCTGGACGTAGTGGCCTCCAACGACGAGCTGCGCGCGCCCATGGAGAAGGCGACACCGCTGCGCCGTCTCGGCGATCCCGTCGACATCGCGGCTGCCGCAGTGTATTTAGCCTCGCCGGCGGGCAGCTTCCTGACCGGCAAGACACTCGAGGTCGACGGTGGCCTCACCTACCCCAACCTCGACATCCCCGTCCCCGACCTGTGAACCCCGACCGCTGAGGAGCAACTGATGCCCATACCCGTCGTCCAACTGGGCACCGGCAATGTCGGAGTCCACGCGCTGAGAGCGCTCATCACCAACCCCGAGTTCGAACTGACCGGCGTCTGGGTCTCATCAGAGGCCAAGGCCGGCAAGGACGCGGCAGAGCTTGCCGGACTTCCGAATTCGACCGGCGTACAAGCCAGCACCGACCTGGACGCCGTGCTTGCCACCGGGCCGCGATGCGCCGTCTACAACGCGATGGCCGACAATAGGCTACCCGAGGCGCTGGATGACTACCGCCGCGTCCTGGCGGCCGGTGTCAACATCGTGGGGAGCGGCCCCGTCTTTTTACAGTACCCGTGGCAGGTGATCCCCGAGGATCTGGTCAACCCGTTGGAAGATGCAGCGCGCGAAGGCAATTCAAGTCTGTATGTCAACGGGATCGATCCGGGCTTCGCCAACGACCTGCTGCCGCTGGCATTGGCCGGCACCTGCCAGAACATCCAGCAGATCCGGTGCATGGAGATCGTCGACTACGCCACCTACGACAGCGCCGTCGTCATGTTCGACGTGATGGGATTCGGTAAGCCGCTCGACGAGATTCCGATGCTGCTGCAAACCGGGGTGCTGAGCCTGGCATGGGGATCGGTGGTGCGGCAATTGGCGGCGGGCCTGGGCATTGAGCTCGACGAGGTCGCCGAAGTCTACGTCCGCGAACCGGCGCCCGAGGATTTCGAGATCGCCTCGGGTCATATCGCCAAGGGCACCGCCGCGGCGCTGCGGTTCGAGGTGTTCGGAATGGTCAACGGCGACCCCGTTGTCGTCCTCGAACACGTGACCCGGTTGCGTGCGGACCTGTGCCCCGATTGGCCGCAGCCCGCGCAGCCCGGCGGTTCTTACCGCATCGAGATCACCGGCGAACCGTCATACGCCATGGACCTCTGCCTGAGCAGCCGCAAGGGCGACCACAACCACGCCGGACTGGTCGCCACCGCGATGCGGGTCGTCAATGCGATCCCCGCGGTGGTGGCCGCCCCACCCGGGATCGTGACGACCCTCGACCTGCCCCTGATCACCGGCAAGGGGTTGTACTTGCCCGGGTGACGGGCGGCGGTTCAACTCGACAACCTGCTCGGTCGATGTGGGCGGCGACCGGGACGCCAAGATATTCGACTAACCTCACTTTATTGTTCGGGCACGGGAATCGAGGGTCGATACGTTGGCGCAGCGCACCCAGCCCTCGCTCAAGGGCAACTGGTATCTGCTCGGGCCTGCGTTCGTCGCCGCCATCGCCTACGTCGATCCGGGCAACGTCGCGGCCAACGTCAGCGCCGGCGCCCAGTTCGGTTACCTGCTGCTGTGGGTCATCGTGGTGGCCAACGTGCTGGCTGGTTTGGTGCAGTACCTGTCCGCGAAACTCGGCCTGGTGACCGGTCGCTCGTTGCCTGCGGCGATCGGCAAGCAGATGAGCCGTCCGGCCCGGCTGGTCTACTGGGCCCAGGCCGAACTGGTCGCAATAGCAACCGATATGGCCGAAGTCGTCGGCGGGGCGATCGCCCTGCGCATCCTGTTCGGGCTGCCGCTACTGCTCGGCGGGATCATCACCGGAGTGGTGTCCTTGCTGCTGCTGGCGATCCAAGACCGGCGCGGGCAGATCATTTTCGAGCGGGTCATCACCGGTTTGCTGCTTGTCATCGCCGTCGGCTTCGCGGCCAGTTTCTTCGTCAAGACGCCACCGCCGGGCGCCGTGCTGGACGGGCTGGTGCCGCGATTCCGCGGCACCGAAAGCGTGCTATTGGCCGCCGCGATCCTGGGCGCGACCGTGATGCCGCACGCGGTGTATCTGCACTCCGGCCTGGTCCTCGACCGGCACGGGCATCCCGAGGAGGGTCCACCCCGGCGCCTGCTGCTCCGGGTCACCCGCATGGACGTCGTCCTGGCCATGGCGGTGGCCGGCACGGTGAACGCGGCGATGCTGCTGGTCGCCGCGATCAACCTGCAAGACCGGGGCGTCACCGCGACCATCGACGGCGCCTACTCCGCTATCCACAACACGCTGGGCGCGACGATCGCGCTCCTGTTCGCGATCGGGTTGCTCGCGTCGGGCCTGGCCTCCTCATCGGTGGGCGCCTACGCCGGCGCCATGATCATGCAGGGGTTGCTGCACCGGTCGATTCCGATGCTCGTGCGCCGCTTGATCACCGTGTGCCCCGCCCTGGCGATTCTGGCGGTCGGGTTCGACCCCACCCGTGCGCTGGTGCTGTCTCAAGTGGTGCTGTCATTCGGCATACCCTTTGCGATCCTTCCCCTGGTCAGATTGACCAGCAACCGCGCGCTGATGGGCAGTGACACCAACCATCCCGCCACGACGATTCTCGGCTGGCTCGTCGCGGCAATGATTAGTCTGCTTAACGTGGCGCTTATCTGGCTGACGGTGACCGGCTGAATGCCGGCCGGCCGCCATCTCTACTTCGCATACGGGTCGAACCTGTGCGTCAACCAGATGGCGCAACGCTGCCCGGACGCCGTTGAACCGCGCCCGGCAGTACTGTCCGATCACGACTGGCTGATCAACGAGCGCGGCGTCGCCACGGTCGAGGCCTTCACCGGCACGCAAGTTCACGGGGTCCTTTGGCAGATCTCCGACGACGACCTGGCGACCTTGGACAGCGCCGAGGGCGTGCCGGTCCGCTACCGGCGCGACCGGCTGACCGTGCACACCAACGACGGGCGGTCGCCGGCCTGGGTCTACATCGACCACCGGGTGACACCGGGGCCGCCCCGGCCGGGCTACCTGCCCAAAATTATTCGCGGCGCCGTACACCACGGGCTACCGCAACGCTGGATCGACTTTCTGCACCGCTGGGATCCCGCACACTGGCCTCGTCCGAGGTCGACGTCGGCGCCACGAGTTGGGCCACAGTCGCTTTCGGCGTTGCTCAGCGAGCCCGACGTGACCGAGAGCTGCCGGCTGCGGTCGCGTTTCGGCTTCCTGGCCATCCACGGCGGCGGGCTGGAAGAGATGACCGACGTGATCGCCGAACGCGCCGCCGCGGCCGCCGGCGCCTCGGTGTACCTGGTGCATCATCCCGATCGATACCCGCATCACCTGCCGTCGGCCTTGTTCGACCCCGCCCAGTCGCGGCGACTCGCCGAATTCCTCGATCACGTCGAGGTCGCCGTCTCGTTGCACGGCTACGGTCGCATCGGGCGCAGCACCGAGCTGCTGGCCGGGGGCCGCAACCGTGCCCTGGCCACCCATCTGGCCCGGCACATCCGATTGACCGGCTACCGGGTGATCACCGACATCGGCGATATCCCGGCGGAATTGCGGGGTCTGCATCCGGACAACCCCGTCAACCGGGTGCGTGGCGGCGGAACGCAGCTGGAATTGTCAGTTCGGGTCAGGGGGCTCAGTCCGCGCAGCCCGCTGCCCGGTGATGACGGGTTGTCGCCCGTCACCGGCGCCCTGATCCAGGGCTTGGCGGACGCCGCTCGTTGTTGGCAAGTGTCCTCGTATTTCTGAACGGAGGTTATTGGTGGCCAAAGATTTTCGCTTCGGGGTTAGCATGCGCTTCATCAAATCTCGTGCGCGATTGCAGGAGAAGGTGAAGCGGGCCGAAGATCTTGGATTCGATGTCCTGTGCGTACCCGACCACCTGGGCGCGGCGGCACCGTTTCCCACGCTGACCGCGGTTGCCATGATCACCACCAAGATGCGGCTGAGCATGTTCGTGCTCAATGCCGCCTTCTACAAGCCGGCGTTGCTCAGCCGTGACCTGGAAGCTTTGGACCTGCTCAGTGACGGCCGACTGGAGATTGGCCTGGGCACCGGCTACGTCCGGGAAGAGTTCGAAGCCGCCGAGCTTCCGTACCCCAGCGCCGGCGCCCGGGTCGACTACCTCGAACACATGACGAAGTACCTGAAGGAGCATCACCCGACCGCGCCGATCCTCATCGCCGGCAACGGCGACCGGGTGCTGACCCTTGCCGCCCGGTACGCCAACATCATCGGGCTGACCGGCGCCAAGGTCCACGACGCCGAGGACCCACTGACCGAACGCGTCGAGTTCGTCCGCAACGCCGCGGGTGATCGGTTCGACTCGCTGGAGTTGAACCTGGCGATCACGGCGGTGCCGGCAGTAGGCACCGAGATGCCCGATCTGTCGCTGACCCGCAGCTACTCGCCCGGGATGTCCGACGAGCAGATACTGGCCATGCATTCGGTGCTGACCGGGCCACCGCGCGAGATGGCCGACACCCTGTGCAGGTATCGCGATATCTACGGGGTGACGTTCTTCACCGTGCAGGACAACCACCTCGACAGCTTCGCGAAGGTCATCGCGGAGCTACGTTGAACCTGTCACTGGCTCCCCGGCTACGGCCAACCGACTTGGGGAGACGCGGTGACAGGTGCCGACAGCTCGGCATTGCGGCTCGGCTGAACACAACGGCACGCAGCCTCCTCACAGGGGCTGCCCGTCACCAAGGCCCGTCACAACCTCCAGGAGATCGTCGGATGGTGCCGTGACCCGAGTCCCGAAACCGCTGCTGGTGTGCTCGACCGTGGTGCGCAGCCACTCGGCGTCGGTGCGCGAGGCCCGCTCGAGTCGCATTCGCCGTACCTGCAGCGGAATCATCCGCAGCGAGATCAGTTGCCCGTCTGCGGGATCGGTAGAGGCCAAATACAGCAGTCTGAGGTCGCTACGGAACGATTCGTGTCCGCCGATGCCCTCGTAGTCGTCGATGACGTCACCGCAGCCGTACAGGATCGGTTTGCCGCGGTATATCTCGATCGGCCGGGGGTGGTGCGAGGAGTGCCCGTGCACGATGTCGATGCCGGCGTCGATCAGCCGGTGCGCGAACGCGATTTCGCTTGGCGCGATCACATAGCCCCAATTGGATCCCCAATGCACCGAGACAACAGCGATGTCGCCGTCGCGTTTGTGTGTCAGCACCTCCGCCGCCACCTCCTCGGCGGCAGCCTGCAGTGCCGGATTCGGGATCAGCCAGACCCCGGGGCCGTCGCGGTGCGCTGCCCACGACTCGGGGACACCGGCCGACATCATCGCCACCGAGCCGACGAGCACTCGGTGTTCACCGTGAACGGCCACCACTGCCGGGCGGCGTGCGGTGAACAGATCGGCTCCCGCCCCGACCCCCTCGAGTTCAGCCTGCGCGAGAGCCGCGATGGTGTCGGTCAGCCCTTGGTAGCCGAAATCGAGAACGTGGTTGTTGGCCAGGGCGCAAACGTCGGGCCGCAATGCCGACAGCGCCGGAACGTTGTCGGGGTGCATCCGATAGCAAACGGTCTTGCGCTCGGCGAATTGGCCATCGTCGGTAATCGTCGTCTCCAGGTTGATCAGGCGAACATCGGGCGCAGCGTCGTCGAGAAGCTCCAGCACCTCTCCCCACGGCCAGGCCCAATCCACAGGATGCGGAATTGACCCGTTCGCGCGCTCGGCCAGCCGCACATAACCTCGCGCGTCATGCACGTGCGGCTCGCGCAGCTCCGGGTCACCGGGATGGGGCAGGATCTGGTCGACGCCCCGCCCGAGCATGACGTCACCACCGAGCAGCACCGTCACCACGTCGGCATCACCGGCCAACCCGACCACCGCCATTACGTCGCCATGCCGGGCGGCCCCGGCACCGCCACCATTGCACCCGGCCGACTCGGCGGCGAGGGGGCGTTGGTCCCCTCGACAGTGGCCTTAGGGCCCTTCGGAGCGCGGACGCCTCGCGACAGACTCAAAGCATGAAGGAAACGTACGGCGATGGCGGACGTCTACCGGGCGGGGGGCCGACTTCGTTGCGAGGCGGTGTGCGGCTGTTCAACGATCGTGTGGACGCCGGCAGGCACTTGGCCGAGCGGCTGGAATCGTTGCGCGGGCAGGACATCGTCGTGCTGGGGCTGCCGCGCGGTGGGGTGCCGGTGGCCTTTGAGGTCGCCAAGGCGCTGAAGGCGCCGCTTGACGTGCTGGTGGTGCGCAAGCTGGGAGTGCCGTTCCAGCCCGAACTGGCCTTCGGCGCCATCGGCGAAGGCGGGGTCCGGGTGATCAACGACGCCGTGGTGGCCGAAGCCGACCTCTCCGAGGAAGACATGGCTGCCGTCGAGGCGGAGCAGCGGGCCGAGCTTGCGCGTCGCTCGGAGAGGTTCCGCCGCGGCCATGCCCGCATCCCGGTGGCAGGACGGACCGCGGTGATCGTCGATGACGGCGTCGCGACCGGCGCGACGGCCAAGGCCGCCTGTCAGGTGGCGCGCGCCGAAGGCGCGATCAGGGTGGTGCTGGCCGTCCCGATCAGCGGTAGCGACATCTTCGCCAGGTTTTCCGGGTACGCCGACGAGGTGGTCTCCTTGCATACCCCCGAGTTCTTTTATGCCGTCGGCCAGGGCTACTGCAACTTCACCCAGACCTCCGACGAGGAGGTGATCGCGCTGCTCGATCGTGCCCGAACGGATTTCCGCGAACCCACGGCCGCCGCCCCGGCCGACGACCCGCCGATACGCGACGAGGAAGTCCGGGTGAGCGCCGGGCCGGTGTCGGTAGCCGGACACCTGACCATCCCGGAGCGCCCGGTCGGCATCGTGGTGTTCGCGCACGGTAGCGGGAGCAGCCGCCACAGCCCCCGCAACCGCCACGTCGCCGAGGTTCTGAACGCGGCGGGCCTTGCCACGCTGCTGTTCGACCTGCTCACCCCCGACGAGGAACGCAACCGCGCCAACGTGTTCGACATCGAGCTGTTGGCGCGGCGGCTGGTCGACGTCACCGGCTGGCTGGCCGGCCAGCCGGACACCGCGACACTGCCGGTCGGCTACTTCGGCGCCAGCACCGGAGCCGGTGCGGCCCTCGTCGCGGCTGCCGAGTCCCGCACCGAGGTGGCGGCGGTGGTGTCCCGCGGCGGGCGGCCGGACCTGGCCGGCAACTCGCTGACCAACGTCTTCGCCCCGACGCTGCTGATCGTCGGCGGACGTGACGACGTGGTGCTGGAACTGAATCGGCGGGCCCAGGCCATGATCCGCGGCCGCTGCGAACTTGCCGTCGTCCCCGGAGCCACGCACCTCTTCGAAGAACCGGGCACGCTGGAGAAGGTCGCGGTGCTGGCCCGCGACTGGTTCATTGATCACCTGAGCCGGGTTACGGCGCCCACGGGTTCATAGCGTGTCCATGAAAAGCCTTGGTGAACAACATCTCCGCCTGCTTGCGGGTGCCGCATGACCAGCATGACGGTGACCGTGCCAGAGAAACTTGACGTCCGGCAGCTCGAACGTGAACTCGTCACAGCCATCGCGAACAGGCTCCGGGATGATCACGGGTATCAATTGGCGGCGGAGGCCGTAACCGGTGGCACAGAAACCCGCCACGAGTACCCGATGAACCCATCCGGCAGGATCGTCGTCGACAAGAAAATGGGAGCACTGAAGGTCAAGCTGCGCGGCATCAACGCCGACGCGCACGACCTCTTCACCGGAATAAGCAGCGAGCTGGGACTGCGGCACGAAGAGTTACGCACCGAGATCGGCTGATTGGCGGGCGCTTCGGGCTCCTACTTATAGCCACAACGCGAAAGTGCGAACGCCACCGCAACTTTCGGCCGCTTTCGCTCTTGGGGTGCCGCTGTTTGCGGCACGGTCAACTGATTCAAGACATGACCTTCGACTCTAGCCAGTGGCCGTCTGGCCGTACAGACTGCAGCCTATGAGCACATCCGACGACACAGCGCAGACCTGGCGCGACGTGGCCGATCGGCTCACCTCCGCACAGATCGCCCAGCTGGAGCGCCTTGAACGCGACGAGCCGCAGACGCTGCTGGAAATGGCGCGGCAGTGGGCGGCCCAGAACATGGCCGCAGCCCCGCCGTTGGACGATGTCACGCCACCCGCAGGCGCTGTGCGCACCTTCGGCTGGCAGCGCGACGGTACCTGGTTCCGCGACTTCGAGGGCACCACGCGCCGCGGGGGCCCGGCCCGTGTTCAAATCTCCGGCCGGCAGCAGGTCGACGGCTCGACACGGCGGTGGATCACCGTCCATGCCCGCCACCTCGAAGCGCTGGATCCCGCATCGGCCCGCGAGCTGGCTGCGCTGCTGATCGAAGCGGCAGACGAGATGGAGAAGCTCGGATAAGCCGTACGCGTTGGCGGCCCGCCACTTCGAGAGTTTTTTCTACTGAACTATCGCTACCACGAATGGGTGGCGACGTCGGTTGAGCGACGTAAACGTCGCAGCTACAACCACTTCGTCAGTGATACCGAATCTGCGCGAAAGGAAATCACTAGCCGCGCAGCCATCGGACTCGACTGCCAAAGTTGGCGATGGCACCGGCCAGGCCCGCATGGGCACTACCGGAAACCGATTCGAAGGGCGGTCGCCCATGCGCGGTTTCCTCGAGAATTCGCCGGTCCAACGTCGTCGGCCGAAAGGACAAACGGCCCTAGGCCCGGCAACATCACCGTCTTTATGGTTGGGATTGCCCAAGAGGGCAAACCCCTTGACGACTTGGACAGCAAATCATGAGCACTCACTATGGCACCGGCCCGGCGGCAGGCGAATACAGCGGCGACGACGACAACCAGCTGCAGCCAGAGGACACCCTTGTCGACCGCGGCATCGACGACGTACTCGACGAGGGCTTCTCGCCGCCGGAGCGTCCCTACGGACCTGGCGCGTTCGGCCCGGCCGAAACCATGGACCAGATCCTTGCAGAGGAAGAGCCGGACCCGGCTTCGCGGATCAATGTGCTGTTCGACACGACCGAGCAGGAAAGCTCCGATGCAGCCGAACGGGATGCCGAATTTCCCCCGCGACGAGAAGTCGGACGCGCGCGAGCCGGCCGGCTCATCGCGCCAGATCTGGGATTTGGTGAAGACACCGAGTCGGAATTGGTTGCGGAAGACACCGGAATCAGCGGCGGCGCCGCTTCCGCGGAGGAAGCGGCAATGTACATCATCGACGACGGCGAGTAGTCGAATCGTTCCGGGCCGGAGGAGTCGGAGAGCCTCATTATGAAAATGTGGATCCAAGTTCGGGGGCATGACGAGGACACCGAATATCCAGATGCCGCGACCTACGAAATACTCACCGGCGGTGTGTTAAAGGTCACCAGCGGCAACGACATTCACCTCTACAGCCCGGCGCAGTGGAAAGAGGTCATGATTGACACCCGTCCCGCGGATGAACGCGCCAAGCAGGTCGGACAACTCGACGAAGACCTCAAATGGCAATAGCGGCCGCACACGGATTTGCGCTAATCGGCTAGCGACCCGCTACCCGACGACGACCGCGCCCGCATGACTTCCGCCGCGCCCGGCTACACTCGCATGCGCCACACCGGGACGATCCACCGACCGCCTGGAACGGCACCGAACAGCACTCACCCGCAGCGGGCCACGCAGAGATGTGTTAGTCAGGTATTCGAAGACGTCCCGCCCTCGTAGCTCAGGGGATAGAGCACGGCTCTCCTAAAGCCGGTGTCGCAGG
>CAYNLB010000075.1:0-22086 GCA_964397935.1 uncultured Mycobacterium sp.
CGACCTTCCGCTTTTCAGGCGGACGCTCGTACCGACTGAGCTACCTGGCCGAAAGGCAAGGACTGCCTCGCCGCGCTGGCGACCCTGACGGGACTCGAACCCGCGACCTCCGCCGTGACAGGGCGGCGCGCTAACCAACTGCGCCACAGGGCCTTGCTGCTGCTCCGCGTCACGCGTCGCAGGTACCCCCTACGGGATTCGAACCCGCGTTACCGCCTTGAAAGGGCGGCGTCCTAGGCCGTCTAGACGAAGGGGGCCAGAACCGAATCTCTCCGGGGGCACTCACAACGAGGTTACCGTTGGGAGCCACGCCAGCTTAGGTCACCGTGGGCCGAATCCTCAAACGAGCCGCGTTTGGGACCCAGTATCCTGAAACACCGCGGCCCCTATAGCTCAGTTGGTAGAGCTACGGACTTTTAATCCGCAGGTCCTAGGTTCGAGTCCTAGTGGGGGCACTGAAGGGCACTGAAGCGCGTATGACCTCGGCTGATGCTTGACAGCTACTTCGGCTGATCATTGACCCAGCACCCGCGGGGGACGCAGCCGCCGATCGCCGGCACCCGCGAGCGATGCAGCCGCCGAACGGCTTGGCTATGCTCTCGCGATGGGTGTCGACGTCGTATACCCCAATGCGCCGGTAGTCCTCGTGACGATGGAAATTCGTCACCCGGCAACGGATTCCCTCACCCAGTCGTCCGGCGCAGAGCTCAGACACCTGCTCATTGACGATCTGCCGATTGAACGCCAGGCCGAGGACGTGGCTTGGGCAGTGGGACCTGGTGGAAACCCGACGCCAACCGCGGAGCACTTCGTCCGTTACCTCAACCGCGACAGCACCGTCGCCGTAACGATCAAGGCCCAGGCGATCGTTGTCGAGACCTCCGCCTACTCCGACTTCGCAACGTTGCTTGACGTTGTGCTGCGGGTCGCAGATGCGCGCGCGCAGGTGTCGTCGATCGCCGGGGTGGAACGTCTCGGGCTGCGCTACATCGTCGAGGTCCGGGCCCCCGTCGGCATGGATGGTCGGGGTGAGTGGGCCGACTGGATCGCAGAGCCGCTGCTGGGGCCGCACGGCATCGCGCCCGCCGGTTTGACCCTGACCGAGTGGCAGGGCGCCGCGGTCTATCAAGAAGCGCAACCGGGGAAATCGATGATCGTGCGCTATGGGCCCGGCATGGGTCAGGCGCTCGATCCGAACTATCACCTGCGCCGGATAATGCCAGTCCAAAATGGCCCGTTTTTCTTGCTCGATATCGACAGCTTCTGGACCCCGGCAGGGTCAATCCCCGAATACAACCGCGTCGCGGTGCTTGCCACTTTGCAGGATCTGTACGACCCCGTACCCAACGTGTTCCGGGAGGTACTCGGCAGCCTGGCCGAAAGAGGATCTTCTTGACTCGTAAGCCGTTATCGACCGAGCACCGCGCTGCTATAGGTCACGTCGGCAAAGGCCGCGGCGACGTCGTCGTCGGGATAGACGAAGCCGTTGGCAGCATGCAGCTCCGCGACCGTGATTGACGAAGTCTGCCAGCCGCGCTGGTTCAGATGGTCGACGATGTGGCTGCGCTGACCGTGATAGACGAGATCGTTGAAGTCGATCTCGAACCCGAGCTCACTCATGCGGTCATGATGTGCGCGCCATCGTTCGTCGGCGAAAATAGCGGTGTCGGGGACGAATTCAAAGGCGAGGCGACTGCCGGGGGCGCTCAAAGCGGTGATGTTGTCGAACAGCGCGTCCTGGGCCTCGTCCGGCAGGTACACCAACAATCCTTCGGCGCTCCACGCTGCGGGAGCCTGTGAGTCGAATCCCGCCGTCCGCAGCGCCGTCGCCCAATCGTCGCGCAGGTCGACGGCGACGGTGCGCCGCTCGGCGGTCGGCTCGGCACCTAGATCACCCAACGTCAGTGTCTTGAACTCGATCACCTCGGGCATGTCGACCTCGTAAACAACCGTGTCCGCCGGCCACGGCAGGCGGTAGGCGCGGGCATCGAGCCCCGAGGCGAGGATGACCACCTGGTGGATACCGCTCCGGGTCGCATCCAGAAAGAATTGGTCGTAAAACCTGGTGCGGCAGGCCATTCCCTGCGCCATTCGGTGTGGATCGAACTCGGAATCCCCACCTACCGGAATCTGGCCGTTGACCAGCCGCACGTAGACGTCGATTCCGACGGCACGTACCAGAGGCGCCGCATAGGGGTCATCGATCAACTTCTCGTCGGAAGACAGCGCCCGCTGAGCCGCGACCATGGTCGCCGTCGCCCCGACACTCGTCGCGAGATCCCAGCGATCACGATCGGTGCGCGCCATGGTGCTCCCTCATCCCGCCCGAAATAACATAGACAACCTAGTTACTATCACAGGGCCTCTTCTCGGTGCTTCGGGACTACCCTCCGAGCTATCTGCTCCCTGATGCCGGAGGAACCCGTGACCGACTTCGCTCAGCGGACGATCGACCTGGCTCGCCGAAACGTCGCCGAAGGCGGTCGCCCGTTCGCAACGGTGATCGTCAAAGACGGCGAGGTCCTCGCCGAGAGCGCCAACAAGGTGGCCCAGACGAATGATCCGACCGCCCACGCCGAAATCCTCGCCATCCGGGAGGCCTGCATGAAGTTGGGCACCGAGCACCTGTTCGACAGCACCGTTTATGTGCTGGCCCATCCGTGCCCGATGTGCCTGGGCTCGCTGTACTACTGCTCACCCGAAGCCGTCGTCTTTCTGACCACGCGAGAGTCGTACCAGCAGTACTACCTCGACGACCGCAAGTACTTCGAGGTGTCGACGTTCTACGAGGAATTCGGTAAGGGCTGGCAGCAGCGGCGTCTGCCGATGAGCTACGAACCGCGCGATGCCGCGGTCGCGGTCTACCGGTTGTGGAACCAACGCAACGGCGGCCGGCGCCGGTCGACGGTGGTCCCGCCTGACTGAAACGGATCAGTAGTCAAGCGCACCGGCTTCCGCTAATATCTACGTATGCATGCAAGTAGTAGTGCAGGTCGGTTGCCCGACGACCAGGCCAATCTGGTCGTCGAGGTCTTTCGGATGTTGGCCGACGCCACCCGCGTGCAAGTGCTGTGGTCACTGACCAATCGCGAGATGTCGGTCAACGAACTCGCCGAGCACGTGGGCAAGCCGGCACCGTCGGTCTCCCAGCACCTCGCGAAGCTGCGAATGGCGCGCCTGGTGCGCACGCGACGGGAGGGAACCATGATCTTCTACAGCCTCGAAAACGAGCATGTCCGCCAGCTCGTCATCGACGCGGTGTTCAACGCCGAGCACGCCGGTCCGGGGGTTCCCGGGCACCACCGCAACGACAGCGGGCTCAAGGCGGTCGCCCCATCGTCGTCCCCGCCGAGCCGACGGCGTGGGGCACCGACTGAGCAAACGGCAAACACAACACAATTCACGTAAGGAAAGGAAAAAACCATGAGCGAGCAGCACACCCACGACGCGCCACACGCGCACGAACACCGGCACGGCGACGTGGTCCACACGCACGCCCACACCACGCACCAGCATGGCCACGTCGAGCACGAGCACTCCCATGCCCACGCCGACGGGACCGAACACACCCATCAGCACGTGCACGAGGCCGGCCTCGAAGACGTTCACGTACACGCCCACGCATAACGTGGCAGCGCCCGAACGGCTCAGGAGACGTTAGGGCAGTAATGCTTCGGATCGTCGCGCTCGTCCAGGGGCGGCAGGTTGCGCGCGGGCGTCTGCACCAGTGGTGTGTCGGCCGGGATTCGCCCGTTGACACGGTCCCAGCCGGCGCGCGCCCGCGGGTGTTTACGGAATCTGCGTGGCACGAACGCGAAAACCAGACGAACGGCATCGCCGAAGCGCCGGTGCAGCCACTCGTCGCGGCGCGACCACTCATAGCCCATCAGCTCGCGAACCGGCGGATCGTAAAGGCCGACGGTCACCCAGACGAAAAACGGAGCAAGCAGCTTGCGCTGTGCCGCCCACAGCCAATCCGGGACCCATTGAATGAACGGGGGTTTGGCCAACCCGGTCAGATCGAGCACGGCGCGCGCGGCGTAGTTGTTCTCCAGCACGTGGCGGCACATGTGATCCCAATAGACCTGGAAGTCCTCCCAGGACGCCGGGACGGGCCGCATGCTCATGCCATACATCCGGTACCACTCGACGTGCTCGTCGAACAGCTGGCGTTTCTGTGCTTCGGTCAGCCCGCCGCAGAACCGCTCGGCCACATGAATGGTGCCCATGAAGAAGGTGGAGTGTGCCCAGTAGAAGACGTCGGGATTCAGCGCATGGTAGCGGCGGCCCTGCTCATCAATGCCCTTGATGGCGGTGTGGTAGTCGCGCACCTCGGCACCGGTGGCCGGAGCCCGGTCACCGTCGAACACGACTCCACCAATTGGGTATAGCGAGCGCAGCAGGCGCGGCCAGCGCTCCCGAAAGAAGGTCGAATGGTCGACGACGGCTGCGCCAAGTTGCGGATGCATGTTCTGCATCGATCCCGACCATGGCCCCTGCAACATGCCGCGCCAATCGCCAAAGTACCGCCAGGTCAGCGAATCAGGACCCAGCGGAATTGGCGGCGCCTCGTAGCCCAGCGGCGACACCGGACACCCACCCGCGACACCGGTGGGCCCCGCAACCGGCCCACTCGGCATCGACCCCTCGGCGGTGGTGGAAAAATCGTGACCCGTTACGCCGCTGGTCAGCGGGCACGATGCGGACGTATCTTGAGTCACTATTGGATTCCTTTAGGTAAAGGCAATTCTGACTACATACGTTGCCAGTTCTCAGCTTAGGAGCGATGTGCCAACCGGTCAACGACGGAGCCGTTGGACCGGCGTCCCGCTGGAGAGCCGCCTGGCCCTCCGCCGCGACGACCTCATCGGCGCCGGAGTGCAGTTGCTCGGCGGCGACAGCGGACCGGCGCTGACCGTTCGCGCGGTGTGTCGCAAGGCCGCGCTGACCGAACGCTACTTCTACGAAAGCTTCACCGACCGCGATGAATTCGTGCGTGCCGTCTACGACGATGTCTGTACCCGCGCCATGAACACCCTCACGTCGGCGAAAACCCCCCGGGAAGCCGTTGAGCAATTCGTCGAGCTGATGGTCGACGATCCGGTGCGCGGGCGCGTGCTGCTACTGGCGCCGGCGGTGGAGCCGATATTGACCCGGTCGGGCGCGGAATGGATGCCCAATTTCATCGATCTGCTGCAGCGCAAGCTCTCCCGGATCGGCGATCCCGTGCTGCAGAAGATGATCGCCACCAGCCTGGTCGGCGGTCTATCGAGCCTGTTCACCGCGTACCTGAACGGACACCTCGGGGCGACGCGCAAACAATTCATCGACTACTGCGTCAACATGCTGTACACCACTGCAGCTCCCTATGTCCCCGCTCCCGAGTTGGGCAGGCCCGAATAGGCGGGTGGGCACCCCACACCGGTGCCGGGAACCAGGTGCCACGCCGCACCGGGAACTTGATGCTACTGAGGTACACAGATATATTGACTGCAACCCGCAGGCACAGATAACTGGAGGCCCTATGTCAGCCCCGCTGACCGACCTACAGCTGTTGCATGAACTTGAACCGCTGGTCGAGAAATACCTCAACCGACACATCAGCATGCACAAGGCATGGAACCCGCACGACTTCATCCCGTGGTCGGACGGCAAGAACTACTACGCCCTCGGCGGCCAGGACTGGCACCCCGAGCAGAGCAAGCTCTCCGACGTCGCCAAGGTGGCGATGGTGCAGAACCTGGTGACCGAGGACAACCTGCCGTCGTATCACCGCGAGATCGCGATGAACTTCGGGATGGACGGTGCGTGGGGGCAGTGGGTCAACCGCTGGACGGCGGAGGAGAACCGGCACGGCATCGCGCTGCGCGACTACCTGGTGGTGACGCGCGCCGTCGACCCCGTCGAGCTGGAGAAGCTGCGCATCGAGGTGGTCAACCGGGGCTTCAGCCCGGGCCAAAACCACCAGGGGGAATTGTTCGCCGAGACCCTGACCCACTCCGTCCTCTACGTCAGCTTCCAGGAATTGGCGACCCGGATTTCGCACCGCAACACCGGCAGGGCCTGCAACGACCCCGTCGCCGACCAGCTGATGGCCAAGATCTCGGCCGACGAGAACTTGCACATGATCTTCTACCGCGACGTCAGCGAGGCCGCGTTCGACCTGGTGCCCAACCAGGCGATGAAGTCACTGCACCTGATTCTGCGGAACTTCCAGATGCCCGGTTTCCAGGTCCCCGAGTTCCGACGCAAGGCCGTCTTCATCGCCGTCGGGGGCGTCTACGACCCGCGCATCCACCTCGACGAGGTCGTCATGCCGGTGCTGAAGAAATGGCGCATCTTCGAGCGCGAGGACTTCACCGGCGAGGCGGCCGCGCTGCGCGACGATCTTGCCCTGCTGGTCAAGGAACTCGAGCAGGCGTGCGACAAGTTCGAGGTGTCCAAGCAGCGTCAACTCGACCGGGAATCCCGGACGGGCAAGAGGGCCACCGCCGAGGAGCTGCACAGGACCGCGGGCAAGCTGGCGATGAGCCGCCGGTAGCCCGGCCTTGCGTATCGGTCCGATCACGCTCGCCAGCCCGGTGGTGTTGGCGCCGATGGCGGGCGTGACCAATGTGGCATTCCGGACGCTGTGCCGTGAACTGGAGCAATCCAAGGTCGGCACGGTCAGCGGCCTGTACGTCTGCGAGATGGTGACCGCGCGTGCGCTCGTGGAGCGGCACCCGGTCACCATGCACATGACGATGTTCTCGCCGGATGAGTCGCCACGCTCGCTGCAGCTTTACACGGTCGATCCGGCGACCACGTACGCGGCCGCCAGAATGGTCGTCGACGAGGGCCTGGCCGACCACATCGACATGAACTTCGGCTGTCCGGTGCCCAAGGTCACCAGACGCGGCGGCGGGGCGGCGCTGCCGTTCAAGCGCCGGCTGTTCGGACAGATCGTCGCCGCGGCCGTGCGGGCCACCGAAGGCACCCATGTACCGGTGACCGTGAAGTTCCGCGTCGGCATCGACGACGAGCACCCCACGCACCTGGACGCCGGTCGCATCGCCGAAACCGAAGGCGCCGCCGCGGTGGCACTGCACGCCCGGACGGCGGCGCAACGGTACTCCGGCGCCGCCGATTGGGAACAGATCGCGCTGCTCAAACAGCATGTGCGGACCATCCCGGTGCTCGGCAACGGCGACATCTACGACGCCAGCGACGCGCTGGCGATGATGGCCAGCACCGGCTGCGACGGCGTCGTCATCGGCCGCGGATGCCTGGGCCGCCCCTGGCTCTTCGCCGAGCTGTCGGCGGCGTTCACCGGTAGCCCACCACCCACCCCGCCCACGCTGGGCGAGGTCGCCGACATCATCCGGCGGCACGGCCAGTTGCTGGTCGCCCATTTCGGCGAAGACAAGGGCATGCGCGACATCCGCAAACACATTGCCTGGTACCTGCACGGTTTTCCGGCCGGGTCGCAGTTGCGCCGGGCACTGGCCCTGGTCAAGACGCTGGCGGAACTCGATGCGCTGCTCGACCGGTTGGACGGTGCGGTCCCATTCCCGGACGCGGCGAACGGCCCGCGGGGCCGGCAGGGTTCGCCCGCCCGCGTGGCGCTGCCCGATGGCTGGCTGACCGACCCCGACGACTGCACCGTGCCGGCCGGAGCCGACGTCATGCACTCCGGCGGCTGATCCACGAGTCACTCGAAATCGCGTCCGGACCGATAACTCAGTACGATATGGACCTTGCTGAATTGTGCTCGTGCGGCACCTCGGTAACGTGCCGCCGCCCGAGCGCGACAAATGACATGCCACCACGAACGGGTGGCGCGGACCGCAGCGCCGGTGACGAGAGCGCTGCGCTGACATGCAGAAACGGACGTACTGACCGTCCGCATCAGAGCTTCGGAGGCCGGTAGGACATGAGTGACGCCGAGAACGACGCCACTCTTGACCATCAACGCGCGTCCAGCACGGAACATGGACGCACGATCGGCCCATACCCGAAGGCAACGCTAAGCGCCGCCCCATGGGAACGGTTCATAGAACCACCGTCCGACCACAACCTCCACCGATGGCAGGCCGAAGCACCCATCAGGTCTCGCGCCGACGACACCGAAAAGGTCGGATGTCACGCCGACGGCGGAATTACGGTGGCCGACTTGATCGCCAAAGTCGGCGCACCGAGCCTTGGTCGGCCCAGCCACCGCCACGCGGCCCAACCTGTCGATATCGAACCGTCCGAAGCCGCTCCGGACGGGCCGGCCGACCAGCAGGACACAGAGGTGCTCGAGGTCCTGCCCCACTCGTTCGAGGTCGTATCGGAGCTTCCTGACCTAAAGGCCAACTATCCCGTTGGCGACGAGCCCGAAGCCGGCTCGGCGCAGGAGGCGCCCGACGCCCGGGAACGCAGACCCAAAACCCGCCGCCGGCCGATGCTGTTCGCCGCGCGCTCGCTGGCCGCGCTGTTCGCCGCGCTGGCACTGGCCCTGACCGGTGGGGCATGGCAGTGGAGCACATCGAAGAACAACCGTCTCAACACCATCAGTGCGCTCGACCCGCACTCGGGTGACATCCTCGACCCCAATGGCCAGTACGGCGACGAAGATTTCTTGATCGTCGGTATGGACTCCCGCTCCGGGGAAAACGCCAAGATGGGCGCCGGGGACACCGAAGACGCCGGCGGCGCACGGTCGGACACCGTGATGCTGGTCAACATTCCGGCGAACCGCAAGCGCGTGGTCGTGGTCTCGTTCCCCCGCGACCTGGCGATCACGCCGATCCGATGTGAAGCCTGGAACCCTGACACCGGCAAGTACGGACCTATCTACGACGCGAAGACTGGGACGTGGGGTTCCCGGATGGTCTACACCGAGACCAAGTTGAACTCGACGTTCTCCTTCGGCGGTCCGAAATGTCTGGTGAAGGAAATCCAGAAGCTGTCCGGTTTGAGCATCAACCGTTTCATCGCCGTCGACTTCGCCGGATTCGCGCGGATGGTCGAGGCCCTCGGCGGCGTCGAGGTGTGCAGCAGCACCCCGCTGCACGACTACGAACTGGGCACGGTGCTCGAACACGCAGGACACCAGGTCATCGACGGGCCAACAGCGCTGAATTACGTGCGAGCCCGCCAGGTCACCACCGAAACCAACGGCGACTACGGCCGTATCAAGCGCCAGCAGTTGTTCTTGTCCTCGCTGCTGCGTTCGTTGATCTCCGAGGACACGTTGTTCAATCTCGACAAGCTCAACAACGTCGTCAATCTGTTCATCAGCGATAGCTACGTGGACAACGTCAAGACCAAGGACCTCGTGCAGCTGGGACATTCACTGCAAGGTGTGGCGGCCGGCCACATCACTTTCGTCACCGTGCCAACCGGCATCACGGACCAGAACGGCGACGAGCCGCCCCGGATGGCCGATATGCGGGCGCTGTTCGATGCCATCATCAACGATGATCCGCTGCCGGAGGAAAACGACCACAACGCCAAACCGTTGGGGGCCTCCTCAACCTCGGGGCCGACGCACGCGCCCACCAAGAAGTCACCGACGCCCACTGCGGCCCCCGAGGCCATACACGAACAAGTCGCGACGACCTCGCCGAGCGATGTCACGGTTCGGGTATCCAACGCGACCATGCAGAGTGGTCTGGCGGCCAGCGCGACCACCCAGCTCAAGCGGGACGGCTTCAACGTGATGAGGCCGGACGACTACCCGAGTTCGGTGAAGGCGACGACAGTGTTGTTTTCGCCCGGCAACGAGCAGGCCGCGGCCACGGTGGCGTCCTCGTTCGCCAATCCGAGGATCCAACGAGTCTCCGGCTACGGACAGGTCGTGCAGGTGGTGCTCGGCCCGGACTTCAAGTCGGTCGCCGCTCCACAACCCAGCGGCTCGTCGCTCAGCTTGCAGATAGAACGCAGCCTCGGTAGCGCGCCGGTCAAGCTGCCGGAGGACCTGACCGTCACCAACGCCGCCGACACCACCTGCGAGTAACCGCTTTTGGCGGCGCTCCGCCACCCGTTTTCGACCTCGAGAACGTAGGCTTGGCGATATGCGGACCGCCTACCATGAGCAGCTCTCGGAACTATCTGAGCGCCTCGGCGAGATGTGTGGGCTGGCAGGGATCGCCATGGAACGGGCAACCCAGGCCCTGTTGCAGGCCGATCTGGTGCTGGCCGAGCAAGTGATCTCCGACCACGAGCAGATCGCGGCGCTGAGTGCCCGCGCCGAGGAGAGCGCCTTCGTGCTGCTGGCGCTGCAGGCACCGGTCGCAGGGGATCTGCGGTCCATTGTGAGTGCCATCCAAATGGTGGCGGACATCGACCGGATGGGTGCGCTGGCGCTGCACGTCGCCAAGATCGCGCGCCGACGCCACCCACAGCACGCGTTGCCCGAGGAGGTCAATGGCTATTTCGCTGAGATGGGCAGGGTCGCAGTAGAATTGGGCAACAGTGCCCAAGAGGTGGTGTTGTCCCGTGACCCGGAGAAAGCCGCTCGGATCCGCGAAGAAGACGACGCCATGGACGATTTGCACCGACACCTGTTCTCGGTGCTGATGGACCGCGAATGGAAGTACGGTGTGGCGGCCGCCGTCGACGTGACATTGCTGGGCCGGTTTTACGAGCGGTTCGCCGACCACGCGGTCGAAGTGGCCAGGCGCGTGATCTTCCAGGCGACCGGGAGTCTTCCCGAGGACGACGCAAAATCCGGCTCCCATTGACCAAGAGCCGGATTTCGTCCGGCTAGCCGAACCGCCCCGAGATGTAGTCCTCGGTCGCCTTCTGGCTCGGATTGGAGAAGATCTTTTCGGTGTCGTCGATCTCGACCAGCCGGCCCGGCTTTCCCACCGCTTCCAGGTTGAAAAACGCCGTGTAATCGCTCACCCGGGCTGCCTGCTGCATGTTGTGGGTGACGATGACGATGGTGTAGTCCTGTTTCAACTCACTGATCAGCTCTTCGACGGCCATCGTCGAGATGGGATCCAGCGCCGAGCACGGCTCGTCCATCAGCAGCACATCGGGTTGCACGGCGATGGCCCGCGCGATGCACAAGCGCTGCTGCTGCCCCCCGGACAAGCCGCCTCCTGGCCGGTCCAACCGGTCCCTGACCTCATCCCACAGGTTCGCACCGCGCAGCGAGTACTCGGCCGTCTCATCGAGCAGCTTACGATTGCGAACGCCTTGCAGCTTCAAGCCAGCCACCACATTGTCGCGAATGGACATGGCGGGGAACGGGTTCGGCCGCTGGAACACCATCCCAATCGCGCGGCGCACACCGACGGGGTCAACGCCGGCGCCGTAGATGTCTTCGTCGTCGAGTAGCACGCTGCCCTCGACTCGTCCGCCGGGGACCACCTCATGCATCCGGTTGAGCGTCCGCAGCACCGTCGTCTTGCCGCAGCCTGACGGGCCGATGAACGCGGTCACACTGCGGGGCAGAACCGATAGCGTCACATCCGCGACGGCGTGAAACGACCCGTAGTAGATGTTGACGGCTTTGAGGTCCAACCTTTTTGCCACTTAGTGCTCCTGACTATGACTTTCCTGCTCCAAGGAATTTCGCTATCGCTCTGGCCCCGACGTTGATGCTCGCGATCACCAGGATGAGGGTTAGCGCGGCACCCCACAACCGATCGGTGGGGACGGGGTTGACACCCGCGCCGGCGGATGTCTGGTCGTAGATCATGCCGGGCAACGATCCCATGAACCCGCTGAAGATGTCGAAGCTCATCGAGTGCGCGTAGCCGACCAGGATCAGCAACGGAGCCGTCTCGCCCATCACTCTGGCCACCGCCAGCATGATCCCCGTGACGACGCCGGACAGACCCGTCGGAATCACCACCCGGGCAATCGTCTTCCATTTCGCAATGCCCAGCGCGTAGCTGGCCTCACGAAGGTCCATCGGAATGATTCGCAGCACTTCCTCGGTAGCCCGCACGATCACCGGCAGCATCAACAAGACCAGTGCGAGCGACACCGCCAACTCCGAGCGAGGAAGACCCAGCGTCGTCACAAACAACGTGTAGATGAACAGGGCCGCCACAATCGAGGGCACTCCGCTCAGAACGTCCACCATGAAGGTCGTCAGCTTGCCCAGCGCCGTCCCGCCACCGTACTCAACCAGGTAGATCGCGACCATCAAACCGATAGGGATGGCGAGCACAGCGCATACCAATCCCAGCAGCACCGTACCGACGATCGCGTGATAGGCGCCGCCGCCGGCAACGAACGCCGTCATACCGGCTTGCGAATGGGTCCACCACACGGTGGATGCGATCGTGGCGAACCCCTTGACGATCACCGAGTACAGCACCATCAGCAGTGGTGTCAGAGCGATCAGCATCGAAAGCGACACCAGCACGGCCGCAGAGTTATTGGCGATTCGGCGGCGCCAGCCGAGCGTCGAGAACTTTCGCGCCTTGAGCGGGCGATCCAGGATCGACGTCATCGGCCGTCTCTTCTGCGTCCGGCTCCAACGACGGTGCCACGCGCCAGGGCGTTGACGAAGAAGGTAAGCACGAACAACGCCAGCCCCGCAGCAAGGTACGCGCCGGCTTCGTATCGATCATCGAATTGCACCGCGGCAGAAGCGATCTTGGTCGCAAAGGTGGAGCCGCCATCGAAAAGCGACCAGCCGAAGGCCCACTGGGTGGCCCGCAAGATGATCAGCAGGGCGACCGTCTCACCCAGGGCGCGGCACAGCCCCAGCATCGCTCCGCTGATGAATCCCGATCGCCCGAAGGGCAGCACGACGGTCTTGACCACTTCCCAACGGGTGGCACCGAGCGCCAGCGCAGCCTCGACCTGGTCCCGTGGAGTCTGGACAAACACCTCGCGCGTGACGGCGGCGATGATCGGCAGAATCATCACCGCCAGGACGATCCCGCCGGTGAAGATGGTGCCACCGGCCGCCGCTGAGGCATGGTCATCGGCGAACAGGAAGCACCAGCCCACGGACTGATTGAGCCAGGTCGCGACGGGCCGCAGCTGCGGTGCCAGTACGTACAGACCCCACACGCCGTAAATGATCGAGGGAACCGCGGCCAGCAGATCGACGGCGTAGGCCAACGGCCCGGCGAGCCGCCGCGATGAGTACTGGGTGATGAAGATGGCGACGCCCAGCGCGACCGGCATCGCCAGAACCAATGCGAACAGCGACACAAACACCGTGACTTGCAACAGGTCGAAAATCCCGAAGTGCATGGCCGACGTGTCAGCGGTGACCCAGTTGCCGCCGTAGCTGAAGAAATTCTCGCGATTGCGCTGCAATGCCGGTATCGCGCGCAAGAGCAAGAATCCCGCGATCGCTGCAATCACCGCGACGATCGAAACGCCCGAACCCTGGGCCATCCGGCGAAAAATCCGGTCGCCCACGCGCGGGTGCGCCTCCCCCCACGCGCTGATGGGTGTTACCGGCGACTCGGGAAGAGCCGCGGCAACAACCGCACCCGAACCTGCGTCGGCTGGGCTTGGGGTTGTCACTGTGCGCCCGTCACAGTTCTGCTGTCGCTCCTTAAAACCGGGACACTCGATTACTGGATTGCGTCAATCGCAGTAATCAGTCGCTCCTTGACCTTATCGGGCAGCGGCACGTAGCCGGCCGCCGAAAGGCCGGCCTGCCCGTTGTTGGCGGCCACGGTGAGAAACGACTTGATCGCGTCGGAGGTCTCCGCGTCGTAGCCCTTCGAGCACACGATCTCGTAGGTCGCCAGCACCAACGGGTAGGCATCCGGCTTCTCGGTTTTGTACATCGAGTTCAGATCCAGCACCAGGTCGTTGCCGTCGGCCAAGAATGCGGCGGCTTTGACGGCGTTGCCGGCCGTGTCATCGGTGAGCGGAACCGCACCACTGGCGCCGGTGATTTGCGCGTAGGACATGCCGGCCTGGTCGGCAAAGCCTTTCTCGACGTATCCGATCGCGCCCGGGGTGGCCCGCACGGCCTGAATGACACCGGTCGGTTTCACCGCGCCTGCTCCCACGCCGCCCTGAAACTCGGTGCCGACTCCTTCGGCCCAGCTCTGCGGCGCGGCCGCCGTCAGATATTGCTGCATGTCGTCGGTGATTCCGGCCGAGTCAGCCCGGTAGATCGGAGCGATCTTGGTGTCGGGAAGGTTTTCACCGGGATTGAGGGCCGCCAGTATCGGGTCATTCCAGACCGTGATCCTGCCGCTGAACACCTTGGCCAGCGCGTCAGCACTGACAACCAACGCCGGGACGCCCGGCAGGTTGTAGACCAGGGCGACCGTCCCGAACACCAGCGGCAGGTCCCACGCCGGATTTCCCTCGCAGCGTTCGGCGGCTGGTCCGATCTGGTCCGCGACCAGCGGGGAATCCGACCCCGCGAAATCGACATGCCCGGCGATGAACTGCTGGCGCCCCGCACCCGACCCGGTCGTATGGTATGAGACGCGCTTGCCCGGGCAATATTGGCCCCACACCTGGTTGAACAATGCAATGGCGTTCTGTTGAGCGGCCGAGCCTTCTGCCGTCAACTCACTTTTGCCGCCGCATCCCGCCGTGCCGGTCGGCCCGGACGCGCCCGGCGGGGAAGCGCGACGACGGTTCTCGTCGCTGCCGCAGCCCGTCAGGCTCCCGACAACGACGGCAACGGCTACCGCCATCGCCGCCAGTGCCCTGCCCTGCCTGTCTCGCCCCACCGATCTCGCTTTCTCACGCATTCCGGACGCACGGGGACGCGGCCGGCCATCTCCAAAGGGAGGTTGACAAGTCACCGCGAAAGTATGCGCCGATACCACCCACAACAGCGTCTAAGAATTAAACGCTCAGTGAATGATCAGGTTCCCACCGCCTATGCCGGCGTGTTCGGTCAGCTCGCCGGCGACGCTACCGCGTAGGCGGTGTCGACGCTGTAGATGGCGAAACCCAAGCGTTGATACGTCCGCACCGCGGCGACGTTATCTGACTCCACATAAAGCATCACGGTGGGTTCGGCCGAGCGGGCCAGCCGATGCGCCAAGGACTCGACACCGATCGCAGTCAAAACCTGGCCCAGACCGCGGCCTTGCGCCGACGGGTCGACGCCGACGACGTAGACCTCGCCCAAGCCGTGTTGATCGACGTGCACTTTGGTCCAGTGGAAGCCCAGCAGCTTGCCCGCCTGGCCGCTTGCGGAGTCGCCGAAAGCCAGAAACAGGCCCGCCGGGTCGAACCACGGTTCGCTACGCCGCTCTGCCAGGTCGGTTTCGGTCCAACCGCCCTGTTCGGGGTGGCGGGCGAACGCAGCGTTGTTGACTCGCAAAAGTTCAGCGTCATCGGCTGGGCCCGCGTAAGTGCGGATCCGCACCCCCGGCACCGGGGGCGGCGGGTCTGGGGTGTCACGCAGGGAGCGTCGCATCTGCAGCAGCTCACGCACCGGGACCAGGCCCAGCGCGGACGCGGTCGCCCGCGCCGATTCGAGCGTGCCATGCGCCCAGAACCGATTGCGGCCCGCTGTCCTGGCCACCGCCGCCCGTCCCATCGCCGTCCCGATGCCGCGCCGACGGGCCACCGGGTGCACCACGAGTTCCGCCATTCCCGGACCACCGTCGCGTGGCGGGCTCAGGTTGAGGTAGCCGATGATCGTGTTCGCGTTGCCTTCTGTTGCGAGCGATGGGGAACCGGTCACCAGCAGATGCTCGGTGCGGTCATGTTCGAGTTCGCGCAGCACCTGTTCACCGACAGGAGCCACCCCATCCAATTCAGTTGCCGCGGTGACCAGTTCGCGCACTTCGTACTGCTCTTCGGCGGCGAGTGCGGAGCGCCACTCAGATGAGGTCACTTACTGTGCAGCGGATCGGCCAATGGCTCGTGCATGCCCTCCGAGTGGGGCTCGGCGTCCTCGCCGTCGGGCGCGCTGACCGGCGCTCGGCCGCGCGCCGGCCGGACCGCCTTGTAACCCACGTTGCGTACGGTACCGATCAACGCCTCGTGTTCGGATCCGAGTTTGGCGCGCAGTCGACGTACGTGCACGTCGACCGTGCGAGTGCCGCCGAAGAAGTCATATCCCCACACTTCGTGCAGCAGCTGCGCGCGGGTGAAAACCCGGCCGGCATGCTGGGCGAGGTATTTGAGCAACTCGAACTCTTTATAGGTGAGGTCAAGCGGGCGTCCCCGCAGCCTGGCGGTGTAGGTACCTTCATCGATCACCAATTCACCCAGGCTCACCTTGCCCGCGCTTTCCTGGTCAGCCAGTCCGCCACGGCGGCCGACCACCAGTCGTAGCCGGGCGTCGAGCTCGGCGGGCCCGGTACCGGGCAGCAAGATCTCGTCCAGCCCCCACTCGGCGCTGACCGCCACCAGGCCACCTTCGCTCACCACGGCCAGGACAGGGACCGATCGGCCCGCCGTGCTCAGCAGGCGGCAAAGACCCCGCGCGGACGACAGATCGGTGCGCGCGTCGACGAGCAAGGCGTCCGCGGTCCCGGCCTCGAGCAACGAAGATGGTTCTGGCGGCGCCGTCCGGACGGTATGGGAAAGCAGCGACAACGACGGCAGGACCGAGTCGGGATGCAGCTCTGAGGTCAGCAGTAATAGCTCCAACTAGCCCCTCCAACTCGGGGGAACGGCATCTCCCAAATTCATAACGCCACAGCGCGTTAATTACCAGGTCATCTAACGATAACGTGCCACCTAGTCTTTGGCCTGACGACGATGTGCTTTGGAGGCGAAATGTGAGGGGGCACACCCGGCCGCGAAGCGGCACGGGAGACAGTTCGGCATCCCGGCCCGGCCGGCCGACGATGCGCTGAGGAGCAAATGCCGCAAGTCAGGCAGTGCGGCGGCCGCACCGGTGTGAGCCCCACCACTGCGCGGTCGGTGCAGAACGATGGTCGGAGATTGCGCCACAATATGCGAGTGCGCAAGTTGCTGATTGCTGTGCTGGCAACCGCGATCGCCGTGGCCGTGATTCTCGTCGCTGCCATCGGGGTCGACTACGGGACCAGCATCTACGCCGAATACCGGCTGTCGTCCAACGTGCGCAAAGCGGCAGATCTGACATCGGACCCCTTCGTCGCCATCCTGGCGTTTCCGTTCATTCCGCAGGCGATGCGCGAGCACTACAACGAACTCGAGATCAAGGCCAACGCCGTCGACCACGCCATGGTCGGCAAGGCCACCCTCGAGGCCACCATGCATTCGATCGACCTGACCGATGCATCCTGGCTGATCAGGCCCGATGCCCAACTCCCGGTAGGCGAGCTGGAGAGTCGTATCATCATCGACTCCATGCATCTGGGCCGTTATCTGGGCATCACCGACCTGATGGTCGAAGCACCGCCCCGGGAGACCAACGACGCCACCGGCGGCACCACCGAATCCGGGATCTCCAGCAACCACGGGCTGGTGTTCAGCGGCACGCCGACATCGGCCGAGTTCGATCATCGGGTCAGCGTCTCGGTGGACCTTTCCATCGCTCCCGAGGACCAGGCGACACTGGTCTTCACCCCAACCGGCATCCTCACCGGACCGGACACTGCCAACCAAACCGTTCCGGCCGAAAAGCGGGCCGCGGTGCTGCGCGCCTTCGGCGCCAGGCTGCCCGATCAGCGGCTTCCGTTCGGCGTGGCCCCCCACACCGAGGGAGCGCGTGGCTCCGACATCATCATTGAAGGCATCGCTTACGGGGTAACCGTCACTCTCGATGGGTTCAAGCAGTCATGACGCGCGGCGACGACGACGCAGTGGGGGCACCACCCGCTTGCGGAGGAGGGCCGCGCCGATGACCACCGTCATCGTCGCGACCGTAGCGGCGGGTGCCGTGGCAGCCTTTGCGGGCTGGTTGTTGACCCGTCGCTCGGGAACCATCCGGGAGATCCATTCCGCCTCCGCGCAGGACGCCGCCGCGGACATCGCGGCACTCGGCCTGTCCCGTAGCGGACCAACCGTCGTGCATTTCAGCGCCCCGTGGTGCGGACCGTGTGACCGGGTTCGCCGGATCGTTGACCAGGTCTGCGACGACCTGGGCGACGTGGCCCACGTGGAGGTCGACCTGGACGCGAATCCGGCCTCCGCACGCCGGTTTTCGGTGCTGTCGCTGCCTACCACATTGATCTTTGATGGCAAGGGACGACAACGATACCGGGCTTCCGGGGTGCCCACCGCAGCTGACCTGCGGTCCGCCCTGGAACCACTGCTGGCTTGATCGCTGTGTGTCATTGGGTAAGCTAGCCGACGTGTCAGCCCGCCTCGAGCCCATGCTCACCAAGCGTCGCGCAGTTGATCTGTGCCGCATCGCGGGTTGTTGCTGTCGCTGTAGCTGCTGAGTTGCCGCGCGCCTTCGCGTAGCACTCGGAGCAGCCCCGGAACCTTACCGTGGCGTGTCTCCCCTTCGTCATTCCCAAAGCAACATGCATATCTAGGAGCAGTCCGTGCCGAGCAGCAAGACAAACATCCATTCCGACACCGTCGACGTACGAGGCCCACGATTTGCCGCCTGGGTCACTACCGCGGTCCTGCTGGTCACGCTCATCGTGGCGGCCGCCAGCCCGTTGGCGGCTGCGGTGCTTCTGGGTGTGCAGGCGATCGTATTCGGGATAGGTGCCATCGGCGGGCCGCGCAGGCATCCCTATGGGCGGGTGTTCGCCGGCGTCGTGGCACGGCGGCTGGGACCCGTCAAGGATCGCGAACCCGTTGCCCCGCTGAAGTTCGCCCAACTCGTCGGCCTGATTTTCGCGGTCTGGGGCGTTGCCGGATTCGCCGGGGGCGCTTACTTGGTGGGTGTCATCGCCACCGCGGCGGCACTGGCGGCGGCTTTCCTGAATGCGGCCTTCGGCATCTGCCTCGGCTGTCAGCTGTACCCACTGGTGGCGCGTTTGCGTGCCCCTACGTGAGCCTCTTGACCTGGTCGTTCGGCGACAGCGATCGAAAGGATGCACGTGGCGGGCTCCGAATCGCTGGGGCAACAGAACGTCACGAACTACGAGGAATGTTGGACGGAATACGGCTCCCAGTTGGGCGCCCCGATCGAATCGGAAAGCTGATATGCGCTCTGGACCGAGACGAGGACTGACGTTGCCCGCCAGCATCGATCTCGAGAAGGAAACGGTGATCACCGGACGCGTCGTGGACGGGGCTGGCCGAGCGGTGGGGGGCGCCTTCGTCCGCTTGCTGGACTCGTCGGACGAGTTCACCGCCGAGGTGATCGCGTCGACCACCGGCGACTTCCGTTTCTTCGCCGCACCGGGATCCTGGACGCTGCGCGCGTTGTCTGCGGCCGGAAACGGCAACGCCGTCGTGGCGCCGTCGCGCGCCGGCATCCACGAGGTGGACGTCAAGATCGCCTGACACGCGAACTGCCCATGACCGGCACGGCACGCAAAGAATAGACTCGTTCCCGTGGTGCTCTTCTTCGAGATCATGCTGATCGCGTCGGTCATCGCGATCGCGTGGTTTGCGCTGTACACGCTGTACCGGCTCATCACCGACGAATCGTGACCTCCGACGGACCGGTGGGTTCTTCGAGCTCCGGTGACCGCGCCATGGCTGCCGCCGCCGAACGCGCCAAGCAGACCGCCGGCCGCAACATCCCGGCGTTCAACGACCTGCCGCTCCCCGCCGACACCGCGAACCTGCGCGAAGGCGCCGACTTGAATGACGCGCTGCTGGCGCTGTTGCCGCTGGTAGGCGTGTGGCGAGGCGAAGGCGAGGGCCGCGGACATGATGGTGACTACCGGTTCGGCCAGCAGATCGTGGTCTCGCACGACGGCGGCGACTACCTGAATTGGGAGTCGCGTTCGTGGCGGCTCACCGACACGGGCGACTATCAGGAACACGGATTGCGCGAGACGGGCTTCTGGCGCTTCGTCAACGACCCGTACGACCCCAGCGAATCTCAGGCGATCGAGTTGTTGTTGGCCCATTCCGCCGGCTACGTCGAATTGTTCTATGGACGACCGCGTACCCAGTCTTCGTGGGAGTTGGTGACCGATGCACTGGCCCGCAGCAGGTCGGGCGTGCTGGTGGGCGGTGCCAAACGGCTCTACGGCATCGTCGAGGGCGGCGACCTGGCCTATGTCGAGGAACGGGTGGACGCCGACGGTGGCCTGGTGCCCCACCTCTCGGCGCGGCTGTCGCGGTTCGTTGGATAGGTAGTCGCCGAAAGCCGGTGACGCCCGCCTGAACACGGATCAGAAATCGATCACGGCGGCGAAACGGCGCTGTCCTACGCCGGTGTTCTGACATGGAGCGGCCCCCGAGCGAACTCCTGGTTGGACAGACCGGGAACTCGGGGGCCGGGTGACTGCGGGAAATTCGCCAGCGCGCGTTCATCGCCGGCTCTTCCGAGCCACTGCTGCTAGCGCGCAGCCACCTCACATGTCCACGAAGCTATCAATTTCTCGGACCACCTCCTTCCCTGTGTACGGCCGACCGTACCCGCAATGCTGCAAGCCGACAACAGAATTCAGCGCTCAGCGATCGCTGACGATCGCCGAGTCGACCAATTCGGCGAATTCAGCAGTCAACGGAGCCCTGGGCAGTCGCCGACCGTCGAGCGTGTGCACGCGGGCCGCCAAGGTCATGCTGGAGACCAGCCAGATCCCTTGCGCAGCATGGAGATCAGCGATTCGCAACGCTCGATAATCGCAGTCGTAACCTTTGGCTCGCGCCACCTCGAAGAGCGCCTGTTGCGTGGTGCCACGCAGAATCGGGTACCACGGCGGCGGCGTCAGCAGACACGGGCTCCCGCCCGCCGCCGTTTCGGACTCGGAGGCGATCACCACCGTCGAGCGCGGGCCTTCCAGGATGTAGCCGTCCGAGCTGACAAAGATGACGTCACCGGCGCCCTGCCGGGCTGCATGACGCAAAGCAGCCATGTTAACCGCGTAGGACAGTGTTTTGGCGCCCGCCAGCAGCCACGGCATCGTGTCGATACCGGTGGCGGGCAGTCCTCGATCCAGCGTGACAGCGGCCAGACCATCGCGTCGAACCGCGGTCACGCGTTCCGGGACAGCGTGGACCATCACGTAGGCGGTCGGCGGGGGACCGCTCTCGCGGCCGCGGCTATAGATCAACCGCATCGCGCCTTCGTCGGATGTGCCTGCGGCCCACTGCCGCGTGGCGACATCGATCGCACTTCGCCAACTCGAGACTTCGGGCTCGGGCAGGTCCATCAATTTGGCCGACTGGCTCAGCCTCTGCAGGTGCGAATCGATGAGACAGGCCCGGCCGTGGCGAACCAACAGCGTTTCGAAAATACCGTCGCCGCGAAGCGCCGCGAGATCGTCGGCGTGCAGCAATGGCGCGTCCGCTGGATGTACTTTGCCATCCAGCGTGACGATCACACTCGTCCCGCCCGCCATGAGCAAGGAGCCTAATAGCGATCGCAAGCGCGGCGAAGCCGGGCGCCGGGGGCGCGCCCGCAAAGGGGGGACCCACCCGCTTGCGGGGGATGGGTCGCCTGCCTCAGCGGTGATTCATCATGCCGGGGCCCCGCATGCCGGGCCCTCCCATGCCGGGGCCCATTCCGTCGCAGCCCATCATCCCTCGCATCGCCGGAGGCATGCCATCGCGCACAAAGCCAGTCACCTCGCGCGCATGAGCGCGAATGGCCTCGGTCAGCGCTGGGTCGTCGGAGGTTTCCTCGGCTGTCACGCCGGTCGGAGTAAATGTAATCGCGCGGCGATAGCCGTCGGCGTGCCGGAACAACGTGGGCAGGCTATCGCTCATGCACATGACCTCCGTCCCCTGGTCGAGCCGGGCATACATGCTCGAGACGTGTTCTTGCAGCTGCGTGACCAGTTCAGGCACGTTCGACTGGGTCGTGGTCCGCACCCCGCCGGGAATCTCGTCGACGGTGCGGGTTATTTCATTGTGCCGGTTGAACATCTCTCGGTAGCGGCCCATGTCCGCATGACCAACGCCCATGCATCCGTCGTGGTCCGTGAGTCGAATGTCCGGCACCGACCATCGAACACCCCGCAGCGCGTAGCCGAGCATGGCTGCACCGCCGCCGGCTCCGAGTGCGGCGAGGGCCGTGCGCCGCGAAAACGCTGCCATCGGAAGTCTTCAGCCGTATGCGCTCGGTATTCTCCGCTACGGCCTGGGGGCGGGCTGTGTGGTTGTCGGCGACTGGGAAGCGGGCCCCATCGGGCCGCGGGG
>CAYNLB010000076.1:0-22010 GCA_964397935.1 uncultured Mycobacterium sp.
AGGTCACCTACGCCAACGGTGACAAGGAAGTCATGTACTTCAAGGACTTCAACTCGGGGGCGATGATCCAGAACGTCGTAGACCGGGCGAAGAAGAACGCCATCAAGTCAGTGCTGGAGACCGGTCAGCCGGGCTTGCGTATCCAGCATCTGCTCGACTCGATCGTCGACGAATTCGCCGAGAACGAGGACCTGCCGAACACCACCAACCCCGATGACTGGGCGCGGATCTCGGGCAAGAAGGGTGAGCGGATCGTCTACATCCGCACCCTGGTCACCGGTAAGTCGTCGAGCGCGTCGCGGGCCATCGACACCGAATCCAACCTGGGCCAGTACCTGTAAGGCCCGGCGTTAGTCGGTCACCAGCGAATAGCTGTTGGCCAGGTTGTCTTGCAACACCTGGGCGGCCCGGGCTCTGGTGTCCACCCGCAACTCACTGGTGAGCACGCGCGGTTGGTAGGTCCACCCCGCCGGCAGGTCGAGCCGGCTGGCCAGCCCCGGCAGGTCGGCTCGCGACAGGTTGGGGTCGCTGACTTGGCTCCAGGTCTGCATTACCCAGCGTTGCCGCTGGAGGTCGATGAGTTCGTAGATCTCTTCGCCGGCGTTGAACACGAAGACCGTGTGACGAGTGACCCTGTTGGCCAGGTAGGGCGCGGGGCTCATCGAGGAGAGCAGAACGGTCGCCTGCTGAATCATTTCAATACCCCCGAAGGTCTTTGTCACCCGCGGGCCCTGGGGTTCCTTTTCGATGGCGTTCATCAGCCAGTAGCGCGGACCATTGAGCAGGGCCGTGGCTGCGCCGTGTTCGGCGGCGATGGCTTGGGCGTCGAGCGCGGACCATAATTCGGCGGGGCAGTCGTTGAGCGGGAAGCTGTTGTAGACGGTGGCCTGCGGGCCTGCCTCGCCGGGGGTCACGAGAAGCACTTCCCCGTAACGTTTCCCGGACAGGTCGGTCGGTCGTTGACGCACTGCATCGGAATCGGGTGCGGCCACGGGGTGAAATTAGTCACTCACGTCGGCGGCGTCAACAGCACGGGGTGTGCAGATCGTCGATCAACGGGTCGAGGAATATCGCGCGGTGCTCAGCGTCGTCGATCACGCGGGCGCTGATGTACATGAATGTCAACGCGCCGAGAAAAAGACACATGTGGACCAGGGAATCCGGCACCGGAAACGTCATGCCAAGCACGGTCGTGATGCCGAAGTCCCACGGTCTGTTGGATACGACGAATGCCCCCGCGATGGGGAGCAGCAAAGCCATTGCCAGCGCCAGCCTTTCCCCGTTGATGTTCGCGAGGTCCTCGCACGTCATGCGCGTCGCCCGGGCGAGCACCGACCCGACACCGCTGCCGGTCAGCACGCCCCGCTTGACGAGCCACATCGTCGGCGGGCCTAGGCTTGACGGCATGCAGCGGATCATCGGGACGGAGGTCGAGTACGGCATTTCATCACCGTCGGACCCCACCGCCAACCCGATACTCACCTCGACACAGGCGGTGCTGGCCTATGCGGCCGCCGCCGGCATTCAGCGCGCCAAACGCACCCGCTGGGACTACGAGGTGGAATCGCCGCTGCGGGATGCCCGCGGCTTTGACCTGAGTCGTTCGGCCGGCCCGCCGCCGGTGGTCGACGCCGACGAGGTCGGCGCGGCCAACATGATCCTGACCAATGGGGCGCGGCTCTACGTGGACCACGCGCACCCCGAGTATTCCGCGCCCGAGTGCACCGACCCGCTGGACGCGGTGATCTGGGACAAGGCCGGCGAGCGGGTGATGGAGGCCGCCGCCAGGCACGTCGCCAGTGTTCCCGGGGCCGCGAAGCTGCAGCTGTACAAGAACAACGTCGACGGCAAGGGCGCCTCGTACGGGGCGCACGAAAACTACCTGATGTCTCGGCAAACACCCTTTTCGGCGATCATCGCCGGGCTGACCCCGTTTCTGGTGTCCCGGCAAGTGGTCACCGGCTCCGGCCGGGTCGGTATCGGGCCCTCCGGTGACGAGCCCGGCTTCCAGCTGTCCCAGCGCTCCGATTACATCGAGGTCGAGGTCGGCCTGGAGACCACGCTCAAGCGCGGCATCATCAATACGCGTGACGAACCGCATGCCGACGCCGACCGCTATCGCCGGCTGCACGTCATCATCGGCGATGCCAATCTCGCCGAGACGTCGACGTATCTGAAGCTGGGCACGACCGCGCTGGTGCTGGACTTGATCGAAGAGGGTCCGGCGCACGGGATAGACCTGAGTGACCTGGCGCTGGCCCGGCCGGTGCATGCGGTCCACACGATCAGCCGCGACCCGTCGCTGCGGGCCGCGGTGGCGCTGGTCGACGGTCGTGAGATGACCGGCCTTGCGTTACAACGGGTTTACCTCGATCGGGTCGCCAAGCTGGTCGATGGCCGCGACCCCGACCGGCGCGCGGCCGACATCGTCGAGACCTGGGCGCATGTGCTCGACCAGCTCGAGCGTGACCCGATGGAATGCGCTGAACTGCTGGACTGGCCCGCCAAGCTGCGTCTGCTCGAAGGGTTCCGGCAGCGGGAAAACCTGGGCTGGTCGGCGCCGCGGCTGCACCTCGTCGACCTGCAATATTCCGATGTCCGGCTGGACAAGGGCCTCTACAACCGGCTGGTCGCACGCGGTTCGATGAAGCGCCTGGTGACCGAACACCAGATTCTGGATGCCGTCGACAACCCGCCGACGGACACTCGTGCCTACTTCCGCGGTGAATGCCTGCGCAGGTTCGGGGCGGACATCGCCGCGGCCAGCTGGGACTCGGTGATTTTCGACTTGGGCGGCGATTCACTGGTCCGCATTCCCACCTTGGAGCCGCTGCGGGGCAGCAAGGCGCACGTAGGAGCGCTGCTGGACTCGGTGGACAGCGCCGCCGAACTGGTGCAGCAACTCACAAGCTAGGGCCGGGTAGACCAGGGAACGACGGGGTTGACCGGTAGGGTAGAGGACCAACGGGCAATGTGGCTTAACTACCAAGCAAGCCGTTGAACAACTTCAGACAAAGCAGGAGGCGGCGATGGCTCAGGAGCAGACCAAGCGTGGCGGGGGTGGTGGCGATGAGGATGACTTCGCCGGCAGCACGGCCGCGGGCCAAGAGCGCCGGGAAAAGCTGGCCGAGGAGACCGACGATCTGCTCGACGAGATCGATGACGTTCTCGAGGAGAACGCCGAGGACTTCGTCCGGGCATACGTCCAAAAGGGCGGACAGTGACCTGGTCGTTCTCTGATCGTCTGTCCACCAACTCCACACACTCGGGAACCCCCGCCGTAGACTTGTCGTCGTTCGCCGACTTCCTGCGCCGCCAGGCGCCGGAGTTGCTGCCGGGACGCCTCGGCGGCGGTGCACAGCCCGCGCAATCCATCGAGGCCGCGGGACACCTGCCGCACGGCACCACCATCGTCGCGCTGAAATATCCGGGCGGCGTCGTCATCGCCGGCGACCGGCGCTCCACGCAGGGCAACATGATCGCAGGCCGCGACGTCAACAAGGTGTACATCACCGACGACTACACCGCGACCGGCATCGCCGGCACCGCTGCGATCGCCGTCGAGTTCGCCCGGCTATACGCGGTCGAGCTCGAGCACTACGAGAAACTCGAGGGCGTGCCGCTGACGTTCCCCGGCAAGGTCAACCGGCTGGCGACCATGGTCCGGGGCAACCTGGGCGCCGCTCTGCAGGGCCTGGTGGCACTGCCACTGCTGGCGGGCTATGACATCAACGCCGCGGATCCGCAGAAAGCGGGTCGGATCGTGTCCTTCGACGCCGCCGGCGGCTGGAACATGGAGGAAGAGGGCTACCAGTCGGTGGGGTCGGGGTCGGTCTTCGCCAAGTCGTCGATGAAGAAGTTGTACTCGCAGGTCACCGATGCCGATTCCGCCCTGCAGGTGACCATCGAGGCGCTCTACGATGCCGCCGACGATGACTCCGCCACCGGCGGCCCGGATCTGGTCCGGGGCATCTATCCGACAGCGGCCATCATCGATGCCGACGGCGCGGTCGAGGTGCCTGAAGAGCGCATCGCCGAGCTCGCCCGCGCGGTCATCGACAGCCGTTCACGCGCCGACACCTTCGGCCCGGAGCCAGACCTCTGGGGCGAGTCGTGAGCTTCCCGTATTTCATTTCACCCGAGCAAGCAATGCGCGAGCGCAGCGAGCTCGCGCGCAAGGGCATCGCGCGCGGCCGCAGCGTAGTGGCGCTGACCTACGCCGACGGCGTGCTTTTCGTCGCCGACAATCCGTCGCGGTTGCTGCAGAAGATCAGCGAGCTCTATGACCGGGTCGGTTTCGCGGCGGCGGGCAAGTTCAACGAATTCGACAACCTGCGCCGCGGCGGTATCCAGTTCGCCGACACCCGCGGCTACGCCTATGCTCGCCGGGACGTTACCGGTCGCCAGTTGGCCAACGTCTACGCGCAGACGCTGGGCACCATCTTCAACGAGCAGGCCAAACCGTACGAGGTTGAGTTGTGTGTCGCCGAGGTCGCGCACCCCGGCGAGACAAAACCGCCTGAGTTGTACCGGATCACGTACGACGGGTCGATCGCCGACGAGCCGTATTTCGTCGTGATGGGCGGCACCACCGAACCGGTCACCATCGCGCTCAAGGAGTCCTACGCCGAGAACGCCGATCTTCCGGGCGCTCTGCGGATTGCCGTAAACGCTCTACGGGCGGGCAGTGCCGACGGCTCCGGCAGCGACCAGCCCACGCTTGGGGTATCCAATTTGGAGGTCGCCATCCTCGACGCCACCCGGCCACGGCGGGCGTTTCGGCGTATCACCGGCTCCAGCCTGGAAGCGCTCCTACCGAAACAGCAAGAGCCGGATTCTGATTGACAGCATGCTGTCGATATGCCGTCACTGCCATGCGAAACTTTCCACCCCCGTGTCGACCTGTTTGGGAGCCCGGTTTTTCACGTCGGTGACTATCAGGGGACTCCCGGGAGAGTCCTGGACGTAGGCGACCGCGTCGTCCGCCCCCCACGCCGGTCCCTGGCCGTCCCCCGCGACGTTGGCGATGATCGTGCGTGGCACAGACGACTGTGCGTCGAGCACCAGGATGCTCTTCGACAGATGGCCCGCGACGTGGTGCGTCTCCGTGAAGGCGACGGCACCGGAGCCGAGCGCCGCGACGTCTCCGTAGTAGGAGCCCTGCCTGGCGAGGAGCGAAGTCGGGTGGGCCGGCGGATTCGCAGGGGCTCCACCGACGGTGGCGGCAGCGTAAATGCCGCCATCGCGGAGCGCAAACGGGATTCCGGTGAAGTCCGGACCAGATGCATCACCATTGGTGAAGAGGATCGCCTGACCGTCTTTGCGGTACGTCACCGAGAAGGCGTTCGTGTCCTTCGCCACCGGGGTCGAGGCGCCGCCAACCTCTAGGGCGCTGACGTCGACGGGGGACACGTCGCTGCGTGCATTCGTCCACGCCACGTACTTGCCGTCGGGCGCCCACGCGTATTGGTCGTTGGCGAACAGCGGTTGCCGGGGCGCCACGATCGTGCCGGTGTCGGCGGCCGCGACGAGAAGGAGGCCGCCGACCGTTTGCCCGCTGCCGTCGTTGTGGAGGAAGGCGATCTGCTTCCCGGTTGGCGACCAGCGCGGGCTCACGATGTGCCCGGGTGTTTTCCAGGGCGCCTCGGGAAGGGCGGCAGGATCGACGAAGCGCCGCGGCGCGCCCACCGGGGTACGCTGCGGCGAGAGATCGAGCACCCACAGCTCACCGCCATAGTCGGAGGCGTTCGCCTTGTGGACGTAGGCCACGTGCATGCCGTCGGGGGATGGCGCCGGTTGGGTGTCCGCCGGTCCGTCGGTGAGCTTACGGGCCGGGGTGTCGCCGCCGGGATCGCTCACATACAGCGAACCGGCCTTCGCGTAGAAGAGCGACGCCTGCGGGCCTTGTGGGGCGAACGTCGTGGGGTTGGTCGTCGGCGCGGCCGGATTCGTCTTGTTCGTAGGACTACAGGCGACCAGGACCACCACCACGAGCTGTCCGACGACCCTGGCGATTGAGCGGCGCCGCACCATGATCGCCATCCTTGCACCTAACTGCTGGAGCTGACGCATTCGGTAAACGGAGTCGCAGCGCAACCCGATCACGGGGCCGAGGTAAACCCCCGGGACTCTCGCTGGCGCGGCTTCCGTGCCGTCGCTGTCGGACAACCAGTACCCTCAATTACGTGCAGCGGCGAATCATGGGCATCGAGACCGAGTTCGGTGTCACCTGCACCTTTCACGGACACCGCCGCCTGTCCCCGGACGAGGTGGCCCGCTACCTGTTCCGGCGGGTGGTGTCCTGGGGTCGCAGCTCCAACGTTTTCTTGCGCAACGGCGCCCGTCTTTACCTTGACGTGGGCAGCCACCCCGAGTACGCCACCGCCGAGTGCGACAGTCTGGTGCAACTGGTCACTCACGACCGGGCCGGCGAATGGGTGCTGGAAGATTTGCTGGTCGACGCCGAGCAGCGGCTCGCCGATGAGGGCATCGGCGGCGACATCTACTTGTTCAAGAACAACACCGATTCGGCGGGCAACTCCTACGGCTGCCACGAGAACTACCTGATCGTGCGGGCCGGCGAGTTCTCCCGAATCTCCGACGTGCTGCTGCCGTTCCTGGTCACCCGCCAGCTGATCTGCGGGGCCGGCAAGGTGCTGCAGACACCCAAGGCCGCGACGTTCTGCCTTTCCCAACGTGCCGAGCACATCTGGGAGGGTGTCTCCTCGGCCACCACCCGCAGCCGGCCGATCATCAACACCCGTGACGAACCGCACGCCGACGCCGAGAAGTACCGGCGGTTGCACGTGATCGTCGGCGACTCCAACATGTGCGAAACCACCACCATGCTCAAGGTGGGCACCGCGGCGCTGGTGCTCGAAATGATCGAAGCCGGTGTTCCCTTCCGGGACTTTTCGTTGGACAACCCGATCCGGGCGATCCGCGAGGTCAGTCATGACACCACCGGCCGCCGGCCGGTGCGGCTGGCCGGCGGGCGCCAGGCCAGCGCGCTGGACATCCAGCGCGAGTACTACAGCCGCGCCGTCGAGCATCTGCAGACCCGGGAGCCCAACGCCCAGATCGAACAGATCGTCGACCTGTGGGGCCGTCAGCTCGATGCTGTCGAAAGCCAGGATTTCGCCAAGGTGGACACCGAGATCGACTGGGTGATCAAGCGCAAGCTGTTCCAGCGCTACCAGGACCGCTACAGCATGGAGCTGTCCGACCCGAAGATTGCCCAGCTGGATCTGGCCTACCACGACATCAAACGCGGGCGCGGTGTCTTCGATCTGCTGCAGCGCAAGGGACTTGCCGCACGTGTCACCACCGACGAGGACATCGCGGAGGCGGTCGACCATCCGCCGCAGACCACCCGCGCCAGGCTGCGTGGTGAGTTCATCAGCGCGGCTCAGGCGGCCGGGCGCGACTTCACCGTCGACTGGGTGCACCTCAAGCTCAATGACCAGGCGCAGCGCACCGTGCTGTGCAAAGACCCATTCCGGGCGGTCGACGAGCGGGTCAAACGACTCATCGCCAGCATGTAGCGAGTCGGAAGACGCTGGCCAACCGACCGATCTAGGCTTGAGTCGATGGCGACCTCAAAAGTCGAACGGCTGGTGAACCTGGTCATCGCCCTGCTGTCCACCCGTGGCTACATCACCGCGGAAAAGATCAGGTCCAGCGTGGCCGGCTATTCGGACAGCCCCAGCGCAGAGGCGTTCTCCCGCATGTTCGAGCGTGACAAGAACGAATTGCGTGACCTCGGGATCCCCCTGGAGGTCGGCAGGGTCTCGGCCTGGGACACAGGCGAGGGCTACCGGATCAACCGCGACGCCTACGCACTACCGCCGGTCGAGCTGACCCCGGACGAGGCAGCCGCGGTAGCCGTGGCCACCCAACTGTGGGAATCACCCGAACTGATCACCGCAACCCAGGGGGCATTGCTCAAACTGCGCGCGGCCGGGGTCGACCTTGACCCTGACGCTCCGGTGGCCATCGCTTCCCCGGCCGGTGTGCCGGGTCTGCGCGGGTCGGAAGAGGTTCTCGGAATCCTGTTGTCTGCTATCGATTCCCGGCAGGCGGTGCAGTTCCCGCACCGGCCGTCGCGGGCCGAGCCCTACAGCACCCGCACGGTCGAGCCGTGGGGCGTCGTCACGCAAAAGGGGCGCTGGTATCTGGTGGGCCACGACCGCGACCGCGATGACATCCGCATCTTCCGCCTCTCGCGAATCGGTGCTGACGTCATACCGGTTGGTCCGCCCGGCGCGGTGATACCGCCCGACGACGCGGACCTGGGCAGGATCGTGGCTCAGAAGGTCACCGAGGTGCCAACGGGCCGGCAGGCTCACGTGTGGGTGGCCGACGGACGGGCCACCGCGCTGCGGCGCGCCGGCAGGTCGATCGCCACGCGGCAGCTGGGCGGCCGCGACGGCGAGGTGATCGAACTCGACATCGGTTCCACCGACCGGCTGGCGCGCGACATCGCCGGTTACGGGGCAGACGCTGTGGTGGTGGCGCCACAATCCCTGCGCGAGGATGTGCTGGCCCGATTGCGAGCCCTCGCGGGTGTGGAGGTTGTGGGAGAACGGCGCGCATGACACCTATCTCGACCCGACTGGTGCGGCTGCTGAACATGGTGCCCTATTTCCAGGCCAACCCGCGGATCACCCGGGCCGAAGCCGCCGCCGACCTGGGAGTATCGCCCAAGCAGTTGGAAGAAGACCTCAACCAGCTGTGGATGTGCGGCCTTCCCGGCTACTACCCGGGTGATCTGATCGATTTCGAGTTTTCCGGTGACACCGTCAAGGTGACATTCTCGGCGGGCATCGACCGGCCGCTCAAGCTCACGTCACCGGAGGCGACGGGCCTGCTGGTGGCGCTGCGGGCGCTCGCCGACATCCCCGGCGTCGTCGACCCGGAAGCGGCGCGCAGCGCGATCGCCAAGATCGAGGCCGCCGCCGGCGCCGTCGGGCAGCAGGCCAAAGCGTCGGTGGCAGATGTCGATGAACCCGCCTCTGAGAGCCCGGCGAGCAGGGCAGCGGCTGCGGTGCGGGCGGCGGTACAGCACAAACACGCACTGGCCCTCGACTACTACTCCGCCTCCCATGACACCCTGACCAGCCGGATCGTCGACCCCATCCGGGTGCTGCTGATCGGCGGACACAGCTATTTGGAGGCCTGGTCACGCGAAGCGGAAGGGGTCCGGTTGTTCCGCTTCGACCGGATCGTGGACGCCACCGAGTTGGCCGAGCAGGCCGCTCCTCCGGAGCTGGCGCTGCAGGCACCGCCGGATACGTCACTTTTCGACGGCGATCCTGCACTGCCGTCGGCCAGGCTGCGGGTGGCGCCCTCGGCGTCGTGGATGTTCGAGTACTACCCGATGCGCGAGGTGCGCGAATTGCCGGATGGCTGGTGCGAGGCCGTCATGACCTACGCCTCCGACGACTGGATGACTCGCCTGGTTCTGGGTTTCGGGTCAACGGTCCAGGTGCTCGAACCCGAGTCGCTCTCCCGGCGGGTACGCGACGGTGCGATGGCCGCCCTGCAGGCCTACCAGGCCTGACGGCTACCGGGCGCCGGGTGCGACGCCGCCGGGGCGCCACTTGAGACGCGGCGCGGGCACAACGGGAGTTCGCTCGGCTGCGGTAGCATCGGGTGGACGTCTGGAGGTAATCAAAGTGGGCAGTCTTAGTCCGTGGCACTGGGCGATCCTCGCTGTGGTGGTGATCGTGCTGTTCGGTGCCAAGAAGCTCCCCGATGCGGCGCGTTCGTTGGGCAAGTCGATGCGCATCTTCAAGTCGGAGCTCCGCGAAATGCAGAGCGAGCACAAAGCGGAAGCGTCTGCCGTGGAGGCCAAGAACGACACGTCGGCGCCCAATCCCACTCCCGTGCAGTCGCAGCGAGTCGACGCTCCGGCGGCCGGCGAGCAGGGTCACAACCAAGCGCGCCCGGCCTAGCCCGTCGGCATCCCCGTCGCGGTGCCCGAGGGCCACTGACCGAGCGTCGTGAAAGTTTTCAAGGTTTCAGCGCGCACTGCCGGCCTGCTGAAGCGCCTCAACCCGCGCAACAGGCGCAGCCGTACCAACCCTGACGCGACGATGTCGCTCGTCGACCACCTCACCGAGCTGCGCACCCGGCTGCTGATTGCCCTGGCCGCCATCCTGATCACCACGATCTTCGGGTTTGTCTGGTATTCGCATGCGATGTTCGGGCTGGAGAGTCTGGGCGAGTGGCTACGCCATCCCTACTGCTCGCTGCCACCATCGGCGCGCGCCTCGATCAGCGCCGACGGGCAGTGCCGGCTGCTGGCGACGGCGCCGTTCGACCAGTTCATGTTGCGGCTCAAGGTCGGGCTGTCGGCCGGTGTCGTGCTGGCCTGTCCGGTGTGGTTTTACGAGCTGTGGGCGTTCATCACGCCCGGGCTCTACCAAAAGGAGCGCCGCTTCGCGATCGCGTTCGTTGTTCCCGCCGCGGTGCTGTTCATCGCCGGCGCGGTGCTGGCCTATCTGGTGCTGTCCAAGGCGTTGGGCTTCTTGTTGACTGTCGGCAGCGACGTGCAGGTGACCGCGCTATCCGGGGACCGATATTTTGGCTTCCTCATCAACTTGCTGGTGGTTTTCGGGGTGAGCTTCGAATTCCCGTTGCTGATCGTCATGCTCAACATGGCGGGCCTGTTGACATACCAGCGGCTCAAGTCGTGGCGGCGGGGCCTGATCTTCGCGATGTTCGTGTTCGCAGCGGTGTTCACGCCCGGATCCGATCCCTTCTCGATGACCGCGCTCGGAATAGCGCTGTCGGTGCTCCTCGAGTTCGCCATTCAGATCACCCGGGTGCACGACAAGCGCAAAGCCAAGCGCGAAGCCCAGGCCCTGGTACCCGACGACGAAGCATCGCTCATCGAGCCGCCTACAGCGATAACGGAGCCGTCGGTCACCGCCGGGCAGCATGACGATGTCACTTAGGCTGCCCCGCCCCCACGAGCGCGCATGTCTGTACGACGACACGCCGCCACAGCTGGCATTCTGCGGACCCTCGCGCACGATGGCGGCGGCGTGACAGAGCTGGTCGAGCTGGCCCGGTTCACCGCCGAACTGCCCTTTGCGCTCGACGACTTTCAGCAGCGGGCCTGTGCTGCGCTCGAGCGTGGCCATGGCGTGCTGGTCTGCGCGCCGACCGGCGCCGGCAAGACGGTGGTCGGCGAATTCGCCGTGCACTTGGCGCTGGCGGCCGGGGGTAAGTGTTTCTACACCACGCCGCTCAAAGCGCTGAGCAACCAGAAGCACACCGATCTGACGGCGCGCTACGGCCGCGATCGGATCGGGCTGTTGACCGGTGACATGTCGGTGAACGGCGAGGCGCCCGTGGTGGTGATGACCACCGAGGTGCTGCGCAACATGCTCTACGCCGATTCGCCCGCGCTACAAGGGCTTTCTCATGTGGTGATGGACGAGGTGCATTTCCTCGCCGACCGGATGCGGGGACCGGTGTGGGAGGAAGTGATCCTGCATCTGCCCGACGAGGTGCGGGTGGTCAGCCTGTCGGCGACGGTCAGCAACGCCGAGGAGTTCGGTGGCTGGATCCAGACCGTGCGGGGCGATACGACGGTCGTGGTCGATGAGCACCGGCCGGTGCCGCTGTGGCAACACGTCATGGTGGGCAAGCGTCTCTTCGACCTGTTCGACTACGAGGCCGGGGAGGACGGCGACCACCCGCCCATCAAAGGCCAGCCGCGTGTCAGCCCGGAATTGTTGCGCCACATGGCACATCGCCGCGAGGCGGATCGAATGTCGGATTGGCGCCCACGCCGGCAGGCGGGACGGGGAGGTCACGGACGACCGGGCCGGCCGCGCTTCTACCGACCGCCCGGACGGCCAGAGGTGATCGCTGCCTTGGACTCCGAAGGGCTGCTGCCGGCGATCGCCTTCGTGTTCTCCCGGGCCGGCTGTGACGCCGCCGTCCAGCAGTGCCTGCGTTCGCCGCTGCAGCTGACCTCTCAGGAGGAGCGCGCACAGATCGCCGAGGTGATCGACCACCGTTGCGGTGATCTGGCCGACTCCGACCTGGCGGTGCTCGGGTATTACGAGTGGCGGGAGGGGTTGTTGCGCGGTCTGGCGGCCCATCACGCCGGGATGTTGCCGGTGTTCCGACACACGGTCGAGGAGTTGTTCACCGCCGGCCTGGTCAAGGCCGTCTTCGCCACCGAAACCCTGGCGCTCGGCATCAATATGCCCGCCCGCACGGTCGTACTGGAGCGGCTGGTGAAGTTCAACGGCGAGCAGCACGTACCGCTGACGCCGGGGGAGTACACGCAGCTGACCGGACGTGCCGGCCGGCGCGGCATCGACGTCGAGGGTCATGCGGTAGTTCTCTGGAATCCCACCGAAGAAAACACCGAACCATCCGCGGTGGCCGGCCTGGCCTCCACCCGCACCTTCCCGCTGCGCAGTTCCTTTGCCCCGTCCTACAACATGACGATCAACCTGGTGCACCGGATGGGTCCCGAGCTGGCTCATCGGCTGCTGGAGCAGTCCTTCGCCCAGTATCAGGCCGATCGCTCCGTCGTCGGCCTGGTCCGCGGCATCGAGCGGGGAAGCCGGATGCTCGACGAGATCGCCGCCGAGCTGGGCGGTCGCCAGGCGCCGATCTTCGAATACGCCCGCCTACGTGCCCGGATTTCCGAGATGGAGCGCGCGCAGTCGCGCGCGTCGCGGCTGCAACGACGGCAGGCCGCCAGCGATGCGCTGGCCGCGCTGCGTCGGGGTGACATCATCAACATCACCCATGGCCGGCGCGGCGGACTGGCGGTGGTACTGGAATCGGCCCGCGACAGCTCCGACCCGCGCCCACTGGTGCTGACCGAAAACCGTTGGGCGGGGCGGATTTCGTCAGCCGACTATTCCGGCGCGTCGGAGCCGGTCGGTTCGATGTCCTTGCCCAAGCGGGTCGAGCACCGCCAGCCTCGAGTCCGGCGGGATCTGGCGTCGGCGCTGCGATCGGCCGCGGCCGGCCTGGCCGCCCCGGCCAAGCGCGGTGCCGGCCGCGGTGATCAGGATGGCGCATACGGCGCGTTTCATGACCCGGAGCTGGCGGCGTTGCGGGCGCAACTGCGCCGGCATCCGTCGCACAACGGCCCCGGCCTGGAGGCCGAGATGCGGCAGGCCGAGCGCTACTTGCGCATCGAACGCGACAACGCGCAACTGGAGAAAAAGGTCGCGGCGGCCACCAATTCACTGGCCCGGACCTTCGACCGGATCGTCGGGCTGCTCACCGAGCGTGACTTCATCCAAGGCCCGGCTGCCGACCCCCACGTCACCAACGACGGCCGGCTGCTGGCCCGCATCTACAGCGAAAGCGACCTATTGGTGGCCGAATGCCTGCGTACCGGCGCGTGGGCGGGTTTGAAGCCGGCCGAGCTGGCGGCGGTGGTCTCGGCAGTGCTGTACGAAAGTAGGGGTGGCTCAGATGGCCCGGGCACGGCATTTGCCGTCGACGCACCCACCCAGCGCGTGCGGCAGGCTCTGCACCAGACGTCGCGGCTCTCCCATGCGCTGCGCGCCGACGAGCAGACGCACCGGATCGCCCCCAGCCGTGAACCCGACGATGGCTTTGTCAACGTCATCTACCGATGGGCCAGGACGGGAGATCTGGCCGCGGCGCTGGCGGCGGCCGACTCGGGCGGCGCCGGATCACCCCTGCTGGCCGGGGATTTCGTGCGCTGGTGCCGCCAGGTGCTCGACCTGTTGGACCAGGTTCGCAACGCCGCCCCGGACGCCGAGCTGCGCGCCACCGCCAAGCGCGCCATCGATGACGTTCGGCGCGGCGTCGTTGCAGTTGACGCCGGGTAGGCTATGCCGGAGCTACGTTAGACCAGTAATGAGAACGTCGATATTTTGCGCCTCGAACACAAGGGGCTGAGGAGAAACGATGAGCGGACCGCAAGGATCCGACCAGCAGTGGCAACCGCCCGGCGAAGGTAGCGATCGGTCCTCCGAACCGACCCAGGTGGGCTCGCCGTGGCAGCAGGAGCCGACGTGGCAGGCCCCGGCCTATACGCCGCCCGCTGAGTACCCGCAGTACCAACAGCCGGGTGAACCGGCATACCCGCAGTACCCCCAGCAGCCCGGCTACGGGCAACCCGGCCAGTACGGTCAGCCCGGCCAGTACGCCGCGCCCGGGCAGTACGGCCAACCCGGCCAATACATGCAACCCGGCCAGTATGGTCAGCCCGGCCAGTACGCCGCGCCGGGACAGTACGGCCAGCCCGGTCAATACGGTCAGCCTGGTCAATACCCGCAGCAGTACCCGCCCTATGAGCAACCGGGCAACAAGCGCTCGGTGGCGGTGATCGCCGGTGTGGGCGGGGCGATCGCCTTTCTGCTCATCGCGGTCGTGCTGGTGCTCGGCTTTTGGCAGCCCGGCTTCTTCGTCACCACCAAACTGGACATCAACAAAGCCCAGTCCGGTGTGCAGCAGGTCCTGTCCGACGAAACCAATGGCTATGGTGCCAAGAACGTCAAAGACGTCAAGTGCAACAACGGGCAGAACCCCACGGTCAAGAAGGGCGCCACGTTCGACTGCGACGTCAGCATCGACGGCGCTCAAAAGCACGTGACGGTGACCTTTCAGGACAACAAGGGGACCTACGAGGTCGGCCGGCCGCAATAGCGGCCCTCATCCGGGCAGCGTGTCGAGCGCTTTCTGCAAGCGGGCAATCGATGACTCGACGCCCAACCCGGTCGCCAGCTTGGCGGTACGTTGCGGGTCGGCGGCGACCAGCGGTAGCGCGTCGGTGGGCGTGGACAGGGTGACCGGCGCGTCGGTGGCTACCCGCACGACCTGACCGGCCGCCTCGATGTAGTCGGTAGCGGCCAGCAGCCTCGCCCGCACACCCTTCGCCATCTTCGACTTCGGGTCATGCGCGGCCGCCAGGATCCCATCCAGCGAACCGTGCTGAGCCAGCAGGGTGGCTGCCGTTTTCTCACCGACGCCTGGCACGCCCGGCAGGCCGTCGGACGGATCACCGCGCAACAGCGCGAGTTCGGCGTAGGCCGGCCCGGCGCGGTGCTCCGGGACGCGATACTGTTCGGCCACTTCGGCAGGCCCGAACAAGGTCGCTCTGGCCAGCCCGCGGCCCAGATACAGCACACGGACCGGGACGGGCTCGTCGGACACCACCTGCAGCAGGTCGCGATCTCCGCTGACGACGACGACCGGGTCATGGCGTTCCCGTGCCGCCAGCGTGCCCAGCACATCGTCGGCTTCGAAACCCGCCGCGCCGGCAGTCGGAATCCCGAAGGCGTCCAGCAACTCCATGATCATGTCGATCTGCGGAGTCAGGTCATCGGGGACCTGCTCGATGTCGGGCTCGCCCTCCGGCTCGGGCTCAGCTACGCGATGGGCCTTGTAGGACGGGACGAGGTCAACCCGGAACTGCGGTCGCCAATCGAGGTCCAGGCACACCACCAGCCGCCCGGGCCGCCGCTGGGTGATCACCACGGCCATCGAGTCGATGAATCCGCGCACGGCGTTGACGGGGCGGCCGTCGGGGGCGGTGATCGAGGACGGCACCCCGAAATACGAGCGGAACCACATGCTGGCGCCGTCGAGCAGCAACAGTGGCGATCGCGAGCGCGGCGAAGCCGGGCGCAGTGGGTCGCCACTCGTCGAGCCTACGGGTGCGGGCATGTCGGCCATCCTGCCAGCGCCGCCGCCGGTGCGGTTGGCCGAGCCAGCCGGGCTAGCCTGGCTGCCATGAATTCTCACCGATTCGACGCCGGCGTATACGCCCGCAGGCTGGCCTCGGCGGCCGCCGCGACCGCCGAGGCGGGGTTGGCGGGGCTGGTGATCACCCCGGGGGATGACCTGCGCTATCTCGTCGGGTCGCGCGCTCAGACGTTGGAACGGCTCACCGCGCTGGTGTTGCCGGCGTCCGGTGATCCCACGATTGTGGTGCCGCGGCTCGAGCTGGCTTCCCTCGAGGGGTCGGCCGTCGCGGAACTGGCCCTACCGGTGCGGGATTGGGTCGACGGCGATGATCCGTACCAGCTGGTGAGTACGGCGCTCGGCGGCGCCCCCGCGGCGACGGCCGTCACCGATTCCATGCCGGCCTTGCACCTGGTGCCGCTGACCGCTGCGCTCGGTGTGCAGCCGATCCTGGCGACCGTCGTGATGCGCACGCTGCGGATGGTCAAGGAGGAATGCGAAATCGACGCGTTGCGCAAGGCCGGCGCGGCCATCGACCGGGTGCATGCCCGGGTGCCGGAGTTTCTGGCCCCGGGCCGGACCGAGGCTGACGTGGCCGCCGACATCGCCGAAGCGATTGTCGCCGAGGGGCATTCGGAGGTGGCGTTCATCATCGTGGGCTCCGGACCGTTCAGCGCCGACCCGCACCACGGGTATTCGGACCGCGAACTGCAGGTTGGCGATATTGTCGTCGTCGACATCGGCGGGGCTTACGAGCCCGGATACCACTCCGACTCGACGCGCACCTACAGCATCGGCGAGCCCGGGCCCGAGGTAGCGCACCGGTATTCGGTGCTGCAACAGGCTCAGCGCGCCGCCTTTGACGTGGTCCGCCCGGGCGTGACCGCCGAGCAGGTCGATGCCGCCGCCCGCGACGTGCTGGCCCGGGAGGGACTTGCCGAGTTCTTCGTGCACCGCACCGGGCACGGTATCGGGCTGTCGGTCCACGAAGAGCCCTACATCGTCGCCGGGAATGAGCTGCCGTTGGCCGCGGGGATGGCTTTCTCCATCGAGCCGGGCATCTACTTCCCGGGCAGGTGGGGCGCCCGCATCGAAGACATCGTCATCGTCACGGAAGGCGGCGCCACGGCCGTCAACAACAGGCCCCACGACCTGATCGTGGTCCCCGACGCCTGACCGGCGTGGACAGCTACCCGCTTCGTAGGCTGCAGGCTCGCATCCGTCCAGAATCGATCTACGACTCTCACTAGTCGCGGATCACCCATCGGTTAGGGCAATCTCATAGGAAAATGGCCGGTGTTGGATGGAACCGCTTCGCTGGCGGAATATGGCGGAATATGTCAGGGACTTTTGCCCGATGGTGCGACCCAGTTGATCTCCAGAGTTCATTTCCAGATGAATCACACGCCCGGACCGCTTACGGCTTACCGGAGAGCGTTTGCGGCCTGGACGGAAAACTTGAACCGGGTCTACCCGCTCGCGCTGCTACTCGCCCCGGGCGAGCAGATCCGACGATCCCAGCACCCGCTCCACCTGAACCTCGATGACAACCCGTCGTGGGTTGGGCCGCGGATTGCGGTAGCGCTGGGCGTAGCGGAGTTCGGCATCGCGCACGGCGTCGATATCGCTGTTGACCTTGGATCGGCCCTCCAGCGACAGCCACCGCGCCCCGTCCACCTGGCTGAGCACCGCCAGCCCGCTACGGTCGGCATTGACCGCCTTCTGGGAGCCGCCGGTGGTGATGACACGCGCGATGTGTGTCGTGGGATCGAAGGTGAAACCCACCGCCACCACATGCGGCGAGTTGTCGGTACGGAGCGTGGTCAGCATGGCCAGATGACGTTCAGACAGGAATGCCAACGCGTCCTCGGTAAGCCGGGTAGTGGTGTTCGCCATCACCGCCCACGCTAGCGCAGGTAATAATCGCAGCCGTGGACGACACGGGCGCAGATCCGGTACTGGTTCTGGGCGGCCGCAGCGAGATCGGCATCGAACTCGCGCGGCGCCTGGCGCCCGGAGCGACGGTCGTGCTGGCCGCACGCAAGGCCGATCAGCTCGCCGAACAGGTCGAGACCCTCAAAGCCGCCGGCGCCGCGGCGGTGGAGACCAGGGAGTTCGACGCCGACGACCTGGCCTCGCACGGCCCGCTGGTCGCCTCGATCGTCGCCGATCACGGACCCATCGGCACCGCGGTGCTGGCCTTCGGGATCCTCGGCGACCAGGCCCGCGCCGAGACCGACGCCGCGCACGCGGTAGCGATCGCGCACACCGACTACCTCGCTCAGGTCAGCATGCTCACCCACCTGGCCGCAGCCATGCGTGCGGCCGGCAGGGGATCGCTGGTGGTGTTCTCCTCGGTGGCCGGGATCCGGGTGCGCCGAGCGAACTACGTCTATGGTTCGGCCAAGGCCGGGCTGGACGGCTTTGCCAGCGGCTTGGCCGACGCGTTGCACGGCACTGGGGTGCGGTTGCTGATCGCGCGCCCGGGGTTTGTCATCGGGCGCATGACGGAGGGAATGACGCCGGCGCCGCTGTCCAGCACCCCGCCGCAGGTGGCCGCGGCGACCGCGCGTGCGCTGGCGAAACGGCAGCGCACCGTGTGGATCCCATGGGCCCTGCGGCCGATGTTCTTCGGGATGCGGCTGCTGCCGCAGTTCGTGTGGCGCAGGATGCCGCGATGATGCGCGCCGGCGACGATGCAGTGCGAAGAGCTGAGAAGGAGCGGCGCTCATGATCGTCGTTGTCGGTATCGGCGCCGACGGCATGGCCGGCTTGTCTACCGCATCTCGCACCGAATTACAGAGGGCCACGGTGATTTACGGCTCCAAGCGGCAACTCGACCTGCTCGACGAAACGCTGCCCGCGCGCCGCGAGCAGTGGCCGTCGCCGATGCTGCCCGCGCTGCAAACGTTGCCGGACGACAGCACGGGGGACATCCACGTGGTGGCCAGCGGAGACCCGCTGCTGCATGGCGTCGCGGGCACGCTGGTCCGGTTGCACGGCTCCGGCAACGTCCGGGTGCTGCCGCATGTGTCGTCGGTGACGCTGGCGTGCGCGCGGATGGGCTGGAACGTCCACGACACCGAGGTGATCAGCCTGGTCACCGCGCAACCGAGCACCGCGGTGCGCCGGGGCGGCCAGGCGATCGTGTTGTCGAGCACCGGGTCCACTCCGAAGGCGCTGGCGGCGCTGCTCACCGCACATGGCCGAGGAGATTCGGAGTTCAGCGTGCTCGAACAACTCGGCGGCCCGGGCGAACGGCGCCGCGACGGCATCGCTCGGGAATGGGCCGATAGCGCGCCCGCGGACATCGACGACCTCAACGTGATCGCCGTCCGTTACCTACCCGACGACCGTATGTGGCCAGTGCCTGACGACGTGTTCGTCCACGACGGGCAGATCACCAAACACGGGATCCGGGCGGTGACGTTGGCGGCGCTGACTCCGCGGCCGGGGGAGTTGTTGTGGGACGTCGGCGCAGGCTCGGGCAGCATCAGTGTCCAGTGGTGCCTGAGTTGGCGGGGTTGCAGCGCGGTCGCGTTCGAGCGTGACGAACGGCGGCGCCACAATATCGGGCTCAACGCCGCGGCTTTCGGCGTCAGCATCGATGTGTGCGGCGACGCGCCGGATGCTTTCGACGGCGCCCAAGCGCCGTCGGCCATTTTCATCGGTGGCGGTCTGACTCAGCCCGGTCTGCTCGATGCGTGCCTCGACAACCTGCCGCCGGGGGGACGGATGGTCGTCAACGCCGTCACCGTCGAGTCCGAAGCTGCGCTGGCACAAGTTCATTCCCGCCTCGGCGGTCGGCTGCGACGCTTCCAGCACTACCAGGGTGAGCAGCTGGGCGCCTTCACCGGTTGGCGTCCGCAGTATCCGGTCACCCAGTGGACGGTGACGAGGTGACGGTGTATTTCATCGGTGCCGGGCCCGGCGCTGCCGACCTCATCACAGTTCGCGGACAACGGCTACTCGGACAATGCCAGGTCTGCCTCTATGCGGGTTCGATCATGCCCGGTGACCTGCTGGCGCTGTGCCCGCCCGAAGCGAAAATCATTGACACCGGCCCTCTGACGCTCGAGCAGATCGTCGCCGAACTCGCCGACGCGGATGCCGCCGGCCATGACGTGGCGCGGTTGCACTCCGGCGACCCATCGCTGTACAGCGCGCTGGCCGAGCAGTGCCGCCGACTCGACGCGCTGGGCATCGGCTACGAAGTCGTCCCGGGCGTACCGGCTTTCGCGGCGGCGGCTGCCGCCCTAAAACGCGAGCTCACCGTCCCGGGGATAGCGCAGACGGTGACGCTGACCCGGATCGCGACCCTGTCGACACCCATGCCGCCCGGTGAAGAGCTGGCGGTCTTGGCCCAATCGGGGGCCACCCTGGTGTTGCACCTGGCTGCCGCCCAGATCGACGTCATTGTCCCGGAGCTCCTGCAAGGCGGATGCCGGCGCGAAACACCTACGGCCGTAGTAGCGTTCGCAAGCTGGCCGCAACAGAGGGTGCTGCGCGGCACGCTGGCTGACATCGCGGGGCAAATGCACGATGCCGGCATCACCAAGACCGCCGTCATCGTGGTAGGTGACGTGTTGACTGCCGAAGGATTCACCGACAGCTACCTGTACTCAACCGGGCGCACCCGGGGGAGTCGGCACTGATGCGGCTGCTCTTACTCGGCGGTACCGCCGAGGCCCGTGCACTGGCGAAAGCCCTGCACCCGCATGTCGACATCATCAGCTCGCTGGCCGGCCGGGTGCCGGACCCTGCCCTGCCCGTCGGGCCGGTGCGCATCGGCGGTTTCGGCGGCGTCGACGGGCTACGGCGCTGGCTGCGGGACGAACGTGTCGACGCCGTGGTCGACGCCACCCACCCCTTCGCGGCAACCATGACGGCACACGCCGCGCAGGTGTGCGGCGAATTGCAGATGCCCTATCTGGTGCTGGCCCGCCCCGCATGGGACCCCGGTGCCGCCATCGTCGTCGAAACGGATGCTCAAGCAGCTAAAGTGGCTGCACGGCAAGGCTATTCGCGGATATTTCTCACCACCGGCCGTTCCGGTGTCCGGGCCTTCGCCGACAGTGATGCATGGTTCTTGATCCGCGCGGTCACCGAACCGGATGGTGCCTTGTTGCCGCGTCGTCACCAGCTGCTGCTGTCTCGCGGTCCGTATTGCTACGACGACGAGTTCGCGCTGTTGTGTGAGTACCGCATCGACGCCCTGGTCACCAAGAACAGCGGCGGTGACATGACCCGGGCGAAACTGGATGCCGCTGCCGCGCTGGATGTTCCGGTGGTGATGGTGGCGCGGCCGGCACTACCGGCGGGGGTGCCGGCCGTCGGCAGCGTGCGCGAAGCCGCCGGTTGGGTAACCGGGCTTGCGACCGCCACGGACTAGCCGGTCAGGTCTTCGTGCTCAACGTCGGCCAGCAGCGCATCCCGCGCACGTGCGACGCGGGACCGAATGGTACCCACGGGGCAGCCGCAGACCGCCGCGGCTTCGGCGTAGGACAAGCCGAGCACCTGGGTGAGCAAGAGGGCTTCTCGTCGTTCGGTGGTGAGGCCGGCAATCATCGTGGTCACTTCGACCCAGTCTTCGAATCCGCGGACGTGACGGTCGCCGCGCAGAAAGTGTTCGGGGTCGGCTCCAGCGGCCGTGCGGGGCCGCGACTGGAGGTGGCGGATGTGATCGGCCACGACGCGGCGTGCGATGGATAGCAGCCAGGTTCGGGCACTCGAGCGTCCGGAGAACCGCCGGATGGCGCCGATTGCGCGCAGGAAGGTCTCCTGGGTCAGGTCGTCGGCGTTGCCCGTGTCCGACAGATACGCGACAAATCGCCAGACGTCTTGCCGGGTGGCCTTGATGAATGCATCGAGTGCGCGCGCATTCCCGCGGGCGGCGGCCAGGGCGAGCTCGGTAACGGGCTCGTCGTCGCGGGACGCGGTCATGGCGAAATACCTTAGTTGAGCGGGCCCATTGAGTCTATGACGGGCTGTCGTAGAGACGGGTATCCGTGGGCCCCAAGATACGGTGGGGGGTATGGTATAACGGAGCTGCGGACTCATCCCGGCGCCGAAGCGCGCGCATGGCGCGGCAACGCGACGAGGTGCTATTTGTGTGCCCGATGGCCACTGCTCGCAGGGTCGAACGACCCTATTGGCTGCGGTCGCGCGGGCTGAGACTGCGTACCAGGAAGACCAGGCCATGAGCGAAAGGAAACCGCAGTGTCCACCTTTCTCAAAAAGGCTTGGGTACCGCTGGTCGTCGTGGTGGCAGTTGCCCTCGGTGCTATGGGCGTCAGCCAGCTTCGCGG
>CAYNLB010000077.1:0-15542 GCA_964397935.1 uncultured Mycobacterium sp.
TTGGACTGATTGCGAAAGCGCCGGGTTTCGCAATCGTGCCCTAGGCACACAGTTGCCCACTGCTACGGGTACACTCGCTTGACGGTGTGAGAGTGACGGGCCCTGTGGCCGTTTGCCCAGTTCGAGTGTGGCAAACATTGCTCACCCGGGCCCTTGTCGCTTTCGCTCGACGGGATGCATCGCACGGTACGAGTTCGCCCCCGGTCCCCGGGTGGGCACTGGCGCATTCCTGGGCTGCAGGTACACCGCGCGCGGGGCCGAGTTGGAATTGCGGTCGGGCGAGGAGAGAGAAAGGTTATATGTCCAGCATATCCGCTCCACGGGATAATCTAGAACTGGAATTACACGATCAAGTTTATGGCAACGACCCACTATCGGATCGTGCGACGGAGCTGTATCGCGCCGAATATGTGATGAGTTTCGTCGAAAAATGGGATGAATTGATCGACTGGGACGCTCGCGCCGAGTCCGAGGGGCGGTTTTTTGTTGACGTCCTGCGCGCGCGCGACAAGAAGCATATCCTCGACGTCGCCACGGGAACCGGCTTCCATTCCGTTCGCCTGACCGAAACGGGTTTCGACGTGACGAGCGCCGACGGCTCAGCGGCGATGCTCGCGCAGGCCTTCGAGAACGGCAGGAAGCGCGGCCTCATACTCAAGACTGTCCAGGCTGACTGGCGTGAACTCAACCGGAGCATCCAGGGCAAGTACGACGCCATCATCTGTCTCGGCAACTCGTTCACCCACTTGCACGACGAGCATGATCGCCGCCGCGCCCTTGCCGAATTCTATGCCGCGTTACGCCACGACGGAATTCTCATCCTGGATCAGCGGAATTACGATGAAATACTTGACCACGGATTCAAGTCGAAACACAAGTACTACTATTGCGGTGACAAAGTCACCGCGGAACCGGAGTACGTCGACGACGGGCTGGCCCGTTTCAAATACACGTTCCCGGACGGTTCCGAATACACCCTGAACATGTTTCCGCTGCGTAAGTCGTACGTTCGCCGGCTCATGCGCGAAGCGGGATTCACGACCGTGCGCACCTACGGCGATTTCCAGGAATCGTTTGAGGATAACGAGCCCGATTTCTTCATTCATGTCGCGGAGAAATCGATCGACATTGACGAAAGTGACGGGCCGGACAGCGAGGGCCCGGACAAGTCGGAGGTCTACTACGACAGCACCGACGCCGACGCCTTCTACTCGATGGTCTGGGGCGGCGAGGACATTCACGTCGGCTGCTACGAAGGCACCGACGACATCGGGGCGGCCGGCACCGAGACCGCGGACCGCATGATCCGGCAGCTCTCGAAGGTCGACGGCGACACCACGGTGCTCGATCTCGGGTCCGGTTACGGCGGATCCGCGCGGCGCCTGGCCAAGGAGTACGGCTGTTCGGTCACCTGCCTCAACCTCTCTGAGGTGCAGAACACCACCAACCGGGACAAGAACCTTCGTGCCGGCTTGCAAGACCGGATCCGGGTGGTTCACGGCAGCTTCGACAACGTTCCCGAACCGGACGGCAGTTACGACGTCGTCTGGTCCCAGGACGCGATCCTGCACGCTACCGACCGCTGCAAGGTGCTCGAGGAGGCATTCCGGGTGCTCAAGCCGGGTGGCGAGTTGATCTTCACCGATCCCATGCAGGCCGATGACGTGCCGGATGGGGTGTTGCAGCCGGTCTATGATCGGCTCAACCTGGCCGATCTCGGATCGATGCGCTTCTATCGCGAAGCTGCGCAGGCAATCGGCTTCGAGGTACTCAGCCAGATCGACCTCGTCGGCAACCTGCGCACGCATTACCAGCGCGTGCTCGAGGAACTCGAGGCCCGCCGTGGCGAACTCGAGGAGAAATCCTCAACGGAGTACCTCGACAACATGGAGGTCGGCCTGAAGAACTGGGTCAGCGCCGCGGACGACGGTCAGCTGGCCTGGGGCATCCAACATTTCCGGAAGCCGAGCTGAGTCGGTTGTCGGCCTGGACGGCGGTGCGGGTGGAGATCGCGCCGCCGTCCAGGCCGGTATCGTGAGGCCCTCGACTCCCGGGAAGGCAGCCGCGATAGACGCCCAGCCAGCACTGCACCGAGGACTGTCGCAGCGACAGTTGAACATGATCGCCATCGGCGGTGTGATCGGTGCCGGATTGTTCGTGGGATCCAGCGTGGCCATCCGCGCCACCGGCCCCGCCGCTTTTCTCACCTACACGCTCTGCGGTGCGCTGATCGTCCTGGTGATGCGAATGCTGGGCGAGATGGCCGCCGCCAATCCGGTGACCGGATCATTCGCCGACTATGCGGCGCAGGCGCTGGGCGGCTGGGCCGGGTTCTCGGTCGGCTGGCTGTACTGGTACTTCTGGGTGATCGTCGTCGGATTCGAGGCGGTCGCCGGCGGGAAAGTCGTCACCTATTGGATCCATGCGCCGCTCTGGCTGACGTCGTTGTGCCTGATGACGATGATGACCGCGACCAACTTGTTCTCGGTGTCGTCCTTCGGCGAGTTCGAATTCTGGTTCGCCGGAATCAAGGTCGTGACCATCGTGGCCTTCCTCGCCCTCGGCATCGCTTTCGCCGTGGGGCTCTTCCCGGGACACGACCCGGACTTCAGCAACCTGACCGCGTATGGCGGGTTCTTTCCCAAAGGCGTGGGTGCCGTCTTCACCGCGATCGTGGTCGTGATCTTTTCCATGACCGGCACTGAGGTCGTTACCATCGCCGCCGCCGAAAGCCGCGACCCCGAGCGCGCTGTCCAGCGGGCGATGAACTCGGTGCTGGTGCGGATCGCCATCTTCTTCGTCGGCTCGGTGTTTTTGATCGTGGTGGTCTTGCCGTGGAACGCCGTGCAAGCCGGCAGTTCGCCCTATGTCGCCGCGCTCAAGCACATGGGCATTCCCGGCGCCGACCAGCTGATGAACGCGGTCGTGCTCACCGCGGTGCTGTCCTGTCTGAATTCCGGCCTGTACACCGCGTCGCGCATGCTGTTCGTGCTCGCCACCCGCGGGGAGGCGCCGGCCCGGCTGGTGAAGATCAGCGCGCGGGGGGTTCCCGCGGTGGCCATCGTGGCCTCGTCCGCAGTCGGGTTCGGTTGCGTCGTCATGGCATGGTTCGCGCCACGCACGGTGTTCATCTTCCTGCTCAATTCGTCGGGCGCCGTGGTGTTGTTCGTCTACTTGCTGATCGCGCTGTCACAGATCGTGCTGCGCCGCCGGACGCCCGAAGACAAGCTGCGGGTGAAGATGTGGTTCTTCCCGGGGTTGTCGATCCTGGCTGTGGCCGGCATCGCGGCGGTGCTGGTGCGGATGGCGTTCGACCATGCCGCGCGCAGTCAGTTCTGGCTCGGCCTGCTGTCCTGGGCGGTGGTGATCGGGCTGTACTTCGTTGCCCGCTCCCGCGGCCGGATGGGCGCTGGACGGGAAATCCCTTCACAGGAGTAGGCCCACGCGACACCGCGCCGGCGCGCTCGGCTAACTCGATCCGTCCTTGCTCCACTGCCGTTCGATCGACTTGATCACCGCGGTCAGCGTCGCGTTCACCGGCGCCGCCACCCCGACGCGCGCCCCCTGCCGCGGCACCGCCCCGTTGATGACGTCGATCTCGCTGACCCGGCGCGCCTCGTGGTCCAGCAGCGCCGATGGTTTGGCGTCCGGCACCTGCGCGCCGAAGGTGCGGGCATGGGCAACCGGGTCGGTGACGGCGACCGCGATGCCGCAGGCCCGGGCAACCGACCAGGCCTCGGTCGCTGCGGCCCGGCTGATCGGACCCATCTCCGGGTCGTCCATCACCTGGCCGACAGTCATCCCCGTCAGCGCACACGGCGCGCTGTAGGCGACGTTGCAGATCAGCTTCTCCCACTGCATGGCGGCGATGTCGGTGACCGCGGCGGCGTCGAATCCGGCGTCGGCCCAGGCTCGTGCGATCGATTCGACCGCCGCATACGGCAGGGACGCGTAGGCGCCGAAGCGCATCGCCCGCATGGCGTTGTGGTGCACGTGTGCGGGCGCCACGCGGGCCGCGCCGAACCCGCTGGCGATCCCGACCGCGACCCGCCGCTCCCCGACGATCTCGGCCACGGTCTCCGCCGATCCCAGGCCGTTCTGGATGGTCAGCACCGGCGTGGCCGCGCCCAGCATCCGAAGAGCTTGCCGCGCACCGGTTGTCACGTCGGCCGCCTTGACGGCGAGCACGATCAGGTCCATCGCCTCGGCCGGCGCGGTGGTGCCGGCCCGCAGCGGCACGACCTGATCGGAGCCGGGGCCGGTGACCCGCAGCCCGTGCCGCGCGATCTGATCGACGTCGGCCCGGTGACGGTCGATGGCCAGCACGTCATTGCCCGCAGCGGCCAGTTTGGCGGCATAGATCGAACCCATTGCACCGCAACCGATTACCGCAATCTTCATGCGTGCACCTCCTGGTCAGGCCGTCAGGTCGGCGACGAGCTCGGCTATCGGTTCAGCCAAACCCGCCTTCTGCTCGAGCCCGAACCCCGGTGCGTCCGTCGGCGCGATCCGGCCCTCGGTAACTGCGCAGGCGTCGCCGTATCCGCCGAACGGCGCAAACACCCCCGGATACGACTCGCACCCACCCAGCCCCAGCCCGGCCACGACGTGCAGGTTGATCAGGTGCCCGCCGTGCGGGAAAGCGAACCGGCGCTCGAAGCCATGGGCCTCGAGCACGTCGAGCATCCGCGCATACTCGCACAACCCGTAGCTCAGGCCGGGGTCCATCTGGAAGACATCGCGGCCGGGCCGCATGCCGCCATACCGCACCAGGTTGGTCACGTCGGGCACCGAGAAGAGGTTTTCGCCGGTGGCCACCGCGCCGTCATAACCCGCCGTCACCGCGCGGTTGAGCTCGTAATCCAGGGGATCGCCCGGCTCTTCGTACCAGCGCAGGCCGTAGGGGCTCAGGGCGGCCGCCCACCGTGTCGCCTCGGCCCGGTCGAACCTGCCGTTGGCGTCGACCGCGACGCGTCCCCCGTCGCCGACGATGTCGATCACCGCCTCGATGCGCGCCAGGTCCTCGGGCAGCGGGGCGCCCCCGATTTTCATCTTGACCGCGTCGTAGCCCAGGTCGAGGTATCCGCGCATCTCGGTGCGCAGCCGGTCACGGTCGCCCGCCGGGTGGTAGTAGCCGCCCGCCGCATACACCGCAACCACATGCGCGGGCTCCCGGCCGAAGTATCGGGCGATGGTCAGGTAGGCGGGCTCGTCGTTCAGTTTGGCGTTCAGGTCCCAGCAAGCCAGCTCCAGGGCTCCCGCGGCGGCCGCCCGGTCCCCGTGGCCGCCGGGCTTTTCGTCGCGCAGGGCACACGCCGAGACGGCGGCCGGGTCGATCCGTCCCGCCGCGTCCAGTAGTGCGGCCGGGTCCGCGGCCAGCACCCGGGGAATCATCCGGTCGCGCAGGATCCCGCTTTGCGCGAAGCGGCCGATCGAGTCGAACGCCACCCCGGTCATCGGCCGCCCGTCCCGGATCACATCCGTGATCACCGCGACCAGCGAGACCGTGTGGCCGGAAAAGTTGACGACCGCGTTGGCCGGGCCACCGTCCAGGCCGATGGCCCGCTCGACGATCGCCGCGATCCGCGTCACCCGGTCTTGGTGAGCAACACCGCTTGCTCGAACGGCAGTCTCGTGAACATCGGACGCACCCGGGGTGTCACGTGTTCTGCCGCTTGCGCCTTGGTGACCACTTGCGGGTCGGCAACGCCGAAGCTCTTGCCCTTGTGTCGCAGTTGTCCGCCGCCCGCGGCGGTGAGGTTCTTCAACCAGTCCCGGTCCGGGCCGTAGGTCAGCAGGATCGCCACCCCTGGTTTGCCGTCGACGTTGGTGCTGAACACATTCACCGGAGTGCGGTACGGCTTGCCCGAGCGCCGCCCGACATGCTCCACAATGCCGAACGGTGGCAGCCAACCGGCCCACATCCGCTGAATCGGGTTGGTGACGTAACGGTTGAACCGTGCGAGTCGCTGGGGGAATTGCATACCGCTATCCAACTCGTAGGCGCCGCGCTACATCAACCCGACTTTTCAAATCGGAGGCGACTAGTGTCTTCTCATGGCCGACTCATCGGGTAACGAAGCCGCCGAGCGCGCCAACGAGCTGCTGCGCAGAGAGCGGGACCTTGCCGCCCGAAAGTCCGTCACCTCCGAAGACGTGAAGCGGGCCGCCGAGCGCGCCGAGCATGCGCATCAGCGTGACGAGGAGGCGCACCGCCGCGAACTTTATCGCCACTACGAAGCCGCCGTCGTGCACGAGCGCGCCGCCGAAATCGAAGAGCTCGCGGTCGAGGAGGGCCTTGGCGACGTCGCCGCACACCAGCGTGCGGCAGAAAGAGAACGCGAAGCTGCCCGCCGCAACTTCCTGGCGGCGCAGGAATTCGACCGGCAAGCCGACGACTGATACGGACGCCCGGCCCGTTCTGCTACACCCTGTAGTTGAACGTGCCGCGGAGGCTGGGACACTAGTCCCCATGGGAAGCAGTGACCGGGCGACCGCCCCGGCCGGCACGGCCACAACGGTGTCGGCCCGGCTGTTCGAGGATGCCCGCACGGTCATTCCCGGCGGGGTCAATTCCCCGGTCCGAGCGTTCACGGCCGTGGGCGGGACCCCGCGCTTCATCACCGAAGCGAGCGGGTGCCTGCTCACCGACGCCGACGGCAACCGCTACGTCGATCTGGTCTGCTCCTGGGGCCCGATGATCTTGGGCCATGCGCACCCGGCCGTCATCGACGCCGTCACCGAAGCCGCCGCGTCGGGCCTGTCGTTCGGGGCGCCCACGCCGGCGGAAACCCAGCTGGCCGCCGAGATCGTCGGGCGGGTGGCACCCGTCGAACGGATACGGCTGGTCAACTCCGGCACCGAGGCCACCATGAGCGCGGTCCGGCTGGCCCGCGGGTTCACCGGCCGGGCCAAGATAGTCAAGTTCTCCGGCTGCTACCACGGGCATGTCGACGCGTTGCTCGCCGACGCGGGTTCCGGGGTGGCCACGCTGGGGCTGCCGTCCTCACCAGGGGTGACCGGCGCGGCCGCGGCCGACACCATCGTGTTGCCGTACAACGACGTCGACGCCGTGCGGGAGACGTTCGCTCGGTTCGGCGACCAGATCGCGGCGGTGATCACCGAAGCCAGTCCCGGCAACATGGGAGTCGTCCCGCCCGCGGCGGGCTACAACGCGGCGCTGCGCGAGATCACCGCCGAGCATGGGGCGCTGCTGATCATCGATGAGGTGATGACGGGATTCCGGGTCAGCCGAAGTGGTTGGTACGGAATCGATCCGGTCGCCGCCGACCTGTTCACGTTCGGCAAGGTGATGAGTGGCGGCCTGCCCGCGGCCGCGTTCGGCGGGCGCGCCGAGGTGATGGAGCGGCTGGCGCCGCAGGGGCCGGTGTATCAGGCCGGCACGTTGTCGGGTAACCCGGTGGCCGTGGCCGCCGGGCTGGCGACGCTGCGTGCCGCCGGTGACGCGGTCTACGCCGCCCTCGATGTCAACGCCGACCGGCTGGCCGCGCTGCTCTCCGAGGCGCTGACGGATGCCGGTGTGCCACACCAGATTCCGCGAGCCGGCAATATGCTCAGTGTGTTCTTCGCCGAATCGCCGGTGACCGATTTCGCATCGGCGCGGGCCAGCCAGACGTGGCGTTATCCGCCGTTCTTCCACGCCCTGCTGCAGGCGGGTGTCTACCCGCCGTGCAGTGCCTTCGAAGCGTGGTTCGTCTCAGCGGCGCTGAACGACACCGCCTTCGACCAGATCGCCGCGGCGCTGCCGGTGGCGGCCCGGGCGGCCGCCCAGGGGGACAAACCTGATGGCTGACGAAACCCGGGTGCACGTGGTGCGCCACGGCGAGGTGCACAACCCCAGCGGTGTCCTCTACGGCCGGCTGCCAGGATTCCACCTGTCCGAGAAGGGCAGGGCGCAGGCGGCCGCGGTCGCCGACACGCTGGCCGGCCGCGACATCGTCGCGGTGATCGCCTCCCCGCTGCAACGGGCCCAGGAGACCGCCGCGCCCATCGCCGCCAAGCACGACCTGGCGGTGGACACCGATCCCGAACTGATCGAATCGGCGAACTTCTTCGAAGGCCGCCGGGTCGGCCCGGGCGACGGGGCGTGGCGGGACCCGCGGTTCTGGTGGCGGCTGCGCAACCCCTTCACGCCGTCCTGGGGCGAGCCCTACGTCGAGATCGCGGCCCGGATGAACAGCGCGGTGGACAAGGCGCGCGCTCGCGGCGCCGGTCAGGAGGTGGTGTGCGTCAGCCACCAACTGCCGGTGTGGACGCTTCGGCTGCACCTGACCGGCAAGCGGCTCTGGCACGACCCGCGCCGGCGCGAATGCGGCCTGTGCTCGGTCACCACCCTGGTCTATGACGGCGACCGCCTGGTCGACGTCGAGTACCACCAGCCGGCGAGCGCCTGACCGCGGCGGCGACGATGCAGAGCGAAGCGATGTCGAGGAGCGGCGCCCTGGCCAGGTGGCGGCTTTGGCTGGCCGGGACCCTAACGGCCCTGCTGGCGGCCCCGCTCGCGGGGTGTTCCGGGCGCGACGCGGTCGCCCAGGGTGGCACCTTCGAATTCGTCTCGCCGGGCGGCAGAACCGACATCTACTATGACCCGCCCTCGGCCCGCGGCCACCCCGGACCGTTGTCCGGGCCGAATTTGGCGGATCCGGCGCGCACCCTTTCGCTCGACGACTTCCGCGGCCGGGTCGTCGTCATCAACATCTGGGGGCAGTGGTGCGGGCCGTGCCGGGCCGAAGTCAGCCAACTCCAGCAGGTGTACGGCGCCACCCGCGCCGCCGGGGTGTCGTTTCTGGGCATCGACGTCCGCGACAACAACCGGCAGGCGGCGCTGGACTTCGCGAACGATCGCCACGTGACGTTCCCGTCGATCTACGACCCGGCGATGCGCACCCTGATTGCGTTCGGCGGCAAATACCCCACCACCGTCATCCCGTCCACGCTGATCCTGGACCGCCGGCACCGGGTTGCGGCGGTGTTTTTGCGGGAGCTCCTGGCTGCGGACCTGCAGCCGGTGGTGCAGCGGGTGGCGCAAGAGGTCCCGGACGACCAGACCACGCCAGGACGGCAGTGACCGGATTCCGATGACCGAATTCACCGAGATCGCCGCCGCTGGACCGCTACTGGTGGCCCTTGGTGTGTGCCTGCTGGCGGGACTGGTGTCGTTCGCCTCACCGTGCGTGGTGCCGCTGGTGCCCGGCTACCTGTCCTACCTGGCCGCCTTGGTAGGTGAAGAGGCCGGGGTGGATGAGCAGCCGGCGCCGGGCGCGATCAAGGCCCCACCGCGCGCGCGGTGGCGGGTCGCGGGGTCGGCGGCGTTGTTCGTCGCGGGGTTCACCACGGTGTTCGTGCTCGGCACCGTCGCGGTCCTCGGTATGACGACGACGCTGATCACCAACCAGCTGATGCTGCAGCGCGTCGGGGGTGTGCTGACCATCGTCATGGGGCTGGTGTTCGTGGGCCTCATCCCGGCCCTGCAACGCCAGGCCCGGTTCAGCCCGCGGCAGCTCACGACGGTCGCCGGTGCGCCGGTGCTGGGTGCGGTGTTCGCATTGGGCTGGACGCCGTGCCTGGGTCCCACACTGGCCGGGGTGATCACCGTCGCCTCGGCCACCGACGGCGCCAGCGTGGCGCGGGGAATCGTGCTGGTGATCGCGTACTGCCTGGGACTGGGCATCCCGTTCGTGCTGCTGGCGTTCGGCTCGGCGGGTGCGGTCACGGGCCTGGGCTGGCTGCGGCGGCATACCAGGGCCATTCAGATCTTCGGCGGCGCATTGCTGATCACGGTCGGTGTCCTGCTGGTGACCGGGGTCTGGAACGACTTCGTCTCCTGGCTGCGCGACGCGTTCGTGTCCGACGTGAGGTTGCCGATTTGAGACACGTTCTCGCCTGGGGGCGCAACACCTGGCGCGCGTTGACCTCGATGGGCACCGCGCTGGTACTGCTGTTCCTGCTGGCGCTGGGCGCGATACCCGGGGCGCTGCTGCCGCAGCGCAGCCTGAACGCCGGCAAGGTCGACGACTACCTGGCCGCCCACCGCGTGATCGGACCCTGGCTGGACCGTCTCCAGGCCTTCGACGTGTTCTCCAGTTTCTGGTTCACCGCCATCTACGTGTTGCTGTTCGTGTCCCTGGTCGGCTGCCTGACCCCGCGGATGGTCGAGCATGCCCAGAGCCTGCGTGCCACCCCGGTTGCTGCGCCGCGCAACCTGGCCAGGCTGCCCAAGCACGCCGGCACCGCGCTCGCTGCGGAGCCCGAACAGCTCAACACCCTGGCGAACACCATCACCCGGCGGCTGCGCGGGTGGCGCACCGCCATCCGCCACGCCGACCACGCCGTGGAAGTGTCCGCTGAAAAGGGTTACCTGCGCGAATTCGGCAATATCGTCTTTCACTTCTCGCTGCTGGGCCTGCTGGTCGCGGTGGCCGTCGGCAAGTTGTTCGGCTACGAGGGCAACGTGATCGTCATCGCCGACGGCGGCCCCGGCTTCTGTTCGGCATCACCGGCCGCGTTCGATTCGTTTCGGGCCGGCAACACCGTCGACGGCACCTCGCTGCACCCCATCTGCATCCGGGTCAACGACTTCCAGGCGCACTACCTGCCGTCGGGGCAGGCAACCTCGTTCGCCGCGGACATCGACTACCAGGACGGCAAGGATCTGACGGCCAATACTTGGCGGCATTACCTGCTCGAGGTCAATCACCCGCTGCGGGTCGGCGGTGATCGGGTGTACCTGCAGGGCCACGGCTACGCACCCACCTTCACCGTCACGTTCCCGGACGGGCAGACGCGCACATCGACCACGCAGTGGCGGCCCGACAATCCGCAGACCCTGCTCTCGTCGGGCGTCGCGCGTATCGATCCCCCCGCCGGCAGCTATCCCGACGCGAGCGAGCGCCGCAAGCACCAGATCGCGATACAGGGTCTGCTGGCACCGACCGAGCAGCTCGACGGCACGCTGTTGTCGTCGCGGTTCCCCGCTCTGGATGCGCCGGCAGTGGCCGTCGACATCTACCGCGGCGACACCGGACTGGACACCGGACGGCCCCAGTCGTTGTTCACCCTGGATCCCCGACTGATCGAGCAGGGCCGGCTGACCAAGGAAAAGCGGGTCAACCTGCGCGCCGGCCAGCAGGTGCGGATCGAGGCGGGCCCGGCGGCCGGCACCGTCGTCCGCTTCGACGGCGCCGTGCCGTTCGTCAACCTGCAGGTCTCCCACGACCCCGGCCAGACCTGGGTGCTGGTCTTCGCGATCACGATGATGGCCGGGCTGCTGGTGTCGCTGCTGGTGCGCCGCCGCCGGGTGTGGGTCCGTCTGACGCCTGTCACCGACGAGACGCCGGGTACGGTGAACGTCGAGCTGGGTGGCCTGGCGCGCACCGACAACTCCGGTTGGGGCGACGAATTCGAGCGGTTGACCGAGCGGTTGTTGGCGGGACTGACAGAAGCCGCTGCCGCCGACCGCGGCGAAGCGCGCGCCGCGTCCAAGAGGAGTTCTCGGGTGGAAGTCAAATGAATACGGTGCACGTCAACATCGCCTTGGCGCGTTATTCCGACTGGGCGTTCACCTCGGCCGTGGTGGCCCTGGTGATCGCGTTGCTGCTGCTTGCCTTCGAGCTTGCGTACGTCGGCGGACGCCGGTTGGACCAGCGCGAGCGGGTGGCCTCCGCGAGCGGGCGGTATCCCCAGGCTGGTGGAATCGCGGTCGACAGCACCATCCCGGGCGTCGTCGAGGAACTCCCTCGGCGGCCGTTCGACGAACGGGTCGGCCGGGCGGGGCTGGCCGTGGCCTACCTCGGCATCGGCCTGCTGCTGGCGTGCGTCGTGCTGCGCGGTCTGGCCACCCTGCGCCCGCCGTGGGGCAACATGTACGAGTTCATCAACCTGACATGCCTGTGCGGTCTCGTAGCCGGGGCGATCGTGCTGCGCCGCCCGCCATACCGTCCGCTGTGGGTTTTCCTGCTGGTGCCGGTCCTGATCCTGCTGACGGTGTCCGGGCGCTGGCTCTACACCAATGCCGCACCGGTGATGCCCGCACTGCAGTCCTACTGGCTGCCGATTCACGTGTCGGTGGTCAGCCTGGGATCCGGGGTGTTCCTGGTTGCCGGCATCTCCAGCATCCTGTTCCTGCTGCGCACGTCGCGGCTGGGTGATCCCGGCACCGACGGCGCTCTGGCGCGGATGGTGCAGCGGTACCCCGACGCCCAGACCTTGGACCGTATCGCCTACCGCACCACCATCTTCGCTTTCCCGGTCTTCGGCTTCGGGGTCATCTTCGGGGCTCTCTGGGCCGAGGAGGCCTGGGGCAGGTATTGGGGCTGGGACCCCAAGGAGACGGTGTCCTTCATCGCCTGGGTGATCTACGCGGCCTATCTGCACGCCAGGTCGACCGCGGGATGGCGGGACCGCAAGGCCGCCTGGATCAACGTTGCGGGGTTCGTGGCCATGGTCTTCAACTTGTTCTTCGTTAACCTGGTGACGGTGGGCCTGCATTCCTATGCAGGCGTGGGCTGATAATCAGCAGGCCCAACTAACTGCAATACAAGGGGGAACGCAGGTGTCCGACGAGCCGACGACCGGCGGGGGAGCGCCCGATCATCCGACCGCGCAGTTGCCTCCCCAGCAGCCACCACCCGGCGAGCAGCAGGCGGGCGATGGAGGCGAGGCGCCGACCCGTGCCTTTGCCGGGTTCCGCACCGAGCGACGGGTCCACGGCCCCGAGCGCAGAGAACCGGCGCCGCCCGCCTCGCCCGCGCCCGCCGGGATGGCGCACTGGGATTCCACACCGGTGACCGGCATCCCGCGCGTCGACCCGACCGCGTACGGCGCCTACTACAACGGCCCGGCCGATGCGCCGCCCACCAAAGCCACCGCAGCCCCGGTCGCCCCCTGGCGCCCCGAGCCGCTGCCGCACACACCGTATTCGGAACTGTCCACCAGCATGCTGTTGCGGCCGGTCAAACCGCCACCGTCGGACGGCTGGCGCCGGTTGCTCTATGTGCTGTCCGGTCGGCTGATCAACGTTGGCGAGAGCCCGCGCGCCGCCCGGTACAACAACCTGGTCGCCCAGGTGAACCGGCCGTTGCGGGGCTGCTACCGGATCGCACTGCTCTCGCTGAAGGGCGGCGTCGGCAAAACCACCATCGCCGCGACGCTGGGGGCCACCTTCGCCTCGATCCGCGGAGACCGGGTGGTGGCCGTCGACGCCAACCCCGACCGCGGCACCCTGAGCCAGAAGGTCCCGCTGGAGACGGCCGCGACGGTGCGCGAGCTGCTGCATGACGCCGGAACCATCGAGCGTTACAGCGATGTCCGCCGTTACACCTCCAAGGGCCCGAGTGGTCTGGAAGTGCTGGCGTCGGAAACCGACCCGTCGGTGTCGGAGGCGTTCAGTGCGGACGACTACGCCCGTGCCCTGGACATCCTGGAGCGGTTCTACGGTCTGGTGCTCACCGACTGCGGCACCGGGCTTTTGCACTCGGCGATGTCGTCGGTGCTGGACAAGGCCGACATGCTGATCGTCGTCAGCTCGGGATCCGTCGATGGCGCGCGCAGCGCCTCGGCAACGCTGGACTGGCTGGACGCGCACGGCCACGAAGAATTGGTCCGTAATTCGATTGCGGTGATCAACGGGGTGCGCCCGCGGTCAGGCAAGGTCGACATGAACAAGGTGATCGATCACTTCTCCCGGCGTTGCCGCGCGGTCCAGGTGGTGCCGTTCGACGCTCATCTCGAGGAGGGCGCCGAGATCAGTCTGGATCGGGTACGACGGGGCACCCGCGAAGCTCTCACCGAATTGGCAGCCGCCGTCGCCGATGGGTTTCCCGGCGACCAGCGCAACCCTGGCCCGGCTAAAGGGGCCTAGCGCGGATTATTGTCGTCGTGACCTAACCGCCGCAAGAACTCCGGATCGTCGTCGGGCCCGATGACGCGCGTTTTCGGCCGACTGGCCTGTGACCGCGCCGTACGCCAGCCGACATAGATCAACGTCCCCAAGATCAGGACGAGCAGCAGGTAGAGCACTCAACACCTCCTTCGAGCGAATATACCCGCGCCGTAGGCTCGACTTGTGCCAGAAGCAGCCAGCGACAACAGCACCGGTGATCACGCCGGGGACGGCCAGGGCGAGGGCGGCGGCCGCCTGGTCGCCGACGTTTTGCTCTACACAGCGGCGCGGTTGCTGCTGGCGGTCGCGCTCACCGGTGTCATCTACGGGGTCGCGCGGTTGCTGGGAGTCACCCAGTTTCCCCTCGTCGTCGCCGCGCTGTTCGCGCTGATCATCGCGATGCCCCTGGGTATCTGGGTGTTCGGCCCGCTGCGCCGGCGCGCCACGGCCGCGCTGGCGATAGCCGGCGAACGCCGGCGCCGGGAACGTGAACGGCTGCAAGCGCGGCTGAGCGGGGAGGCCATGCCGGACGAGGGGCCCGAGGAGGGGACCGACGAAACCTGAGATCGCGGTCTTAACCGTTCGGCATCCGCACGACCTGCGCGGCGTAACTGAGGCCCGCGCCGTAACCGATCAGCAGGGCCAGATCGCCGGGCTTGGCCGCCCCGGTCGCCAATAGTTCGGCCATCGCCAGGGGAATGGATGCCGCCGACGTGTTTCCCGTGTGCTCGATGTCGTTGGCGAGAATCGCGTCCGGGCGCAACTCGAGGCTCTTGGCCACCAGTTCGTTGATCCGGCTGTTGGCCTGGTGGGGTACGAACACGTCGATCTCATCGGGTCCGACTCCCGCCGCGTCCATCGCCTGCCGGCCGACCTTGCCCATTTCGAATGCCGCCCAACGGAAGACCGCGCTGCCGTCAAGCCGCAGAAACGGGCGTGGGCCGATGGGGTCCTCGGTATAGGCGATCCAGTCGATGTCCTGGCGGATGGCGGTCGCCTGCTCGCCGTCACTGCCCCACACGGTCGGCCCGATGCCTTGGTCCGGGGTTGGGCCCACCACCACTGCCGCCGCGCCGTCGGCGAAGATGAAGCAGTTGCTCCGGTCTGTCATGTCCACCGTGGGCGACAGCTTCTCCGAACCGATGATCAGCATCTTCACGGCGCTTCCACCGCGAATCATGTCGGCCGCGACACCGAGCGCGTATCCGAAGCCGGCGCACCCGGCCGAGATGTCGAATGCGGGCACGTTGGTTGCCCCCACCCCCGTCGCCACCATCGGGGCGCAGGCCGGGGTCTGCAGAAAATGGGTGCTGGTGGCCACGATGACGCCGTCGATGTCGGATCCGGTCAGCCCGGCGTTTGACATCGCCTGTCGGCCCGCTTCGATCGCCATGGAGGCGGCGGATTCGTCGGGGGCGGCGAACCGGCGTGTCTTGATGCCGGTTCGCGAATAGATCCACTCATCGGACGACTCGATGTGCTGGCATATCTCGTCGTTGGTGACCACCCGCTCGGGGCGATACGCACCCACGCTGAGCAATCCGACGTTGTTCGGCCCAACCTGCTTCATCACGGTCCTCGATCGGTGTCATCCAGCCGGCTAGCGGCGAAGGGCCAGCACTCCCGGCGCCGACCCTCATTG
>CAYNLB010000077.1:15642-21912 GCA_964397935.1 uncultured Mycobacterium sp.
GTCATCCAGCCGGCTAGCGGCGAAGGGCCAGCACTCCCGGCGCCGACCCTCATTGTTATCCGATCGGTCGGCGCATTTTGTAGGGAAGCCGTGATCCTCACCCAACGGGTGTGTCTCCACGGCAACGACACGCCGAGGGAGTCCACCGTAGGCGCACGCTCAAGGTCATGAACGCGCGGTCGAAGTTGGTTAAGCCGTCGCTATGTAGCCGCCGACCCTGCCAGCGCCAAGGCCGTCGCCACCGCGATCGCCCACACCACCATGGCCAGCCCGGTGTCCCGCAGTACCGGGATGAGCTCCGGCCCGCCGCGGCCGCTGCGCACCGGGCCGGCGGCGCGCAGGGCCAGCGGGGTCGCCACCAATCCCGCGGCGCACCACGGTGTCGCCATGGTCAACGCCAGGGTGGACACTCCGGCGGTAATCAACAGCGCCTGGTACAGCACGCGGGTACGGGTATCGCCCAGGCGCACAGCCAAAGTGACCTTGTGCGACCGCGCGTCGGTCGGGATGTCCCGCAGGTTGTTGGCCACCAGCACCGACGACGACAGTGCCCCGATCGAGATCGCCAGCACCAGGCCGACCCAGTCCACCCGCAACGCCTGGGTGTACTGGGTACCCAGCACCGCGACCAGGCCGAAGAACACGAACACCGCGGCCTCGCCAAGACCGGCGTAGCCGTACGGCCTCGACCCGCCGGTGTACAGCCACGCCCCGGCGATGCAGGCCGCGCCCACCACGATCAGCCACGGTGCGCTGCACACCGCCAGCGCCAGCCCGGCGAGCGCGCCGACGATCAGGCTCGCCACCGCGGCGGTCAACACCGACCGCGGGGCCGCCAGCCGCGCCCCCACCAGCCGCACCGGGCCGGTCCGATCGTCATCGGTGCCGCGGATACCGTCGGAGTAGTCGTTGGCGTAGTTGACGCCGACGGTCAGCGCGACCGCCACAGCCAGTGCCAGCAGGGCCTTCCACCACACGGCTGCGTGCAGCCACGCCGCGCCGCCGGTGCCTGCCACGACCGGTGCCACCGCATTGGGCAGCGTCCGCGGCCGCGCACCCGAGATCCACTGCCCGAAACTGGCCACCAAGACATCCTGCCAGGACGCGGGCACGCCCGGTGCCCGCAATCGAACGAGGGCGATACACCACAATGGGCGGATGCTCGGAGTCATCGGCGGCAGCGGCTTCTACACCTTCGTTGAATCCGCCGTCCGCACCGTCGACGTGGAAACCCCATACGGCAGGACCAGCGCCCCGGTGACGATCGGCGCCGTCGCCGGGCACGAGGTCGCGTTCCTGCCCCGGCACGGTTCCACTCACGAGTTCTCGGCGCACACCGTGCCGTACCGGGCCAACATGTGGGCGCTGCGCAAGCTCGGGGTGCGGCGGGTTTTCGGCCCGTGCGCGGTCGGCAGCCTCGACCCCGCCAACGGTCCCGGGACGATCGTCGTGCCCGACCAGTTGGTCGACCGCACCAGCGGCCGCGCCGACACCTACTTCGACTCCGGCGCCGTTCACGTCGACTTCGCCGACCCTTACTGTCCCACCCTGCGGGCCGCGGTCACCGGCCTGCCCGGCGTGCTCGACGGGGGCACCATGGTGGTGATCCAGGGGCCGCGGTTTTCCACCCGGGCCGAGAGCCAGTGGTTCGCCTCGGCCGGGTTCAGCCTGGTCAACATGACCGGCTATCCAGAGGCGGTGCTCGCCCGTGAACTTGAAATGTGTTATGCCACGATAGCTTTGGTTACCGACCTGGATGCCGGTATCGCGGCCGGCGAGGGCGTGAAGACCGTCGAGGTGTTCGCCCAATTCGAGAGGAACATCGAATTGTTCAAGAAGCTGGTGCGCGAGGCGATCGGCCGGGTGGCCTCCGAACGCAACTGCACACACTGCCTGCCCCACACCGGCGTCACGTTGCCCGTCGACCTGCCGTGAGGGTGTTGCTGACCGGCGCCGCCGGTTTCATCGGCTCGCGGGTGGACGCGGCGCTGCGCACGGCTGGTCACGACGTGGTTGGCGTTGACATGTTGCTGCCGGCGGCGCATGGTCCGGACGCGCTGTTGCCCAAGGGATGTCACCGAGTGGATGTGCGCGATGCCGACGCGCTTGCCCCGCTGTTGGACGGTGTTGACGTGGTGTGCCATCAGGCGGCGATGGTGGGTGCGGGTGTGGACGCCGCCGACGCGCCCGCCTACGGCAGCCACAACGATTTCGCCACCACGGTGTTGTTGGCGCAGATGTTCGCCGCCGGGGTCCGCCGCCTGGTGCTGGCGTCGTCGATGGTGGTCTACGGGCAGGGCCGCTACCACTGCGACCGACACGGACCGGTCGACCCGCTGCCGCGGCGGCGGGCCGACCTGGACGCCGGGACCTTCGAGCATCTTTGCCCGATCGGCGGGGAGGAGCTGCAATGGCGCCTCGTCGACGAGGATGCCGCGCTGCGGCCGCGCAGCCTGTACGCCGCCAGCAAGACCGCGCAGGAGCACTACGCGCTCGCTTGGTCGGAGGCGGCGGGTGGCTCGGTCGTGGCGCTGCGCTACCACAATGTCTACGGCCCGGGGATGCCGCGCGACACGCCATACTCCGGGGTGGCGGCGATATTCCGGTCGGACTTGGAGAAGGGTGAACCACCAAGGGTTTTCGAGGATGGCGGTCAGATGCGCGACTTCGTCCACGTCGACGACGTGGCCGCAGCCAACGTCGCGGCTGTGTCATCCGGGGCCGACCCCGCCGGGTTCGCCGCGGTGAACGTCTGCTCTGGACGGCCCATCTCGATTCTGCAGGTGGCCACCTTGCTGTGCGGGGCTCGTGGCGGCTCGCCGTCTCCGGTGATCACCGGCCAGTACCGCAGCGGCGACGTGCGCCACATCGTCGCCGATCCCACTCGCGCCGCCGAGGTTCTGGGCTTCCGTGCGGCCGTGGACCCGGCCGACGGCCTGCGTGAATTCGCGTTCGCGCCGCTTCGCTAACCGCCGCCTCACCTGCTTGGTGGCCGGTAGATCTTGGGCTTTTGGACGGATATCTGCCGAGTGGCGGAATCATCGCCCCGAAAGATTCGCGGCGTCCGGGCCGGCGCGGGTATCTCGGTGGTCGGTGTTTCCGTATGCGTGCCCGCGGGGCCGACCCGGACGCGAGTCGTCGGCGCAGCCGAGTGTGGCGGAGCGCCGGGCGGGGCAACGCGCTTGCGGGAGGCGTGGCGCGCTCGTCGACCGCTGAGTTGCCCGGTGATGACCGCGGCCGCCAGGATGCTCAAGCCCAGTCCGCACAGCGTCACATCGAAGGTGCTGGTGATCTGCTGGGCGAGGTTGTTTCCGTAGACCGGGTGGTGTGCGGGCGATTCGGGCGAGGCCGCGAAGCGCGGCGCCAGCGCGACGCCCACGATGACGCGGGCGATGGTCAGCGTGGCGACCAGCCCGCACATCGACGAGATCAGCCGCGCCGACAAAGCGTCGTTGGCCAGATTGATGCGCAGCCAAATCGCGAGGAGCGCCGTGGTCAGATCGAAGGCGGCCAGCACCATGCTGTCGTATCGGGAGAAGGGGTAGTTCAGCGACACCGCCACCGCGAGGTCGGTAAGCCTCATCAGCATCGACCCCACGCACCAGACGGCGATGAGCAGCAAGCCGTTTCGGGCCGCCGCCCGCCAGGCGTTTTGTTCGGCGGCCGACGTGCTCCGGTGACCGAACAGGACCCGTGGTGCGAAAATCGCCGCGGCCGCCGCCCACGCCAGGTAGCCCTCGAACCCCACTCCTGCGGTCGACGTGTTCTGCGCTATCCCGTGGAATGCGTCGATGTCACGCCCCACGGGAAGGCTCCACACGATGATCCCGGCAACCAGCGTCGATGCGCCCAGCGCGACGGTCGCGAGCCGCGCTGCCTTGGTGCTGCGCACCACCCACATGGACGCGACCAGCACGGCGACCAATGCCACTACGCCGTACACCACCGCCGTGGCAATGACTGCGATGTTCTGCTTGCCGAACTCAGCCGACCCGCCCGTGCTTTGCAGCGCATACCGCACCCGCCAATACAGGTTGAAGCCGAAGCTCAGCACCGCGCCAACCATCGCCGCGTAGCCGACGAGCCGGGCGGACGTCAGCCACCCGGTGGGCTCGTCGCCCGCCGGAACCGGTCCCGTGCGGGCCCCGGTGATGGCCGTCTGAGCGCTCAACAGCGAACCGGCGATTCCCACCCATGCACCCGGCCCGACGCCGCCCGGCACGTCGACGGTGCCGGCGAACCGGACGGTTTCGAACGCATCGAATCCGGCAAAGGCGAGCACCAGCAGCGCATACGGGACATTCAGCGCCAGCCGAAGCCGGCCGGCCGTCGCTGGATTGAACCGCGCGCCGGACGACCACCAGGAACCGGCCACGACGACAGCAACGACGGACAGCAGGGTCACCGTGAGCAACACCGCGAACAGGGTCGGATCGCTGCCCGGAATCCCGAGACCGAAATACAAATTCCACGGCAAGAACAAGGCGATCACGAGCAGCGCGACAGCGGTCAGGTCGCTGATGATGTTCCACCGCCGGGCCGGATCACCCGCGGGCGACCGGATGCCAAGGGCCGGCGGTGATTGCTGCCCCTGCCGGGCCCGCCCGCCGGTGGGGCCGGTAGCCGTGTCGTCGCTGCTTTGACTCACGATGCCCCCCGAGGATCCACGACGGTTACCGTTGGTGCAGATTCGGTTGTGCGGCGAGGACATGCCTTGCCGGGCCGGCTGCACTGCTCGCTTGCGAACATAGTCTCCGTTCGGGCGCCGCGGCAGTGGCGGAGGCAGGCTCTCCGCGGGGCGATTCCGCTGCGACCGTCCTGTCTTCCGGGAAGCTGGCTACGCTGCGCTAGTAGGCGGATCTCGTCGCCTGAATGACTGATACTGCCAACGGTATCGCAAGTGTAATGATGCCGGGACATTGCTGGTTGCGGGGTGGCCAGCCGAAGGAGAGCCGGGATGGACGTCGTTTTGGGGGTTGCGGTTACCGGCCCCATTGCCCGCTTGGCGCTTGTCGGGTCGGGCGCACCGGGCACTGACGTGATCGACCAGTCCGTCGTTGAGCTCGATGACAATCCGGTCGAGAAACTGGCCGAGACGGTGGTCGGTACTGCTCGTCTGTTGGCCGGCGAGAACCACCGGCTGGTCGGCACCCGGCTGTGCTGGACCGACGATCCGCAAGCGGCCCAACTGCGTGAGGCATTGGAAGACTCCGGCGTCCAAAACGTCGCGGTGCTCTCGCAGTCACAGGCGGTGGCGGCCTTGATGCGCGCGGCCGGTCGTCCCGGTGCTGCGCTGGTGATGGACGACGAGACGGCGACGTTGTCGGTGGCGGGTTCGGCCGCCGGAGACCAGGACGCACCGCCGACCGTGCTGGCACAAGGGTCGCTCGTGGATGCCCCGGGCGGTGACGCCACCGCCACGTTGGACACGATGATGGCGCACCTCGGAGCCCGGCCGGACGCCCCCAGTGATGTTTACCTGGTTGGCTCCTCCCCGGACCTCACCCGGGTCGCCGATCAGCTGCGGGGCACATCGACCATGCGAGTGGAGATCGCCGACGACCCGACTTTTGCGCTTGCCCGCGGCGCGGCGATGACCGCGATCGCGCCGGCGGGCCTCAGCGGGGATGCGACCGCGATGGCGCCGGCGGCGGGCCTCACCGGGGACGCGACGACGGTCGCACCGGTGTCCGAGTTTGCGGATACGAACGCCGGGGACCAGCAGTTGGCGTACTCGATGGCCGCCGATTCCGAACTGCTTCCCGTCGACGAGTATGGCCCTGAATTCGATGAATACGATGACGTCGACGAGGCGGTACCGGCGCGGCTCAACCGGCGGGCATTGCTGATCAGCAACGCCGTGATCGCCTTCGCGGTGATCGGATTCGCGTCGCTGGCCGTGGCCGTGACGGTCGCCATCCGCCCGACCGCGAGTCAGCAGCCGGTGGTGGGACACCAGAACGCCGCTCCGGGCAAATTCATGCCGCTGTTGCCGACGCAGCAGCAGGCGCCGGTGCCACCGCCCCCGGCCGATCAACCCAACGCCGGATTCCAGGGCGGCACCATTCCCGCTCCGGCGAGCGGGGGCTCGGTTCCGCAGCAGGTGGCGCCGCCCGCCGGGGGCGGCGGACCGGCGCCCGTTCCCGCCGCGCCGGGCATTCCCGGTTTCGTGCCCAACCCGAACCCGAATGTGCCGCTTCCGATTCCGATCATCGTCCCGTTCCCGGGGTGGAGCCCGAATTCTCCGCCGACGACGAGTGTGCCGCCGAC
>CAYNLB010000078.1:0-21765 GCA_964397935.1 uncultured Mycobacterium sp.
GACACTTGCCGCTCGCTCTCGTCATGGTTGAGCACCGGGCCGACCCGGACCCCTTTGTCCTTGAGTCGCTGCCGGTAGGCGTCGAACTTCTCGGCAGGCACATGGAATGCCAAATGGTTCATCGTGCTCACCGCGCTGGTGATGTCACCGATGCCGGGGATGGCACCCGGCGACGAGATGCCGGCTACCCGATCGGGGGCGTCGGCGAACCAGAAGAAAGCGACGCAGTCGCCGTTGCCCGCGTCGAAGAAGAAGTGCTGGCCTTGCGCGCCGGGCAGGTCGAGCGATTTGATCAGCGGCATGCCGAGGACATTGCTGTAGAAGTCCACGGTGCGCGCCATGTCAGAACACACCAGTGCGACGTGGTTGATTCCGCCGAGCTCGAATTCCGTGTTGGTGTTGTGCGGCTTGATCATCTTGCGGCTCCTGTCCGTCCCCGAGTCGAAGGTGCTGGCCAAGATCTGAATCTGAATCTAACATCAGGTTCAGTTTTGGCCCAGGCCCAGGGAGGTTCATCAGGTGTCGACCGCGGCAGAGCCAACTGGCCGGCGCGACCGGCCCGCCGAGCTTCCCACGCGTCGTGGCAGGCAGACGCGCGCCGCGATCGACATGGCCGCCCGTAGGGTCATCGCGCGCAAAGGCATCCTGGCCACCACCATTGCCGACATCGCCGCGGAGGCGGGCCGCTCGGCGGCATCCTTTTACAACTACTACGACTCCAAGGAAGCGATGGTCCGCCAGTGGGCCCTGCGATTCCGCGACGAGGCCAACCAGCGGGCCGTTTCGGTGACCCGGCATGGCATGTCCAACCGGGAGCGAGCGCAGGAGGCCGCCGCCGCGCACTGGCACACCTACCGCAACAGACTCGCCGAGGTGATCAGCGTGTCCCAGATGGCGATGGTCAACGACGACTTTGCACGCTATTGGTCCGAAATATGCTCGATTCCAATATCTTTCATTGCGGAATCGGTCCGGCGTGCCCAAGCCGAAGGCTACTGCCCGGACGACGACCCGCAGCTGATCGCCGAGGCGATCGTGGCGATGTTCAACCAGTTCTGCTACATCCAGCTCAGCGGCGCCAATGGCGACGCCCGTGCTCCCGACGACCAGACCTGCATCCGAACCCTTGCCAACATCTACTACCGAGCCATCTACGCGTGAGGAGGGCCGCTGAATTGACCCGTCGTACCGGCGCTGCAGGAATTGTCCGCGAGTTCGTCGGCCTGCCGTCGCGCACAGCTGGGCGCGCCGGGGCCGGCGGGCACCCCTGTCAGGGGCTGTACCACCGGGCGGTGGGACGCAAGCCGAAGGTGGCGATGATCGCCACGCACTACCAGATCGACTTCTCCGAACACTATCTCGCCGATTACCTGGCCACCCGCGGCATCGGCTTTCTGGGCTGGAACACCAGATTCCGTGGCTTCGAAAGCAGCTTTCTGCTCGACCACGCGCTCGTCGACATCGGTGTCGGAGTGCGCTGGCTGCGCGACGTCCAGGGTGTGGATATGGTTGTGCTACTGGGTAATTCAGGCGGCGGGTCGTTGATGGCCGCGTATCAGTCGCAGGCCGTGGAGCCGAATGTCACGCCGCTGGACGGTATGCGGCCGGCGGCCGGACTGAACGAGTTGCCCGTCGCGGATGGCTACGTGGCCACCGCCGCTCACCTCGGGCGCCCGGAGGTGCTGACGGCCTGGATGGACGCCGCCGTCGTCGACGAAAATGACCCCGTTGCGACCGATTCCGACCTCGATCTGTTCAACGAGCGCAACGGCCCGCCGTACTCACCGGAGTTCCTCGACCGCTACCGCCGCGCGCAGACGGCACGCAACCACGCCATCACGGACTGGGCCGAGACGGAACTCAAACGCGTTCGCGCTGCGGGGTTTTCCGATCGGCCGTTCACCGTGATGCGAACCTGGGCCGATCCCCGCATGGTCGACCCCAGCATCGAGCCCACCAGCCGGCAACCGAACATGTGCTATGCGGGCGTCCCGGCCAAGGCGAACCGCTCCGCGCACGGCATCGCCGCGGCCTGCACGCTGCGCAACTGGCTGGGTATGTGGAGCCTTCGGGTGGCGCAAACCCGGGCCGCGCCGCACCTGGCGCGGATCACCTGCCCGGCTCTGGTCATCAATGCCGGGGCCGACACCGGAGTCTTTCCGTCTGATGCACAACGCATCTACGACGCGCTCGGCAGCACCGACAAAGCGCAGCTCTCGATCGACACCGACCACTACTTCACCACCCCGGGCGCCCGCACCGAACAGGCCGACACCATCGCCGGCTGGATCACCAAGCGGTGGCGCTAGGCACTGTGGTCAACCAACCGACCGGTTATTAGATTGTTGGTTGCTTGGCCACCTGCTTGGTCACGAAGGCATCGGGGAACACCCGGACGGAACCCGAACGCAATGGAAGGCGACCAATGCCGATCGCGATAACTCCGGAGCATCAACAACTCGCCGATTCAGTGAAGTCCCTGGTGGCGCGGGTGGCGCCGTCGGAGGCGCTGCATGCGGCTATGGAAACCCCCATGCAGAACCCGCCGCCGTATTGGCTGGCGGCTGCCGAGCAGGGACTACAGGGGGTCCACCTCGCTGAATCAGTCGGTGGGCAGGGTTTCGGCCTTCTCGAGTTGGCCATCGTGCTGGCCGAGTTCGGCTATGGTGCGGTGCCCGGTCCGTTCGTGCCGTCGGCGATCGCCAGTGCCTTGATCAGTGCGCACGACGCGCACACCAAGGTGCTCGCCGAGCTGGCGTCCGGCACCGCCATCGCCGCATACGCGCTGGATTCCGGGCTGACCGCCACCCGGCACGGGGATGCGCTGGTGATCCGCGGAGAAGTCCGCGCGGTCCCGGCGGCCGCTCAGGCCTCCGTCTTGGTGCTCCCGGTCGCGATCGACAGCGGCGAGGAATGGGTGGTGCTGCGCGCCGACCAACTCGAGATCGAGCCGGTGAAAAGCCTGGACCCGCTGCGGCCGATCGCGCACGTGCGCGCCAACGCCATCCAGGTCGGCGACGATGCCGTGCTGGGCAACCTGAGCGTGCCGACCGCGCAGGCGCTGATCTCGACGTTGCTGTCTGCTGAGGCGATCGGCGTCGCCCGCTGGGCAACCGACACGGCATCGCAATACGCCAAAATCCGTGAGCAGTTCGGCAGGCCGATCGGCCAGTTCCAGGCCATCAAGCACAAGTGCGCCGAGATGATCGCCGACACCGAGCGGGCCACCGCGGCAGTATGGGATGCCGCCCGCGCCTTGGACGAGGCGTGCGAAGCCCGCCAAAACGACTGGGACACCGCCGGTTGCCAGGTCGAGTTCGCTGCCGCCGTGGCGGCGACGCTGGCACCGGCGGCCGCCCAACGGTGTGCGCAGGACTGCATCCAGGTGCACGGCGGGATCGGGTTCACCTGGGAGCACGACACGAACGTCTACTACCGCCGGGCGCTGATGCTGGCCGCCTGCTTCGGCCGTGCTTCGGACTATCCACAGAAGGTGGTCGACACCGCGACCAGTACCGGTATGCGAACGGTGAACATCGACCTCGACCCCGACACCGAGAAGTTGCGGTCCGAGATCCGGGCCGAGGTCAGCGCGCTCAAGGCGATGGAGCGTGAGCAGCGCAGGGTCGCGATCGCCGAAGGCGGCTGGGTGCTGCCGTATCTACCTGAGCCGTGGGGCCGCGCGTCCAGCCCGGTGGAGCAGATCATCATCGCCCAGGAGTTCAGCGCCGGGCGGGTCAGGCGACCGCAGATGGGCATCGCAACGTGGATCATCCCGTCGATCGTCGCCTTCGGGACCGCCGAGCAGCAGCAACGATTCCTGCCGCCCACCTTCCGCGGCGAGATGATCTGGTGCCAGCTGTTCTCCGAGCCGGGCGCCGGCTCGGACCTGGCCGGGCTGTCGACAAAAGCGACCCGAACCGACGGTGGCTGGCGCATCACCGGCCAGAAGATCTGGACCACCGCGGCGCAGTACTCGCAGTGGGGGGCGCTACTGGCCCGGACCGACCCGTCGGCGCCGAAGCACAACGGCATCACGTACTTCCTGCTGGACATGAAAAGCGAAGGCGTGCAGGTCAAGCCGTTGCGCGAGTTGACCGGTAACGCGATGTTCAACACCGTCTACATCGATGACGTGTTCGTTCCCGACGAGTGCGTGCTCGGCGAGGTCAACCGGGGCTGGGAGGTCAGCCGCAACACGCTGACCGCCGAGCGGGTGTCGATCGGCAGCAGCGACGCCAACTTCCTGGCCACGCTGCCGCAGTTCGTCGAGTTCATCCGCGATTACCGTTTCGAAGGCCAGTTCGACCAGGTCGCGCAACACCGAGCCGGTCAGTTGATCGCCGAAGGTCATGCCGCCAAGGTGCTGAACCTGCGCTCCACGCTGTTGACACTGGCCGGCGGGGACGCCATGCCGTCGGCCGCGATCTCCAAGCTGCTGTCGATGCGCACCGGCCAGGGTTATGCCGAGTTCGCGGTGTCGTCCTTCGGCACCGACGCCGCGGTCGGCGACACCGACGAGTTACCCGGCAAGTGGGGCGAGTACCTGCTGGCCAGCCGGGCCACCACCATCTACGGCGGCACGTCCGAGGTGCAACTGAACATCATCGCCGAACGGCTGCTGGGGCTCCCCCGCGACCCGTAGCCAGGTTGCGCGAGCCATGCGCCGAGATTGCCGCCGGGGTCGTCGTTGCGGGCGGAACCACAGCCGTGACCGCAATCTCGGCGACAAAGCGCGCTAGTTGATTTCCATTTCGCGCAGTTCGCGTTTGAGGATCTTGCCGGTCGGGTTGCGCGGCAGCTCCTCGAGGAAGACGACTTCCCGCGGCACCTTGTATCGGGCGAGGTGGTCGCGCACGTAGTGCTTGATGGTGTCCTCGTCGACCTCGGCGCCATCCTTCTTGACCACGAAGGCACGCAGCCGGTGGCCCCATTCCTTGTCCTCGACGCCGATCGCGGTTGCCTCCACCACATCGGGATGCCCGCTGATCAGATCCTCGACCTCGGCGGGAAAGACGTTCTCCCCGCCGGAGACGATCATCTCGTCGTCGCGCCCGCTGACATACAGCAGGCCGTACTCGTCGAAGTAGCCGACGTCGCCAGACGACAACAGACCATCGATGATCTGTTTGTTGCCACCTCCGGTGTAGCCCGCGAACGGGAAGGTGTTGCCGACGAAGATGCGGCCGACCTCGCCCTGCGGCAACTGCTTGCCGTTGTCGTCGTAAATCCTGACCTTGACGCCCTTGACCACCGGACCCACCGTCGCCGCGTTGCGTTCCAGGTCCTTGGGCCCGGCGATGGTGGCGAAAGCGATCTCGGTCGAGCCGTACATGTTGTAGACGACCGGCCCCAGGTCCTTGAGGGCACGCGCCGCCAGCTCGGCTCCCAATTGTGATCCGGAGACGAACACGATCCGCAGGCTGGAGAGATCGGGCTTACGGTCCATTTTCTCGATGGCGTCCAGGATCCGCGACAGCATCACCGGCACCACCACCATGGCGGTCGCCCGGTACTTCTCGATGTCCTCGAGGACCAGCGGCGGCTTGAACTTTCGCCGCAACACCAGCGTCGAGCCCAGGAACATCGCGATGGTGGCGTGCAGATACCCGAGCGCGTGGAACATCGGTGACGGCAGCGACGTCACCTCGCCGGCCTTGAACGGGACGTGCGACAAGATGCCGCCGATCGGCGCCAGCGTCGGCGGGGTGCTGCGGTTCGCACCCTTCGGTGTGCCGGTCGTACCGCTGGTCAGGATGATGATCGACGCGTGCTTGTCCGCCTTGGGGGCGGGCTCCTTGCTGCTGCGGGCGATCAGTTCGGCCAGCGTCTCGTCAGTGCTGCCGGACGGTTCATCAGCGTCGGGGTTGACGCCCAGCGCGCGCAGCTTGCCCAGCGGCGGCTCGGCTTTGCTGACGGCCTTGCAGTATTCGTCGTCGTAGATGATCAGCTTGGCGTCTTCCCGTTCCGACACCTCTTTGATCTGGGGGCCGGAGAACTCGCTGTTGAGCAAGATGATGCGGGCGCCGACCCGGGCAGCGCCGTAGTTGGCGATGACGAACCAGCGGTGGTTGCGCGCCAGGATGGCGACGCCGTCCCCGGCCTTGACGCCCTTGGCGATCAGGCCGTTGGCCAGCGCATGGGCGGCCTCGTCGAGCTCGGAGTAGGTGAGTTCGCCCTCTTCGTCGATGACGGCCGCGCGGTGGGGGGTGCGCCTGGCATTCAGCGACGGCAGCATCCCGAACTCGCCCCACTTGTAGATGTCGGCGGCCATCGCGGCGTAGTTCTGCGGCGGCTCCAGCCGGAAGGCGCCCGATTCGATGATCCGGCGCAGGTAGTGCAACTCGGCCGAGCCGCGCTCGAGGTACTGCTGAACTTTGGCCACGGTTTGCCCGGGCAGGCCGCTGAGGTTAGGCATGATTTCACCATATGTGACGTCCGTCGCAATGCGGCCAGAAAATTCCGGCAAATTACCATGGAGCGCATGTCCGGTCCGGTTTCACTGGAAGTGGCCGGGCGCCGGGTCACCATCACTCATCCGGACAAGGTGGTGTTCCCCCGCGAGAGCGGCCGCGGAACCGCCGGCCACACCGGCGCTGCCCTTGGTCCCCATACCAAGCTGGACCTGGTCCACTACTACCTGTCCGTCGCCGGCGGGGCGCTGCGCGGTGCGGCCGGCCGGCCGATGATTCTGAAGCGCTTCGTCAAGGGCATCGCGCAAGAGGCCGTCTTCCAGAAGCGTGCGCCGAAGAACCGGCCGGACTGGGTCGATGTCGCCGAGCTGCGCTATGCGCGGGGCACGTCCGCCGCGGAAGCCGTCATCCATGACGCGGCCGGACTGGCGTGGGTGATCAACCTGGGGTGTGTCGACCTCAACCCGCATCCGGTGCTCGCCGACGACCTCGAGCACCCCGACGAGCTGCGCGTCGACCTGGACCCTATGCCGGGGGTCTCCTGGCGAAGGATCGTCGACGTAGCCCTGGTGGCCCGCGAGGTGCTGCAGGACTACGGCCTGGTCGCGTGGCCGAAGACATCCGGGTCACGCGGCTTTCACGTCTATGCCCGGATCGCCCCGCGCTGGGGGTTCGCGCAGGTCCGGCTGGCCGCGCAGACCGTTGCCCGGGAGGTCGAGCGGCGGATACCCGACGCGGCGACCAGCCGCTGGTGGAAGGAAGAGCGCGAAGGCGTGTTCGTTGACTTCAACCAGAACGCGAAGGACCGCACCGTCGCGTCGGCCTACTCGGTGCGCGCGACCCCGGACGCCCGGGTGTCGACGCCGCTGCACTGGGACGAGGTCACCGACTGCGAGCCCGGGTCCTTCACCATCGACACCGTGCCCGCCCGGTTCGCCGAGATGGGCGACCCGTGGGCGGGCATGGACGACGCAGTCGGCGAGCTTGACCGGCTGCTCGCGCTGGCCGAAGAAATGGGCCCACCGGAGCGCGCGCCGAAGGGATCGGGGAAGGGCGGCGGGCGCCAATCAGCGATGCCGCTCATCGAGATCGCGCGCACCAAGACCAAGGACGAGGCGATCACCGCGCTGGACATCTGGCGTGGCCGCTACCCGGCCGTCACCGACCGGCTGCGGCCGGCCGACGTCCTGATCGACGGCATGCGCGGGCCGAGCTCGATCTGGTACCGGATCCGGATCAACCTGCAGCACGTTCCGGTCGACGAGCGACCGCCGCAGGAAGAGCTGATCGCCGACTACAGCCCCTGGGAGCGGCACCGGAACCGCTAGATGCCGACCTCCGCCACGGCGTTGGTTTTGCGTAGGTAGCAGCACCAGGTGACGACCAGCAGGGCCAGGAAGAATCCCACGTAGAACCGCAGCGCAGGTTCGATACCGCCCAAGTGCGACTTCGACCATGCGTACGCCAGCGGCACCACGAACCCGCCGAAGGCACCCACCGACGAGATCACGCCCAGCGCTCCGGCGGCCTGGCGGCGCATGTCCACCATGGTGTCGTGATCGCCGCCGGCGAGCTCGCCCTTGATCTTGAAGATCCGGGAAATCATCCGGTACGTCGAACCGTTGCCGATGCCGGTGGCGACGAACAAGAACATGAAGCTGGCGAAGAACATCGGCAGGTCTTTGGCGCTGACCGACCAGAGCGCCAGCGAGGCGCCGGCGGCAAGCATGACGAAGCTGGCGGCGGTGATGCGGGCCCCACCGATCCGGTCGGCGAGCCTGCCGCCGAGGGGCCGGATGACCGATCCGATACCGGCGCCCAGAAAGGCCCAGGTCAAGGCGATATCGCCGCGGTCGAACACCGTCTTGAGCAGGGTCGGGAAGGCCGCCGAGTAGCCGATGAAGGACCCGAAGGTGCCGATGTACAACAGCGACATGATCCAGGTGTCAAGATGCCGCAGCGACTGCCATACCGGCTTCACGTCGGCCTTCGCCTCGGTGAGGTTGTTCATGAACAGGAATGCGGATAGCGCGGCCACCACGGCCAGCGGCACGTAGAACAAACCGGCGCGCGACAGCGCTGCCCCGCCCCCCACGACGACGATGGGCGGGATGATCTTCTGCACGACCGCGACGCCGATGTTGCCTCCGGCCGCGTTGAGGCCCAGCGCCCACCCCTTGTCCTTCTCCGGATAGAAGAACGAGATGTTGGCCATCGACGAGGCGAAGTTGCCGCCGCCGAAACCCGCCGTCGCGGCGATCGCCACCAGCAGCGCGAACGGGACATCGGGGTGCTCCACCACCCAGGCCAACAGCAGACACGGGATCAGCAACAGCGACGCCGAGATGGTGGTCCAGTTGCGGCCGCCGAAGATCGGGACCGCAAACGTGTAGGGCAACCGCAGGAAGGCGCCGACACCGCTGGGCACGGCGACCAGGCACAGGGCCTGGCTGGCGCTCAGCGCCCAGCCGGATGCGGCGGCATGCGCGGCGTGGCCGGGAGCTGCGGGATTTGATAGGGCGGTCATCTGGACCACCACGATGCTCCACAGCATCCACACGCTGAACCCGATGTGCTCGGCGAACACCGAGAAGATCAGATTGCGTCGGGCGATTGCTTTGCCGGTCTTCGCCCAGAACACGGGGTCTTCGGGTCGCCAGTCGTCGATCCAGTGCCGTCCCGCGTGGTGCTCGCGCGGTGGCAGGGGCTGCAATACCGGGGTGGTATCCGTCGTGGTGGTTGTCACGCCCCGACGGTAAGGACGGACTGTTACCGGTCATGGAGTGCGCAGTTACGTCGGGGATACGTGGATCTCGCAACGGCCCCGGGTCCGGTGTCAGAACTTTTTGCCGCATGCGCATCGCGAACCCACCAAGGCAGTCGACGCGGAAGGAGCAGCCCACCCGGCCGAGTGCGGCGAGCCCGGGATTCCTGGCCACCGGCATGCCGCTGAGCTGAGCGTTTCAGCCGCCCGGCGGTAGGGACCCGGGGCAGGAACGCGATAATCTCACGCGATGCGACAGGGATGGAATCGGAGGGGATTCTTGCAGCTCGCAGGAGTCGCCGGGGTCGCCACGGCTGCCGGAGCGACCGGGCTCTCGTCGGGGTGTGGGTCACGCACACCGGCTCCGGATACCGGCGGCGGATCGGTGACCATCACCCACCTTTTCGGTCAGACCGTCATCAACGAGCCGCCCAGGCGAGTGGTCAGCGCCGGCTACACCGAGCAAGACGACCTGCTGGCGGTGGGTGTGGTGCCGATCGCGGTGACCAATTGGTTCGGTGACCAGCCGTTCGCGGTGTGGCCATGGGCTGCGCCCAAGCTGGGCGGGGCGCAGCCGGTGGTGTTGAGCCTCGAGAACGGGATTCAGGTCGACAAGATCGCCGGGCTCAAACCGGACCTGATCGTCGCCATCAATGCCGGAGTGGACGCCGACACGTACCAGAAGCTGTCCGCAATCGCCCCGACCGTGCCGCAGTCGGACGGCGATGCCTTCTTCGAGCCGTGGAAGGAGCAGGCCACCACGATCGGGCGGGCGGTGTCCCAGAGCGATCAGATGAAGTCACTGATCGATGCCGTCGACCAGAAATTCGCCGCTATCGCGAAGAACAATCCGCAATGGACCGGCAAGAAAGCCTTGCTGATGCAGGGCAAGCTGTGGCGGGGCACGGTCGTCGCAACACTGGCGGGCTGGCGGACGGACTTCTTGAATCAGATGGGTCTGGTCATCTCGGACAGCATCAAACCCTTCGGCACCGATCATCGCGCCGTCATCCCGCGCGAACAGATCAAAGCGGTGCTCGATTCGGCCGACGTGGTGATCTGGACGACCGAGAGCCCGGACGAGCAAAAGGCAATCCTGGCCGATCCCGAGGTGGCGGCAGCTGAGGCGACGGCGCAGAACCGCCACGTGTTCACCACGAAGGAGCAGGCCGGCGCAATCGCCTTCTCGTCAACGCTGAGCTATCCCTTGGTCGCCGATCAACTGCCTCCACGAATCAGCCGAATCCTGGGCTAGGTTCACACCGGCGTACCGCCCGTTTGAGCGTTTGCTAAGGCAGTTCTGGCAGTGCTTGAAAATCCACTGGCCGCCACTCGCCCGCGCCCGATCCCGGGGTTACCGTCGAGTAATGAGCGTGGCAGACCTCAGCAACGACGTGTCCGACGATGTGCCGACGGAGTTGGTCGGCAACACCGTTGCGGACTACGGCGACCAAGCGCTCATGGTGCAATGTGGCAGCACCGCTGAGGTGTCGGGATGGGTGACCGCCTTGCGCTCGGCGGCGCTGCCCGGTGTCGTCGATATCGTCCCCGGCGCCCGTACGGTGCTGGTGAAGCTCGACGACCCCCGCCACCAGGGGGTCATCCGTCAGAGACTGCGCAAGATGCGGGTCACGCCCGACGAAATCGCTCTCTCGGATCGCAGCGCCGACGTCGTGATCGATGTGGTCTACGACGGCCCGGACCTGTTCGAGGTCGCCGCCCATACCGGGCTGACCGTCGCGCAGGTGATCGATGCCCACACCGGCCCGTTGTGGCGGGTCGGATTCAGCGGGTTCGCCCCGGGTTTCGCATACCTGGTCGACGGCGATCCACGCCTACGGGTGCCCCGTCGCCCCGAACCGCGCACCGCGGTTCCGGCCGGCTCGGTCGGCCTGGCCGGTGAATGCAGCGCGATTTATCCGCGTCGATCCCCGAGCAGCTGGCAACTCATCGGCCACACCGACGCGATCGTGTGGGACCTCACACGGCCCGATCCGGTGTTGCTGATGCAGGGCGTGTGGGTTCAGTTCCGGGCCGTCTGAGGTGAGGAGATCCCCGTGATAACCCTGGAAATTCTGCGGACCGGACCGTTCGCCGTCATCCAAGACCTCGGCCGGCCGGGACTGGCCCACCTCGGCGTCAGCCGTTCCGGAGCCGCTGACCGGCGCGCGCACAAGCTGGCCAACCGGCTGGTGGCCAACCCCGGCGACCGCGCGACCGTCGAAGTGACGTTCGGTGGTTTCGCGGCCCGGGTCCGGGGCGGCGATGTCGATATCGCGGTCACGGGCGCCGACACTGACCCGACCGTCAATGGAATCAAGTTCGGTACCAACAGCATTCACCATGTTCGTGATGGCCAGGTGATCGCATTGGGCGCGCCGCGTGCGGGAATGCGCACCTACTTGGCGGTGCGCGGCGGCATCTGCGTGGAGCCGGTACTGGGTTCACGCAGTTACGACGTGATGTCGCGCGTCGGCCCGTCGCCGCTACAAGCCGGAGACCGGCTGCCGGTCGGCGAGCACACCGATGCCTACCCGGAATTGGACCAGGCCCCGGTGGCGGCCATCACCGACAGTGTGGTCGAGCTGGCGGTGGTGCCCGGTCCGCGCGACGATTGGTTCGTGGATCCCGATGCCCTGGTGCACACCAATTGGGTCTCATCCGACCGCAGCGACCGGGTGGGGATGCGATTGGTCGGCCGCCCGCTGCAGTACCGTTATCCGGACCGGCAGCTACCCAGCGAAGGCGCCTCGCGCGGCGCAATCCAGGTGCCCCCCAACGGCTTACCGGTCATCCTGGGCCCCGATCACCCGGTCACCGGCGGATACCCGGTGGTCGGCGTGGTGATCGACGACGACATCGACAAAATCGCCCAGGTGCGGCCCGGTCAGTCGGTGCGACTGCACTGGGCACGACCCAGATCTCCGGTCGGGGCCGCGCTGCATGCCGGTGCCGCAGGCTCGCCGTCCTTTCAGTAGCCCAGTCATCCAGCCCTGGAGGCAGCCACGGCCCGTTGCAGGACGGCGAGCCGGGATCGTCATCCTTTTGCGCCCCAAGCTGATTGCGTGCAGCTAACAGAACCGATTGTCTGCCGTCTGCACCCGGGCCTGCATCATGATGGTTGCGCCACCCAGTGGCCACACCATGACTTCCCCGGTGCTCAACCGTATTTGGCAGCCGTGGTGGTGCTAGCGGGATCCTTACCGCGGCAACAATTGCGCACGCGACGAAATGTATTCCAGCTCACAAAAAAATCCACATATGGGCATCCAAAACTACCTGGTTAGTGCGATTATCTTCACCGTCAAACCCCGGATAGTCTCCCGAACTGGAACATGCTTGACCTGCGCTCTTCGCCAAAGTGGCTGCTATTCAGCGATTTACCAGACAACTGGTATTCAACTTACAGGCGATATCGGCCGGATCAAGTTGACGGACTCACAACCTTGATGTGAGCATCGAAATACACGGCGGGGCATGCCTCTTCGTTCGGAGCCGCCCATAAGGGCATCGACAGCCAGATCAGCAGCTCTTCCCGGGCACTCGGATTGAGCGGGATGTTTCTGCGCTCGACGGCAGCCGGATGCGCCGGTCAGTGGGCCCGACGAGAGGAAACCGGATGCACGCCATCTCAACAGGCGTGATAACAGGCGTGATCAGCACGCCCGCCGGTGGCACCTGCCCCACACCTCAACGCGCCCAGACGGTTTCGCCGACGGGCGGATGAATGTGAGCGTCTCCGAAGCTCCGGCGACATCATCATCGCCACATGACGGCACCGGGCCGTGCCACACCCAGGAAACAACCCCGTCGAGGAAAGGTGAAGATCGGATGGGCCGCAACCACCTGATCACGGATTGGAACCCGGAAGACACCGCGGCCTGGGAGGCCGGTAACAACAAGATCGCCCGCCGTAACCTGCTCTGGATCATCGCGTGCGACCACATCGCCTTCGGTGTGTGGACCCTGTTCCCGGTCATGGCGCTGTTCATGCCGCAGCACGTCTACGGCTTTTCCGCGGCTGACAAATTCTTACTCGGCGCGACCGCCACCTTCGTCGCGGCATGCCTGCGCATCCCCTACTCGCTGGGCATCGCCACCTTCGGCGGCCGCAACTGGACGGTGTTTTCGATCGTGGTGCTGATCGCGCCCACCATCGGCACCATCTGGCTGCTCGCCCACCCCGGCCTGCCGCTATGGCCGTACCTGGTGTGCGCGGCGCTGACCGGAATGGGCGGTGCCAATTATGCGGCATCGATGACCAACACGAACTTCTTCTATCCCCATCGCCGTAAGGGCTTCGCGCTCGGGTTCAATGCGGGGGCCGGCAACCTCGGGGTGCCGATGATCCAGTTGGTGGGGCTCTTGGTCATCGCCGTGGCCGGCCCCCACCAGCCGTACTGGGTGTGCGGACTCTACCTGGCCCTGTTGACGGCCGTCGCCCTGGGCGCGGCGCACTACATGGACAACCTGGAGCACGCCAAATACGACGTGAGCCACCTGCGCTCGATTCTCTCCGAGCGCGACACATGGTTGCTCGCGCTGCTCTACCTGGGCACCTTCGGGTCCTGGATCGGTTTCTCGTTCGCGTTCGGTCAGGTGCTGCAGATCAACTTCCTGGGTGCCGGACAAAGCCATCCGCAGGCCGCGCTGCACGCCGCCGAGTTCGCGTTCATCGGGCCGGCGTTGGGGTCGCTGGCCCGGATCTATGGCGGCAGGCTGGCCGATCGCGTCGGCGGCAGTCGCGTCACCCTGGCGGTTTTGGCCGCTATGGCGCTGGTCACCGCATTCCTGGTCGCCGTCAGCACCCACGATGACCAGAACCCCGGACTAACCACCGCGGCCACCATGATCGGCTACATCTGCGGCTTCATGGCCCTGTTCGTCCTGGCCGGGTTGGGCAACGGATCGGTATACAAGATGATCCCCTCGGTGTTCGACGCGCGCAGCCACCGGCTCGGCTTCTCCGAAGCCGAGCGCTGCCGCTGGTCGCAAGCCACTTCGGGGGCGGTGATCGGATTCGTCGCGGCGTTCGGGGCGCTCGGTGGCGTGGGCATCAACCTGGCACTGCGGCAGTCCTACGTCACCACAGGCACCGACACATTGGCCTATTGGGCCTTCCTGTTGTTCTACATCGCCGCCGCTGCCATCACCTGGGCGAGATATGTGCGTCGCCACCTGGCGGACGCCTCGGGTGCGCCGGAGTCCCCGGCTCACTCCCAGCCCGCCCGAGTGTGAGCCGGGTTGCAACGAGGGCAATGCGTCAGCAATTGCCAGGTAATGCAGCCGAAATCTAATTGGCATACACAAGTGACATGGGCCAGCCAGACTCTGCCCCGCTGACCGGTTATCGCATTGCGGTGACGTCGGCGCGGCGCTCCGAAGAGCTGTGCGCATTGCTGAGCCGCCACGGCGCCGAGGTCTGTAGTGCACCCGCGATCAACATGATCGCGCTGCCCGACGACGATGAACTCCGGACCAACACCGAAGCCCTGATCGCGCGGCCCCCCGATATCCTGGTGGCGCACACCGGCATCGGCTTCCGCGGCTGGTTGGCCGCCGCTGAGGGCTGGGGTCTGGTCAACCAGCTCCTCGCGGCGTTGTCGTCGGCCCGGATCGTATCCCGCGGGCCCAAGGCGACCGGCGCGCTGCGCGCCGCCGGGCTGCACGAGGAATGGTCTCCGGAATCGGAATCCTCTCAGGAAGTCCTGGAATACCTGCTCGAATCGGGCGTATCGGGGATGTACGTGGCCGTGCAGCTGCACGGCGCCGCCGACGCTTGGGATCCGTTCCCCGAATTTGTCGGCGGGTTGCGTTTCGCGGGCGCCGAAGTCGTGCCTGTCCGGGTATACCGATGGAAGCCGACTTCGTTGGGCGGAACCTTCGATCAGCTTGTGACCGGGATTGCGGGACGACAATTCGACGCGGTCACGTTCACGTCGGCACCGGCAGCGGCGGCGGTGCTGGAGCGCAGCCGCGAACTGGCTATCGAAGGTCAACTGCTGGAAGCGCTGCGCACCGATGTACACGCGATGTGCGTCGGCCCGGTGACCTCCAAACCGTTGATCCGAAAAGGCGTACCGACGTCAGCGCCGGAAAGAATGCGGCTGGGCGCCCTGGCCCGGCATATCGCCGAGGAGCTACCGCTGCTCGGATCGTGCACCGTGCAGGCCGCCGGCCACGCGGTCGATATCCGCGGAACCTGCGTGCTGGTGGATGGCTCGATGAGGGTGTTGTCGCCCTCTGGAATGGCGATATTGCGCGCACTGGCGAAACGACCCGGCGAAGTCGTCGCACGCGGTGACTTGCTGCGGGTCCTGCCCGGCAACAGCAACGACCCGCACGCCGTCGATACGGCCGTACTCCGGCTGCGAACGGCCCTGGGAGACAGAAACATTGTCGCGACGGTGGTCAAGCGTGGTTACCGGCTCGCCCTTGACGAAGCACCTGGTTCCCCATGGGCCTGATCCTGGTGGCGCATGGCACCCGCAGGCCGGCGGGCGTCACGATGGTGGAAAACCTTGCGGCCCAAGTGGGCACGCTTCTCGGCGGCACGGTGGAGATTGCGTTCGTCGACGTGTTGGGACCGACGCCCAGCGACATGCTGTTGCAGGCGAAGGCCACCGGCCGGCCCGCGATCATGGTGCCGGCGTTCCTGTCCCGCGGATATCATGTCCGCACCGACCTCCCCGCCCACGTGGCGGCCAGCGCACACCCGGACGTCATCGTCACCCCCGCGCTGGGGCCGAGCGGCCAGGTCGCCCGGATCGTTGGCGATCAGTTGATGAAATGCGGTTGGCGTCCCGGCGATTCGGTGGTTCTCGCGGCGGCCGGAACATCGGATCACAGGGCGCGCACCGACCTGCACACCACCGCAACGCTGTTGTCGGCCCTGACCGGATCACGAGTGAGCCTGGGGTTCGCGGCCACCCGAACTCCGCACCCGCATGAGCCCTTGCAACACACCATCGAAGAGGCCAGGCTTCATGCTCACCGCAACGGTGCGCGTGTCGTAGTCGCCTCCTATCTGCTGGCCGAAGGCCTGTTCCAAGAACGGCTGCGCGCCAGCGGCGCCGACCTGATCAGCCAACCCCTGGGCACTCACCCGGGGTTGGCGCGGCTGGTTGCGAACCGATTCCGCCGGGCCATGCCGCCTGTCCCGGCCCGTGCCGCCCGTCATGCCGCACGCCGATCGAGGCCACATCAGCGACCTCGTGGTCCGAAGGTACTGCCGCACTCCGCAGCGTAAAGCCCCTGCTGGCGAGGCACGCCGATGCGCGGCAACGCTTGATCTTTGTTCTCCTAGCGGCGATCCTGACAGCATGCCCCGTCGCGCCGAGCCTTCGCATGGGCTCCTTGACCCGGTCGCCAAGATGCTGCGTTTGCCGTTCGGCACACCGGAATTCATCGACCGAATCGTCACCGGAGGGGTCAATCAGGTGGGCCGCCGAACATTGCACATGCTGATCACCACGTGGGACGCGGCCGGTGGTGGTCCCTTCGCCGCCAGTGCGATCGCCTCCACGGGGATGGCCAAGACCGCCGAAATCGTGCAAAGCATGTTCATCGGCCCGGTTTTCGGTCCACTGCTGCGAATGCTGGGAGCCGACCAGGTCGCCATGCGGGCCTCGCTATGCGCCTCCCAGCTGGTGGGCCTGGGCATCATGCGCTACGGCGTTCGCTCCGAACCGCTGCATTCGATGTCGGTGGACGCGCTCGTCGACGCGATCGGCCCGACGATGCAGCGCTACCTCGTCGGCGATATCACGCGGTGAGGTCGGCCGGCCGCGCGATCTGGACGACGCCGTCGCCCGTACGGCGCACCGGATACACCGGCACCGAGACGTTCGGGTCGTCCAAGCAGCAACCGTCTTCGAGTGAGAAAGCCTGCTTCAGCAGAGGCGATTGAACGGTGGGATGCCCTCCGCGGTCACCCACAATCCCGCGCGAGAGCACCGCGGCCCCGGAGAACGGGTCAACATTGCCCACCGCGCGCACCGAGCCGTCATCCAGCCGGAATAGCGCCGCCTGCGTGCCGTCATCGAGTAGCACACCGACGCCCCGGCCCGGGATGAGGCGGTCGTAGCGGCATGCGGTCGTCCATACCTGAACGTCGTTGAGAAGTGTCATCTCAGCTCCCAGTTCCTCTACGAACCGTCCACCCGGACCCGCGGCATGCCAATGGACACAGGTATTTTGCGCCCGGCATGCTCGGTGAACGTGACGGTCGAGTCGACGGCATCCGGGGCGTTGACGAAGGAGACGAAGCGCGACAGCTTGTCCGGATCCTCCAGCACGCCCTTCCATTCGCACTTGTAGTTCTGTACATGCCGCTCCATTGCGGCCTCGAATTCGGCGGCCAGCCCCAGCGAGTCTTCGCACACGACCTCGCACACGTGGTCCAGACCGCCCTCGAGCGACTCCACCCACGGCGCGGTGCGCTGCAGCCGGTCGGCCGTGCGGATGTAGTACATCAGGAACCGGTCGATGTAGCGGACCAGCGTCTCGGTGTCCAGGTCGCTGGCCAGCAGCTGAGCGTGCCTGGGAGTCATGCCGCCATTGCCGCCGACGTAGAGGTTCCACCCCTTTTCGGTGGCGATGACCCCCACGTCCTTGGCGCGAGCCTCGGCGCACTCACGCGCGCAGCCCGATACGCCCAACTTGATCTTGTGCGGCGCCCGCAGCCCGCGGTAGCGCAACTCCAGGTCGATGGCCAGCTGCACCGAATCCTGCTGACCATACCGGCACCAATCGCTGCCCACGCAACTCTTCACGGTGCGCACCGCTTTGCCGTAGGCATGACCGGATTCCATGCCGCCCTCGACCAGCCGCCGCCAGATTTCCGGCAGCTGGTCCACCCGGGCGCCGAACAGGTCGATCCGCTGGCCGCCGGTGATCTTGGTGTAAAGCCCGAAATCCTGGGCGATCTGGCCGAGCAGAACCAGATGCTCGGGCTTGATGTCACCGCCGGGGACGCGCGGCACCACCGAGTAGCTGCCGTTCTTTTGGATATTGGCCAGGAAGTGGTCGTTGGAATCCTGCAGCGAGGCTTGCTCGCCGTCCAGAATGTGGTCCGAGCCGGTCGACGCCAAGATCGATGCGACCACGGGTTTGCAGATGTCGCAACCCTTTCCGCGACCGAAGCGCTCCAGCAGGCCGGAGAAGGTCCGGATCTCGGTGGCGGAAATGATCTCGAAGAGCTCCGCCCGCGACTGGCTGAAGTGCTCACACAGCGCCTTGGACTGTTCCACGCCCTCGGCTTCCAGCAACTGCTTGAGCAGCGGCACGCAAGAACCACATGAGGTGCCGGCCGACGTGCAGGATTTGAGCGCGGGCACGTCGCCGCAGCCGTCGGCGATCGCGCATTTCAGGTCACCCTTGGTGACGTTGTTGCACGAGCAGATCTGCGCGGAGTCCGGAAGTGCACCGACGCCCAGGGTGGCACCGCCGCCGGAGGAGGCCGGCGCTATCAGCGCGAGCGGGTCCCCGGGCAACTCGCTGCCGACCATCGGCCGCAGCACCCCGTATGCGGAGGCGTCGCCCACCAGCACCCCGCCGAGCAGGGTCTTTGCGTCGTCGGACAGCACCAGCTTGGCGTATGTCCGCTTCACCGCGTCGTTGATGGCGACCTCGAGACAATCATCGGTGGTTCCCATCGCGTCGCCGAAGCTGGCGACGTCGACGCCCAGCAGTTTCAGCTTTGTCGACAGGTCCGCTTCACCGAACTCCGCGACGCCGTCCAGCAGCCGGTCCGCCACCACCTCGGCGGAGGTGTAGCCGGGCCCCACCAGTCCGTAGCATCGCCCCCCGATCGCGGCGACCTCGCCGATCGCGTAAATGTCGGGATCGCTTGTGCGGCAGGATAAGTCAGTTAGTACGCCACCGCGATCGCCGAGCTCCAGTCCCGCGGCCCGCGCCAGTTCGTCGCGTGGCCGGATGCCGGCCGCGAAGATCACCAGGCCGGCGTCGACGACTTTCTCACTGTTCGAGCCGTCGGTCAGCCGCACCCGCACCGCTGACGAACCGTCGGAATGGCCAACGGTTTCAATCGATTCAGTACGGGTGCCAACGTGTACCGCGATGCCGAGGTCGGTAATCATCTTGGCCAGTAACGCGCCGCCGCCCTCGTCGATCTGCTGCCCCATCAACCGCGGCATCATCTCGACAACATGTGTCTGCAACCCGAACTGGCGCAGCGCATTAGCCGCCTCGAGCCCCAGCAGCCCGCCACCGATCACCACGCCGGCGGGGGCGCGACCGGCATCCAGCGTGCGCTGGGCGTCGGTGCGGATGGCGTCCAGGTCATCGAGGGTGCGGTAGACGTGGCATGCCGGGAGGTCGTGGCCGGGCACCGGGGGCACGAAGGCGTAGGACCCGGTGGCCAGTACCAAGCTGTCGTAGCCGTGCCGTTGACCGTCCGCGGTGACCACCGTCTTGGTTGCGCGATCAATTTCCGTGACGCGGCTGTTCAGCGCCAATCGAACCCGGTCGTCACCCGCGTAGTCGTTGCCGGGCAGCGCCAGCAGTTTTCGGTCCCAACTCTCGGTGTAGGCGGTCAGTCCGACGCGGTCATACGCCGCGTCGGCCTCCTCGGCGAAAACCGTGATGTGCCACAATCCCTCGGTGTCGCGGGCGCGGAGCGCCTCGACGAACCGGTGACCCACCATGCCGTGCCCGACTACGATGATGTGACGGACCGCACAGTTCGCGCGCGAAATCCCGTCTGTAGCCATGGCTTTCAGCGTAGCGGCCAGAAATTACCGCGGTTTCACCCAATGTGACGGTCCTATGACGAGGATCTCACAATTCACAGGAAGGCTTGTGAATACTCGTTCGCTGATGGCGAACACCTAGGTGGAACTTAAGCCTGGGCCGCTCATGTTTGTAGATACAGCGGGCCGGTAACGCGCCGGTCACAGCTAATTCACAAGGAAGCGTAAGGAGACCCCCATGAGCAACCTCGCACTGTGGTCGCGACCGGCCTGGGACACCGACCGGTGGTTCCGCGACTTCTTCGGCCCCGCTGCGGCGACCGACTGGTACAAGCCGACCAACGGCAGCTTTCGGCCGGCCGCGGAGATCGTCAAGGATGGCGACGACGCAGTCGTACACCTGGAACTTCCCGGTGTTGATGTGGACAAAGACGTCAATGTCGAGGTCGACCGTGGCCGCCTGGTGATCCATGGCGAACACCGCGACGAGCACGCCGAGGAGCAGGACGGCCGCACTCTCCGGGAAATCCGTTATGGATCGTTCCGCCGGTCGTTCCAGCTGCCGGCGCACGTCACCGGCGAGGCCATCACGGCTTCGTACGACGCCGGCGTGCTGACGGTGCGTGTCACCGGTGCCTACGCGGGCAATCAGGCGCAGCGCATCGCGATCACCAAATGATCTCCGGATAGTCACCCAGCAACTCCGATGGATCCGGCGGGCGCCTTCGGCTCCGCCGGATCCATCGCATGGCGTCGCGGTCAGTCGACGCGCAAGGTGTTCCGCTTTGCGGCCCACCGGCTCCGGCGAGCGGGCAACTTCCCTGGTCCCGGCCGTCGGCGCGGCCTGCGGTAAGGGACCCGGACCAGCAGCGCTGTCGCGCTCGGGCAACGAAGTGCCACCAGGCATGCAGCGTTTGCTCGCTACCGGCTTCTCCGATGTCAGGAGCGCGCCGTGGATAGTATCGAGAGCGTACTGTGATCCGGAACACCCGTCTGCCGAGGAGATCTGTTGACGAGCCCTGGTGGCACGACCGAACTCGCCGAACTCCACGACCTCATCGGCGGCCTGCGACGGTGCGTGCGCTCCTTGAAGACGCGGTACGGAGACAGCCCGGCAATGCGGCGCATCGTCATCGACGCCGACCGGATCCTGAGCGATGTCGAGCTGCTCGACACCGACGTCTCCGAATTGGACCTGGCGCGCGCCACGGTGCAGCAGTCCGGCGAGAAGATCGTCATTCCCGACACCGAATACGACAGCGAATTCTGGCGTGATGTCGACGACGAGGGTGTCGGGGGCCACAACAGGTACTGACAACCCAAGCCCGCCGCAAAACGGGGGTTTTCCTCTGTGTACCCTTCGTCCTGACAGCCCGTTCGAAGAGGAACACTAGATGAGCGCACCCACCGCGAACCGTCCTGCGTCCGGTGTCTTTTCACCCACGCGCGCCGACATCCCGCAACGAACGCTACGGACCGACCGGTGGTGGATGTCGCCACTGCGGATCGACCTTGGCTTCGCCGCATTCGTCATCTACGCGACGGCGCGCGCGTTCTTGCAGGACAACTACTTCGTCGCGAAGTATCACTACCTGACGCCGTTCTACTCACCGTGCGTCAGTACCGGGTGCGCCAAAGAGGCCAGCGAATTCTGGCCGCAGATCCTGCCTGATGTATGGTGGCTGCCGTACGCCGCGCTGACGCTGCCGTTCCTGCTGCTTTTCCGCCTAACCTGCTACTACTACCGCGGCGCCTACTACCGCACGGTGTGGCAGTCGCCCAGCGCCTGTGCAGTCCCCGAACCCCGCGAGCACTACACCGGCGAGACCAAGCTTCCGCTGATCATCCAGAACTCCCACCGGTACTTCTTCTACGT
>CAYNLB010000079.1:0-2999 GCA_964397935.1 uncultured Mycobacterium sp.
GCCCTCCGGGAGCAGAAAATCCATCAGGTAGCCGATCTTGATCGGCTCGGCGGTGCTCTCGTAGCCCATGTGATCTCCCTACTCGGGTTGATTCGGTACGCCCGGGAACAGTTGGCCCGTCGGCCCCGCGGTCACCCACCCTCCCAGCTTGGTAATCAGATGCGGCGCGAAAACCGCTCCGTAGAGCAGGTTTCCGATGACCACGACGGCGACGACGGACAACACCGACGATTGGACGCGGCTGGTGGATCTCTTATCGGCCCACATCTCGATGACATTGCGTCCTTGGGAATCGGTTCGCCCCAGCAGGTAGGTGAAAACCATCATCTGGATGGCCATCGCGAGGGAGTCGTACAGCGGGTACTGGTGCACCGTCCCCTCGCGGATGGCCAGCCCGGGAATCACCCGGCCGTAATAGAACACGCCGAGTTTGGCGCCCAGGAACCCGTTGAAGAAAAGCGCCCAGCAAAAGCCGAAGACGAGACCTACCACCAACAACGTTGGAGGCCTGCGCCACCCGAACCGTGCGCTCAGCCATCGCCCTAACGCTGTGCCCGTCACAGCGGGCAGCACGAAGTAGGAGATGTAGCCGATGGGAACGAACAAGGGTAGCCCGCCCCACGTCACGTTCAGCGGCCACCACGACGGCATGCGGGGGATGGCCGGCGGGAACTGCGCGTACATCGCCCAGTCGTAGGGCGCCTCGATCCACGAGAACGACATCGCCGAGATGCACAGCAGCAGGAGTGGGTGCAGGCGGCGCCGGCGAACGCTCAGGTACACGCCGAGCGCGGTGAACCCGATGCCCCCGAGAAGCGCGAAGTCACTGGCAGCCCGCATCACGGGCGTCATCTGGGCGCTCATCGATTCCGTGCTTCCGGGTCGAAGCGGAGCACGAGCCCGAAGATCAGGATGATAAGTCCGAACAGCGTGCCCAGCATGATGACAGCGCCCACGTCCGAACCCCTTTCCATACGAGCGGGATGCTTTAGAATAGTGCACACTATCCTAAAGTTCGTCAACCATCGGATGCGGTTGGAGAGTGAACGACGGTGCCCCAGCAAGGCGTCACCAACAGGCGGAGCGCGGCAAGCCGGCCGGCGCCGGCCACCCGGCGCCCGCGTGGCGAGCCGCGCCGACTTCTGCTCGATGCCGCGCGAGAGTTGTTCTCCCGCAAGGCGTACCGCAGTACCACCACGCGAGAGATCGCCGAGGCCGCCGGTGTCACCGAACATCTGTTGTTCCGCAATTTCGGTTCGAAGGCGGCGCTGTTTCGCGAGGCTCTCGTCCTGCCCTTTACCAGCTTCGTCGACGAATTCGGCCGGACGTGGCAGTCGGTCGTCCCCGAGGAGACGAGCGAGGAGGAACTGGCCGGGCATTTCGTCGGGCAGCTCTACGACCTGTTCGTGGAACACCAGGGCCTCCTGGTGACCCTGATGGGATCGGAGACGCTCAGCGAGGAGGAATTGACCGATACCGGGATTGCCGACGTCAGGCGCGCGCTCACGGTGCTCGGCCAGATCAGCGGCGAGGGCATGAACCTGCGTGGCATGCGATCTGACCACCCGGACCTACCGGCCCATTCGACGGTGGCGATGATCGCCGGAATGGCCGCACTGCGGTCGACCTACTTCGGGGCCAAGCCGCCGTCGAGGGAGGTGATCGTTGACGAACTCGTCCAGGCAACGTTGCACGGCTTCCTGCACCGCAATGATTGAGCGCCCGCGGTGCGTCATCGCACCTGGCGGCCAAGCACTTGCTCCACCAATCAGCGGCTACCTAATCGATCCCCCGAAGGGAGTGGTGATGACAGGCACTAGCGCGGTCGAGTTGTACTACGACCCTTTCGATGTCGAGATCGACGACGACCCGTATCCGGTGTGGAAACGCATGCGCGCGGAAGCGCCGCTGTACTACAACGAGAAGTACAACTTCTACGCGTTGAGTCGGTACGAGGACGTCGCGCGCGAACTGCCGAACTGGGAGACCTACCGGTCCGGCCGCGGGACCACCGCCGACATCTTGTTCGCCAACATCGAAGTGCCGCCAGGCATTCTGTTGTTCGAGGACCCACCCCTGCACGATCTGCATCGCCGCCTGCTGTCCCGTGTCTTCACGCCCCGGCGCATGCTGGCCGTGGAGTCCCTGGTGCGTGGCTTCTGCGCCCGGGAGCTGGACCCGCTGATCGGTGCCGGCGGGTTTGATTTCATCGCCGATCTCGGGGCGATGATGCCGATGCGGACCATCGGCTATCTCCTGGGCATCCCGGAAGCCGATCAAGCCAACATCCGGGATCGCAGCGGAACGTTCATCGAAATGGTCAAGGGCCGCAAGCCCGGTGAGGTCAACCCAAACCTGTTCCAGGACTCCATCGTCATGTTCGCCGAGTACATCGAATGGCGGGCCCATCATCCCTCCGATGACCTGATGACCGACCTGCTGCGGGCCGAGATCGAGGAGCCGGACGGCACTCGCCGCCCCCTGTCGCGCACCGAGGTGCTCGCCTACACCGCCATGATCGCCGGCGCCGGGAACGAAACCACCGCCCGGCTGATCGGTTTCATGGGACAGCTGCTGTCGGACCACCCCGACCAACGCCGAGAGCTCGTCGCCGACCCCACCCTGATCCCCGGCGCGGTCGAGGAGGCACTGCGCTACGAACCGCCGTCACCGGTCCAGGCCCGCTATGTCGCCCGCGACGCCGAGCACTACGGCCGCGTAGTGCCGGAAGGCTCATTCATGTTGCTGCTGAACGCTTCCGCCAACCGCGACGAACGCCGGTTCGCCGAACCGGACCGCTTCGACATCCATCGCCAAGGCAGCCACCTCAGTTTCGGACAGGGTCTGCATTTCTGCCTCGGCTCGGCGCTGGCCCGGATGGAGGCTCGAGTGGCCTTGGAAGAGGTGCTCAAACGCTGGCCCGAGTGGGACGTCGACTACGCCAACGCCGAACGCGCGCACACCGCGAGCGTGCGCGGCTGGGCACGTTTACCCGTTGT
>CAYNLB010000079.1:3099-19080 GCA_964397935.1 uncultured Mycobacterium sp.
GTCACGCCAGCGTGACACCCGAGGGCGGCCGAACTAGGACGCGCTGGTATCCACCAACACCGCGCCGTCGGGTTGGTCGCCGAGCGTCTGCAGGGCGAGGTCCTCGCCTCGGGCCGTCAGACGAACGATTTCCGCGAGTTGCGCCGGGGCGTCGCACTGCAGGTAGTGATCGGCGCCCGGCACCACCCAGTAGCGGTTCCGGCCGGGTTTGTTCTTCAAATACGTCTGCCAGACATGGTTGGGGACACGCAGCGGCGCGATGCTGTCGTGCAGTCCCCATACCACCGTGGTGTTGACCTGGGCCCTGGAAAGCGCTTCAAGCCAACTGCTTTCGTCTGCGGCGCGCTCATTGAGATATTGGATGGTGTCTGGCAGCACGCGTGTCCCGTCATTGTGGGCAAAGCATTTCGCCAAGGCGGCGATTTCCGGGTCTTCCAGTGTCCGCCGTGGCATGAAGGTGCCCGCCCCCATGCCGGCCGCCAGCATCTCCGGCGTTGTCGCCGCGGCCGTCGCCCGCGCGGTTGCCGGGTCGAGCAGTGCGGTCTGGAACGCGGTGAGGTTGGCGAGCGGAAGGTAGATGTTGGCGTTGGTCAAAATGAGGTCGACGGGAAGTGCCGGCGGTCGTTCGGCTGCCAGCATGCTCAACGCGATCATGCCGACACTGCTGCCGCGATCATGGGTGAGCATGCGGTATTCGGTCAGGCCCCACACCTGGGTGATGGCATGAACGAGCAGGCGTGCGTCGTCGTACAGCGAATACACGTACGGCTCGGGTGGCTTGTCGGAGAGTCCGTAGCCCGGAAAGTCCAGGACATGGATGTCGAAGTCCGCACTCAGTTCACGGGTCAGGGCGTAATAGTCGATGCTCGAAGTCGGGAAGCCGTGCACCAGCACCAGCGCGGGCGCCCCGGGTGTGCCGCAGCGGCGGCTGAACACCGCGACTTCCCGTCCGTCGTTGGCGGCTCTGACCGAGCGCCAACGCAGTTCCGTACTGCCGTTTTGCCATTCTGCGAAGATGTCCAAGCTGCCAGCATCTCAGAGTCCATCGCGGTTAGACAACCACCCGCACCGTCAGGGGAAGGTGACCACGACCTTGTCCGCGGCGCCGGGTGTGCTCGCCAGTTCGAGAGCCGTGCCGAGGTCGGCGAACGGGATGGTGTGACTGACGATCACCGCGTACTTTTGCCAGTTCGCCGCGAGATCCTCGGTCACCTGGAAGATCTCGTCGGGGTATCCCATGGATCCGACGACGGTGATCTCGTTGCTCATGACGTTGATGAAATCGACGGGGACCGGTTCTTTGTGGACGCCGACGATGCCCAGGGTGGCGCCCTTCTTGGCGGCAGCGAGCGCGGTGTTCACGACGGCGGGCACGCCCGCGGCGTCGAAGTAGATGTCGGTACCGGCGCGGCCGGGCAACCCAGAAATTCCGGCTTCGCCCTCGCCGTGCAGTTCGACGAGCCTTCGCACGACATCCTCGTCAGCGGAGCTCACGACGGCGTCGGCACCGACCCGCAGCGCCTTGTCCAGCCGGGACGGAATCAGATCGGCGACCACGACATGGCTCGCCCCAAGGGATTTGAAGGCCAGCGTCGCGCCCAGCCCGATCGGTCCGGCCCCGAAGATGACTACCTTGTCCGAGGGTTTCGGTTTGCAGCGGTTGGCGCCGTGGCGCGCGACGGCCATCGGTTCATTCAGCGCGGCAACCTCCCACGGGACGTGGTCGGGGATGACTTCCACGCTGGTTCCGCGGATGGCGTTCTCGATCAGCAAATAGTCGGCGAGGGCCCCGGTGGCCCCGCCGTTGCCGATGATGCCGCTGGAGGCGGCCATGGGGTTGACGACCACGTGATCGCCGACGGCAATGCCGGACACGGCGGCGCCGACCTCGGCGATTTCCCCGGCGGGCTCGTGTCCGAGCGGCATGTGTCCCTGACGCGGTGGGATCCCGCCGATGGCGATGTAGAACGCGTCGGAGCCGCAGATGCCGCAGGCGCGCATTCTGACCAGCACATCGTTCGGGCCGATTCGGGGGCGGTCGGTGTCCACGACCTCCGCCGTGCCCGGGCCGGTCACCAGTGAGACCTTCATGACGTGCTCCTTGCGGTATTGGATAGGGCCGCCATGGATTTCAGGAAACCCGGCCGGTCGGGGAACAGCGCGCGATCGTCGGTGTGGTAGGCGAAGGCGGAAAGCGTCGCTGCGGAGAGCGCGCTTCCAGGCGGTATCGTGCTGCGGCGGTGTCGATGCCGGCAACCACATGTCCGACGGGATACCAGTCGGCGGGGTTCACACTGTGCCTTCGAGTTCGATGTCGAAGGTGTCGAGGTACTCGGCGAAGATTGGCTCGAGTTGCTCGACGGTCAGCCCGTATTGGTCGAGGCTGTAGGCGTTGAGCGCGAAAAGATCCTGTGGGTGCTCGGCGAGCCACCTTCGCATCCGCGCCTCGGTTTCGGCGGTGAGCGGCTCGTCCGCCCACTCGTAGATGCGGCGCATGACGCCGATCGGGTCGCGCATCATCTCGTGGTAGTACATGTCGAAGAAGCGCTCGTCGCCGATGCGCTCCCGCGCCCGCAGGGGCCGCTCGACGTGGTGCTGCATTTGCGCCATGGCGTTGCGCCCCATGGCTTTCAGGTCGATGGCGTCGGGGTGCATCACCATGCCCTTGGGTAGCTTCCACAGGTTGCACAGCGATCCGGTGGCCTTGTAGGGGTCGCGGTGGGCCCAGATGAGCCGGGCGTCGGGGAACACCTTGAGCAACGCCTCGATGTGCACCGAATGCGAGGGCATCTTCAGGCTCCACGTTCCCGGTGCGGTGGACTGCAGCACCTGCAGGTAGCGTTTCTGGTACTCGTAGGTGCTGGTCATGTCGGCCTCATGGAAGAGCCATTCGGCGTAGCGCGAGGTGGACAGGAATGAATCCCAGGACAGGCCTTTGAAGTCCTGGTTGTGGATGAACATGTCCTCGGTGGGCCCGTCGGCGTCTTCCCAGTGCGGCAGCGGCATGTTTGCCTGCTTGACGAATTCGAGGATCTTGCGCTGTTCCGTCAGCAGGTTCAGGCACCGCGGATCGGTGCGCAGCGTCTCGGTGGTGGCCGGCGGTATCGGGTGTACGCACTGCCAGTGGAGGAGCGATCGGCGTGCCGGGTCCTGGTCGAGCAGGTAGCTGATGACCGTGGTGCCGGTGCGGGGCATGCCGAGCACGACGAGCGGCCGCTCGACGGGTGCTTCGAGGACTTCGGGGTGGGTCTGGAGGTAGGCGTGGACCTGCAGGCGCCGGCCCAACGCGTTGACGGCATCGTCGAGGATCCGTTCGCGGCCGAACGGCGTGAATGCCGGTGAGCCGTTGACGTCGTCGAGGATGAGTTGCAGTCCCGCACGCCAGGAGTCGGAGTCGATGTCGGTGAGGCCGGTGCGTTGCGCGGCGAGCTCGAGGACGTCGTCCGGGGTTGCGATGTTGGCGAATTCATTCGCGTCGTTCATGGCTATACCGTCAGGTATCCGCCGTCGACGGCAATGGTGCTGCCGGTGATGTACGACGCGGCGTCGGTGCACAGGAACAGCGCCGCACCGACGCAGTCCTGGGGCGTGCCGGGTCTGCCCAGCGGTGTGTGGAAGCCGATCTCGACATCCATGACCTCGGGGATGTTCATGGCGGGGTGCGTCATTCGCGTGTCGATGAGCCCCGGCGCGATGGCGTTGACGCGGACCCCGTCGTTGGCCCACCGGCGCGAGAGGTTCATCGTCAATGCGAGCAGGCCCATCTTCGACGAGGCGTACCCGGGGACGAAGATCGCCGAGCGGAAGGCGGACATCGAGACAACGTTGACGACGCTCGCGCCGCCGGGGGTCTTGCTCGACTTGAGGAGGTCATGGCAGCGCATGGTCAGCCGCATGGGTCCGAACATGTTCTGTGTCACCGAGGCGATGTAGCCATCCGGGTCGTATTCGTCGCCCGCGGGGTAGGGGCCGCCCGCATTGTTGACCAGGATGTCCAGCGCACCGAGTGAGTCCGCCAGAGCGTCGACGGACTCGGGTTCTTGGATGTGGCACTGGCGGTAGGCGAATGGTCCCAGATCCGTCTCGGGATAGTCCGCGGCCGATCCGCGGGTACCGGTCACCGTCACCGCGGCGCCGGCTGTGGCGAAACCGGTGGCAATCGCGCTGCCGATGCCGCTGGTGCCACCGGTCACCAGCACATTGGCGCCGGTGAAGTCGAAATTGACGGTATTCAAGGTGCCCTCAATTCGTTGATGGATTTGGTGAGCCAGGCTTTTTCCCAGAAATTTTCGGTGCCGCCCAGCAGCGCTTCGTGGGCGTCGGCGGCCACCACGCGCGCCGCCGGGTGTGCCGGGTCGGCGGCGAGCACGACATCGGTGAGGTGCAGCGCCTGCACCGGCCGCCCACCCGCCAGGTGGGTGCGGGCCGCCTCGACGAGCGCGTCGGCGCCGGCGGCCCGAACGACGTCCGCGGCCACGGACGCCGGTGCCACACCATAGAGCTCGGTAGTGGAGCGGTGGTGGAACCACCCGGCATACATCTCCCAGATGGCGCGCACATTCCAGGACGTCTTGCCGTAGCCTTCGCCGACATCGAGACCCTCGGGCACCCTGACGTCGCGCATCGCGGTGTAGACGTCAACTCCGGAATTCATCATCTCGACGGTGCGGTCGTGCACGGCCTGCATCGCATCGCGCATCGCGGTGACTTCCTCGGCGATGCGATCGGCGCCCTCGATGGGAGCGAAGTGGCCGGTGATCAGTCGCTGCGGTCGGTATGCCAGTACGGTGTTCAGCGACTCGATGTAGAGAATGGGGTCGCGGTACCGGTCGCCGCGGATGGTCATCAGATTCGGCACGTGGCCGAACAGCGGACCGAACAGATTGCCGCTGAACAAGATTCGACCCTCGGGCAGCCATACCACCATCGCGTCGGTGGTTTCGCCGCCCGGTGTCCACGCCAGCTCGAAGCGACGCCCGCCCACCGTCATCTCGTGGCGGCGGTCGAAGGTCGTGGCCGGTTCGGGGAACGAGAAGTCGATCGTGGCCGGATCGATGGTCTTGAAATGCGCCATCACGGCGTCGGAGAACTTCTGGAAGGCAAACGACGTCTTGGGCACCCGGTAGCCCATGAGACGTTCGTTGTCGTCACGCCAGTATCGGTAGTTGCGGTGCATCACCACTTCGGTCTGTGTGTCGCGGAGTGAATTCACGCCTCCCCAATGATCGGCGTGCCCCTGGGTGATGAGGATGGCCCGTGTGGGGCCGGCCACATCGCCGAAGGCGGTGCGGTGCAACGGGCCTTCGAATACCAGCCCGGCGTTGACGATCACTCGCCCGTCGCCGGTGGCTACCGCGTAGGCGTTGGAGACGCCGGGTGACATCCAGATGTGGTCGCCCAGGGGGATGGCGGGCGCGTCGGTTGCCGCAGCGAGGTCGGCGGCTCCGGGACGCTCGCGATGAATCCCCGCCATGAATGTCCCTTCTGGCGATCTTCTGGAACCGTAGGGGTGATCCTCTACAGTTCTAGAGGTGAAGTCAATATCTTCAGGCAGAATGTCCGGAGAGGGTCATTGATGGGGCTGCGCGGTCTGGCGGAACGGGTTGCCGTGGTAGTGGGCGGCGCCACCGGAATCGGCGCGGCGACGGCAGTCCGGCTCGGCGCGGAAGGGTGCCGCGTGGTCATCGGCGATGTCGCCGTCGAGGCCGCGCAGCAGACGGCCGCGCGTATCGTCGCGACCGGCGGGACGGCGGTTCACGTCGAATTCGATCTCGCCGATCCCGGGTCGGTCGCCGACCTGATACAGGCGGCCGTCACGGGATATGACGGAGTCGACATCTTGTTCAACGTCGGCGCCGATATGGCCACCATCCGGGCCGACACCGACGTGGTCGACATCGAGTTCGAGGTGTGGGATCGCGTGATGGCGGTGAGCCTTCGCGGCTACCTGGCCGCGATGAAATACACCATCCCGGCGATGCTCGGGCGCGGCGGCGGAGCGATCGTCAACATGTCCTCGGCGGCGGCGTTTCAGGGCGAGCCAGCACGACCGGCCTATGCGACGGCGAAAGCCGGGATCGGCGCGCTCACAAGGCATGTCGCGTCACGGTGGGGAAAGGAAGGTATCCGGTGTAACGCGGTCGCGCCGGGGTTCACCGCGACCGACGCCATTCGGTCCGTTCCCCAGTGGCCGGATCTACAGGCTGCGGCGCTCAAACGTATCCGCGGAACGCGTGTCGGCGATCCCGATGACATCGCGTCGTTGGTCGCTTTTCTCTGCTCGGAGGAGGGCGCCTGGATCAACGGTCAGGTCATCAACATCGACGGCGGAACGATTCTGCGCTGACCCATGGCCATCACCACACCACGGAAACGCGACGGCGACGAACGCCGCCGCCAACTGTGCGACGCGGCAATACAAGTGCTGGCCGAGCACGGCTCCCGCGGGTTGACCCACGGGCAGGTCGACCGCTACGCAGGGGTCCCCGAAGGCACCACGTCGTACTACTACCGCACCCGGGCCGCACTCGTGCGCGGGGTCGGAAAGCGCGTCGCCGAAATCGATGTCGCCAACCTGCAGTCGGTGATCGATCGGCCGCTCGATCCGCGGTCGCCCTTTGCGCACCTGGCCGAGCTCACCATGATGCAAGCGCGGGGGCCCGGGCTCATGCTGAACAGGGCGCGGCACGAACTGCTTTTAGGGGCATCGCGTGATCCCGATCTGGCCGAGACATCACAAGTTTTCGTCGCCCGGATCAACGCCATGGCCCGTGACGCCATCGCCCACCTGCAGCCGGACAGCAACGACCCCGCGCTGGTCGCAGCGCAGACCACGGCCGTCAACACCTTCATCGCCGGCGTGTTCACCCGGCTCGTCGCCGGCGACCGCACGATCGACAGCGCCGAAAAACTAGCCCGGCTACTGCAGGCGGTTGCCACCGCGGTATCGGCGCAGCGGGCCGATGCCGAACCCTAGGATCGATTCCCGGTTCAGCGCCAGGCTTCCCAGGCGATCATGCTTCGCAGCGGCCCGGCGAAGACGGGAAGCACCACATCCGATCGCCACCGCTCTTCGATGAGGGCGGCCAGGGCGGCGGTGACGGCCAGCGGGTCGGCGTCCAGGTAGATGACGGTGATGTACTGGTGGTCTGTTCGCCATCCCCGGGGCAGCCGGTCCCACCCGGTGCTCGAGCCGAATGTCCAGGCGCCGGCCGTGCCCGGTGTGGCAAGCAATGCCGGATAATGTTCGGCGTGCAGCCATTGCAGCCATTCGTCCGGGCGGCCATCAGTGGGTTCTTCGACGATCAGCACGATCCCGCGATGCGGTCGGAACGGCACCACCTCGGCCGAGACGAGCGCGTGTGGCGAAGAATGCCACTGCAGCAGGCGTAGCCCGGCGATCTGCAGCAACGGCCTGGTGACGGGAAACCGGCCGTTCTCGCGCAGCGCACGGCCGAGCGCGACAAAGTCGTCCAGGGTCTCTTCGACGGGGTCGCTGACCAGGTAGTGCACCGCGTTGCCGACCTCCCCCAGCGGTCCGCGTGCCGCCAGGCGATGGTCGACGCATTCGCCGTCCGCTATCCAGCGCAACCCGTGCACGATACCGGGCAGCTGGTATTGCTCCGGCATGTGATCCAGCAGGTGCCAGCGCAGGTAACTGCCGTCGTCCCCGGCCGGCGCCGGCGCGGTGAGGCTGAAAATTCCTGCCTTGACCCGTATCACGCGGCGCCTCCGGTAGCGGGCGGATGCAACTCGGCGAGCGCCCGCAGGTTGTCCAGGTAATGCTGCAACGAGGTGTGGCCGAAGATGGCGCTGACGATGGTGGCACCGTGTGCGGCCGCCTCGCCGAGGATGTCGTGGGTGCGTCCCGGTTCGTTGATCGGGTCCAGCGGCGTCGGCGGTGGCACAACGACCTCGAAGCCGGGCCGAAGGTCGAAGCGGCCCAACCAGTCCCGCACTTGCCGCAGGCTCACATTGAAGGGGGCCCAGCCGTCGGCCAGGGTTGCGGCCCGGCGCAACGATCGCAGGGTGCGCCCGCCGACCCAGATGGGGACGGGGTCCTGGACTGCGCATGGATCGACGACCATGCCACTGAATGAATAGAAGTCGCCGTGGTATGCGGGTTCGGGGTCTGACAGCGAGGCGCGCAGGGCCCGCAGTGCGTCGTCGCTGCGGCGTCCGCGGTCATCGAACGGCGCGCCGATGAGGTCGAACTCTTCTTTGAGACTGCCGACGCCGACGCCGAGGATCAGTCTGCCGTTGCTGATCTTGTCCAAGGTGCCGTAACGCTTGGCGATCTCGAGCGGATGGTGATAGGGCAGCACCAACACATGGGTGGCCAGCCGGATTCGTTTGGTGCGGGCGGCCAGGTATCCGAAGGTGGCCAGCGGATCCCAATAGCGGGCGCCGCGGCGAGCCTTCTCGGCTGCGGGCAGCGCAATGTGTTCGCTGCAGGTCAGGTGGTGGTAGCCGAGTACGTCAGCCGATTCGGCGATATGGGCGAGTTCCTCGATGGAGGCGCGTTTCTCCCAGTCGGCACTGGTATGGGGCAACATCGTCACCACGGGTGTGGCGACCGACAGCTTTGCGCGACGAGTGGTCATCCCTGCATGTACCCTCCGGCATCGATGGGGATCGATTGGCCCGTGATAGTTCGGCTTTGGTCGCTGGCCAGGAACAACACCAGGTTGGCAACGTCCTGGGGTGAGGAAATATCTTGCAATGCTACGTTTTTCAAGGACTTCGCGCGCTGGGTCGCGAAGTCGGTCCCGTGTTCGTCGGCGGTGCGTTGCACCCAGTTGCGCCACAGCTCGGTGTCGATCGCTCCGGGGACAATGCAATTGCACCGGATGCCGTAGGGCCCGACCTCCAGCGCGACGGTCTTGGTGAACGCCCGAAGTGCGGCCTTGGCGGTGACGTAGTGGGTCTTGCGGGCCATGCCGGAGTAGCTCGCCGTTGAGGAGAAGTTCAGGATGACACCGCGGCGGCGCTGCAGCATCGACTGGTTGAGCACTTCGCGGGTGCACAGCATCGCCGCGGTGAGATCGATGGCGATGGTGGCATTCCAGTTGTCCAGCGTCTGCTCCCAGATCCAGCGGTCCTGCCCGGGGGCGGCGGCGTTGTTGCACAAGATGTCGACATGGCCGAACTCGTCGACCGCTCGCGACACCATGGCGGCGACGTCGTTCTCGTCGGTCACGTCCGCGCGCATCGCGATGGCGCCCGGGCCGGCCGCATGCGCGGCATCGCGGACCAGTTCTTCGCGTCGCGCCGCCAGCAACGCCTTGGCGCCTTCTGCGACGAACAGCGAGCCCAGCACGGGCCCCAGGCCGGTGCTCGCTCCGGTGATGATCGCGACCTTGCCGTCAAGCCGGCCTGTCATTGCGCGGTCTTCCCGGGATCGTTCATGCCGGGTAGATTCTAACAGTGCTCGAATCTGGCCTGGACCTGTCGGCCACCGCGAGTGAAGGGGGGCCGCAATGACGGTCGCGGTCCGGCGGCCCTATGGCGAACTCGACCGCGCTCGGGTGCTGGCATCCCTGCACGGCCTGGCCCGACGCGTCGGCGTGCAGGGGGTGACGATGCGGGAGCTGGCGGCCGAGCTCGGCGCGGCGGTGCCGTCGGTGTACTACCACGTCCCGGGGAAGCAGGCCGCCCTGGACCTGCTCGCGGAGTCGGTGCTGGCCGAGGTTCCGGTTCCCGGCCCCGGGCCGTGGGACGTCCGGCTGGCCGAGCTGTACTGTGCCGCGCGTGAAGTGCTCCTCGCCGTGCCCGGCATTGCGAACATGTTGCAGACCAGCGGCGGCGGTGAATCGGCCCGCCGACTGGATAGACTCAGCCGCTCCCTGCTTGCCGAAGCGGGGATCACGAAAGCCGTTGCGATGGCCTCTCACTCGGTGCTGTACACCTACCTACTGGGGTCGGTGAGCCTGCAGGAGGCGCACCCCGGGCTGGGCGGCAAGCGACAGGCGGCCAATCGTTTCCGGGCGGGACTCGACGTCATCATCGCCGGTATCAAGGCTTCAGCGGGGGACGGGTGAGTGCAGCGTGGTTTAGCGGCGCCCGCTGCGGCCACTCACCTTGCCGCGGGGTTCGTTTGGAGCCATCCATGGATCCGCTCGGCCACGGTCTCCCACCCCGGTTCGAGCATCATGTCGTGGCCCATTTTCGGGAATATTTCGGCTTCGGTGTGATACGCCGCTGCGGTCGCATGGACTTCTTGCAAGGTGAAGCAACCGTCGTTTTCGGCCCCCAAAATCAGCAGCGGGGTGCTCACGCGGTCAGGCTTGGGCAGGTCGAGCATCAACATGCCGAGCACGTGTTTTCCCAGATACTCTTCGTCGAGACGCGTGGTGTAGCGCGCCACGTCAGCTTCGGGCGTGAACCTGGAGAAGAAGGCTTCGCGGGCCAAAGTTGGCGTCCCACCGATAGCGCGCAACGACTTGGTTATCGCCAAATTCCTTACGAACAACCACGGATGCATCCTGAACCTGCGCAACAGGAATCCGCTGATACCGCGCGTAGGCACGGAGGCGAGCAGTACGGCGGCCGGAGCATCGTGCGACTCCAGGTATTTTTGTACGACGAAGCCGCCCATGGAGTGACCGATGACGATCGGTCGCCGGGGCAGGCTCCTGGCCACGAAATCGACATCCTCGACAAGGTCGGTCATCGAACAGAACTGCATGGGTTTTGGTGCCGGGCTTTTCCCATGGCCGCGAAGGCTCACGGCCAGCGACCGATACCCCTTGTTCGCGAAGAAGTCCAGGAAATGCTCAGCCCAGCACCAGGCGCCGTGCCAGGCACCGTGGACGAAAAGCAATGGCGCTCCGATGGCCTCTCCGCAAGGCGCTTTTTCAATCACCTCGAGCATGATGCTGGCTCCTTTACGCCGGCCGCGAATGGCAGCGACAACGCCGCTGAGACTAGCTGCTTCAACACCTGGTGGCGCGGTGGTTGCGTGGCTTTGGTGACTTTCTGGTGGGCTTTTGGTTGCAGCGCGCTTACCGGGAATGAACGGGAATGAAATTGCCGTCCACGACCTCGGATGTGTTACTTGGGTCCCTCGCATTGACGCGGTGTTGGTGTGAAGCTATGAGGATGATCGGCGCACTGGCGAAGAAGTTGTCTGCGTGCGCGTTCGGCGCACTACTGATGGCGATGCTCGTCCCCGGAGCCATGGCCCATGCCGACCAAACCGCTGTGGAATTCAACAACTATCTGGTAGCGCACGGCCTCAACCTTGGTGGCCCCGACCAGGCGGCGAAGGTGGCGCATTTGATGTGCCAAGACCTCGACGCGGGCTTCACGCATGCCGATGCGGTGCAAGAGCTGACGAAACACGACCTGAGCGAGGCGCAAGCCGAGTTGTTCGTCAGCGGGGCCACCGTGTATTACTGCCCGCGGCACAAGCCCAAGTCCCCGGGTGGCTCCTGATCGTGCCAATCCGATCGGCGGGCGGCTCTGCTATTCGGGGCCGCGGCCGACGGGGCGGGCCGGATCCGAACTCCACTCAGACCATGACCCCGGATACAACGCTGCCACCCGACCCGCCGCAGCGAGCGCCGCGATGGTGACGGCCGCGGTGACGCCCGAGCCGCAGTAGACGCCGATACCGCTGCCGTGATCGATGCCGCGATCGGACAGTAATCCGGACAAACCGTGATCGCCTAGGAACGTGCCGTCGGCCGCCAGGACCGTGCCACTTGGCAGGTTCTTTGCGCCGGGAATGTGGCCGGCGACGGGATCGAGGGGTTCAATTTCGCCGCGAAAGCGTTCCGGTGTACGGGAATCGAGTAGCGTGGCAGCACCTGCGCCGGCTTGCTCCGCCGTCAACGTCGGTCGGCTTCCCGCGTATAAATCAGTTCGCGGCACAGTGACGGTCCCGTGCTCGGAGTGGACCGGGCCGGACTCCAGGCTGTGTCCGGCTGACCGCCAGGCGGCCAAACCGCCGTCCAGAATACGTACGTTCGCCAGTCCGGCCGCGGTCAGCACCCACCACGCTCGGGCGGAACCGGCCCGGTTCCAGTCGTCGTAGACCACGATCGGCACGTTCGGCTGGACTCCCCAGCTGCGTGCGGCGGCCTGCAGGTCGCGGCCCGACGGCAGCGGGTGACGGCCGCGACCGGTGATCGCGTGATCGCTGAGTTCGTCCTCGAGTGACACATACACCGCGCCCGGAAGGTGGCCCTGCAGGTAGGCCCCGCGCCCGTCGGGCTCATCGATCCGCCAACGCACGTCGAGTACGGTCACCGGATCACCGGCTTGGATCATTGCGGCCAGCTCGGTGGCGGTGATCAATACCTGATCGCGTGCTTCCACGGCCTCATCTCCTTGTTGTCTGGTGCGAGCGTAGCTACCGGCGCAAGAAGACCGTCTCCGTCCGCCAACGGCGGCATAGGGTCCTGACCATCAGCGGCCATCGACGGGGTCGGTATGACAACCGAATATCGGGCAACACCCGCCCGCACCGATCAAATCATCACGACCTGTTGCCCGGCCGCTCTCACAGCAGCTCTCGCGACCGCGATCCCGGCGCGCTGTGCCGAACACGCAGTGCGCGCTTACGACACTCGTTCAGGAAGTGCCGTGCGGCCGCCTGATTCGCGCCGGTAACCGCGGCACCGACCGGTTCGTCTGGTACCAGCACGTGGCCTAGGTTATTTCTGGCAGGCAGTCGTCGCGCGGGTGGTGCCGGGCGTGATCGGCATGACCCGTTAATGAGTACGGAGGTAGTGCAATGAGCACATCGGGGCAGTCGCAGATCCGCACCCGCATGTTCGCCCGCGCGTTGGGACCGTTCTTCACGATCGTGCCCACCACGGTCGCCGTGCGCGGTTCGTACATGCGAACACTGTTTACCGAGTTCGATTCAAATCCCATGTGGGCGTGGCTCTTCGGAGCCATACTCTTGATGTCTGGGCTGATCATCATCGCGTTTCACCAATACTGGCGAAGCCTTGCGGCGATCATCGTATCCGCCCTGGGCTGGTTTCTCGCGATACGTGGGGTGCTGCTGCTGACGGTTCCACGAGCCTATGACGCCGCGGGCAAGGCCATCTACGGCTCGGAGGCTACCGTGGTGATATGGGTGTTGTTCCTCTGCCTCGCCGCGGCGGGGCTGTACCTGACGTACGTCGGCTGGAAGCCGGGGCGAGAGACGGACCCGCCCGGGAACGGGCAATCGACTGCTTGACAACCAGACTCAGGCGCCACTTCCGCCCAGCGACGCCTTTCGCCGGCAAGCGCCTTATTGTTGGCGGGTGCCGCCCCTTGCATCTGAACCGACGGCAGCGAACGTCGCTGAGCGATGGACCATCACGCGATGACCGAGCAGCGCCCGGCCGGTGAACTCGGGACTGCCGAACTGGTTTCCATCGGTATCGGCGGCATGGTCGGCGGCGGCATCTTCTCGGTTCTGGGGTTGACCGTGCAGATCGCCGGCGCGGGTGCCTATCTCTCATTCCTCGCCGGCGGGGCGATCGCCGCGCTGACCGGTCGGTCGTATGCGCTGCTGTCGGTTCGCATCCGCAGCCGCGGCGGCACCGCGTTCTTTCTGGACAAGTGCTTCGGCACCGCCATCGGCGGGCCGCTGAATGTGCTGTTATGGCTGAGCTATTTCGTGATGCTTGGCCTGTACGCCGTCGCCTTCGGCAGCTACGGCGCCGCGCTGCTGGGCGCCGATCCCACCGGGCCGTGGCGCCGCGTCCTGGCCAGCGGGGTCGTGTTGGCCTTCACGGCACTCAACCTCGCAGGTGCGCGCATCGTCGGGCGCACCGAGGCCGTATTGGTCTACGGCAAGCTCGCCATCCTGATGCTGTTCTGCGTCGCGGGGCTGGCCTTCGTGCACGGCGACCGCGTCTCGCCCGCCCACTACCCGTCGATGGGGGTCGTCGTCTATGCCGGCGCATTGATCTTCCTGGGGTATGAGGGCTTCGAGTTGATAGCCAACGCCGCCGAGGACGCAAAAGACCCACGGCGCAGTCTGCCGCTGGCCTACCTGATCTCGATCGGCGTGGTGATCTTCTTGTACGTGCTTGTTGCTTTCGTCGCCGTCGGAAACCTCAGCGCCGCGCAGATCGACCGGGATCGCGACTACGCGCTGGCCGCCGCCGCGCGCCCATTCCTGGGCTCCGCCGGTTTCATCCTGATCGGGATCGCCGCGGTGATCTCCACGGCGAGCGCTATCAATGCGACCCTCTACGGGACAGGAAAATTCACCTACTTGATGGCCTGCAACGGTGAACTGCCGCCCAGTCTGGCCAAGCCGGTCTGGGATCGGCCGGTCGGCGGGCTGCTCCTCACCATGGCCGGGACGCTGGTGGTGGTCAACACCGTGCACATAGAAGGCATCAGTCTGATGGGGTCGGCCGGCTTTCTGCTCATCTTCACCGCGGTCAACCTTGCCGTGCTGCGGTTCCGCGTCACCCGATTGACCAAGCTGCTGGCGGTCCTGGGCGCGGTGGCCTCCTTGGGCGCTTTCACCGCAATGACGGCATATTCCGCCGCCACGATGCCCGGTCAGTTGTCGGTTCTCGGCGGGTTCCTGCTAGTTGCGGTGGTCGTTGAGGGCCTGGTCCAGTTGCGTGGTCGAAAAACCAGCCATCCTCCGCTGCGGTTGCCGACAGAATGACCACCGCGGCTCAGCGGGTTCGTGAGCGCAATACGCTTCGACCTGGCGCATGCCGAATGCGATGATAGCCGCTGTCACGCACTCACTACCGACGGGGAGACAGCAACGTGCAGAACTCCACAGGCGGCAAAGCGCGTGCGGCGCAGGTGTTGACGAAGGAGCGCGCACGAGAGGCGGCTCGCCGAATCGTCAGGAGAGCCGACCGGGGCACCACGGCAGATCTTCGTCGACGGTTTGTAGCACTCGATCCGGCAACGCTGGACCGGTTTCGAACGCACCTGCTGGACAACTGGGGAGATAAGGCCTATTGGGATTCGGAAATCGGCCGTCACGAAGTTTACGAGCACACCGTTGGACGTCTGATCTACGATCGGCACGAATATGTGCCGTGGCTCAATGAGCTCCGACGTCTGAATGGGGCTCGGATATTCGAGATCGGCTGTGGAACGGGGTCATCGACCATGGCCTTGGTCGAGCAGGGCAGCGAGGTCACCGGCATCGATGTGTTGCCGGAATCCATCGAGGTGACGCGCGAAAGGTTGCGCTTATTCGGCCTTCACGAACCGACGCTTCATCACATGAATGCGACGGAGATCGGCGCGCACTTCGATCATGGCAGCTTCGATCTGGTGATTTTCTTTGCATCGTTGGAGCACATGACTCATGGCGAGCGCCAGTGTAGTTTGCGAGCGGCGTGGCAGCTGCTGGCCGAGGACGGGGTCCTTTGCATCATCGAGGCGCCTAATCGTCTGTGGCTGTTCGATGATCACACCGGGGACTTACCGTTTTTCCACTGGCTGCCCGACGAGATAGCGCTCGAGTACTTCAAGCAAACGCCGAGATACCGGGCGGCGGCCTTCGACACCTCCTCCGAGGACGCCAAACTGGAGCTCGTTCGCCGTGGTCGCGGCGTGAGCTATCACGATATCGAACTGGCATTGGGGCCTATCTCCGATCTTGACTTCATGGTCGACCGACAAACCTTTCAGATGAAGCAGAATTGGGTTCGCTGGCTGCACTATCACTTATCTCGCGACCACCGCTACGCCAATCTTTTGCGACGGCAACGCCCAGACCTGCCTTTGGGGCTATTCATGCCGTACCTGAATATCGCGATACATAAGAAACCGGCTTGACAAGGCGGTAGCTGGATGCGTTTCGGTGACATGGCCTCGATGTGCTGACGTCCGTCGTGTTCCCGGGTCCGGCAAGGTGCGCGGGTGGCAATTTCGTCGGAAGCAGTATCGCTAATTGAGGTCGAATGGCCCTATTGGGACGAGACCGCGGCAGAGAGAATAAAACCTTCCGGAGGCGATTGGTGGCGAACAGTTTCGTCGCTCCAACGAGTA
>CAYNLB010000079.1:19180-21699 GCA_964397935.1 uncultured Mycobacterium sp.
GACGGGTGTCCCGTTTTAGTCGGAGCGATGCCCGTCAAGAAACCCGGTGACGAGGGCGCGTGGGTCGAATTCCGGGACGACCGGTGGGGTTCCGGTTCGTGCCCACACGCCGAACATCATGAGCGGTGCGATTAGCGTCACCAATTTCTGCATGGGGTCGCCTGGCGCGAGCTGTCCCCTTTCTTGATGTGCCGCGATCACTCTGGCCGCTTTGAGCAGATTTGGCATGAGCGCGGCCATGGCTTCGCGTAATTCGGGGTGGCTAGGCACCTCGGTGAGAAGGGTCATGACGGCACCGCCATATTTCCGCGTGGTCTCGGCGTAGGCGCGAACTAGTGCAACGAGGTCCGCCGTGACGTCATCGGTGACCGATAGTCGGGCGAACGGTGATCCGGCCAGCGCGTGTGTCAGAGCCGCGTTGATCAGCGCCGCTTTGCCGCCGTAGCGGCGAAACACTGTCACCTCGTTGATGCCGGCTTGTTTGGCTATCGCCCGGGTCGTGGTGGCACGGTACCCGTGATCTGCGAAGGCGGTAACCGTCGTCTCGAACAGCCGGTCCACGTCGATACGTTTGGGCATCTGGCTCCGAATGTTGCTAGGCCGCTGGACGGCCATTTTATGCAAGCATACACTTGCATAAAATGCGGCGGCGGCTGAAATCGGAGAGACGACGATGACTGAGACGGAAGCGCGGCGACACGACGGCGGCACGTACCCGACCGAACGACTTAGGCACTCCGTGTTCTGGCGCGTGAAGTTGCGGCTGCAGTTCACCGGCTGGTTGCAGTACTTGATCACGCTTAATGCCGCGGCAGCGTTTCTGGTCATCTCGGCAATCGGATGGCTGCTCGGAGCCTGGCGGGTGGTGCTGTTCTGGATGCCTTTCGGTATTGGAGTGCTACTGCTCGCCACGGCGATCTTCGACATAGTCACGGTGAAATGGGGGGTGCGGCCCCGCGAGCGGCGGCCGCGTCGGAAAGACGATGTCGATACCTTCGACCTGATCCTCTCCCGACGCTCATGTCGGTCCTTCCAGGCCCGAAACCTGAGTGCCGCCGACCGGGAAGAGCTCGTGCGTACAGCCGCGGAGTACACGAGGCGCGATCGCCTGATGGGCACTGGCCCAATTCGGCTCGAGCACGTCGTGGCTCCGCTGACGGTCTGGCCGAGCGTGGGCGCCCGCGAGTTCTTCGTCGCGGTCGCGCCGCGAAACTACGACCGCCTGGCGATCATCGATGTCGGCCGGAGTCTGCAAAAGGTGGTATTGCATGCCACGCGGATGGGAGTGGCCACTTGCTGGATCGGCCCGGGTGCCGACCACCGCAGCGTCGTGCAGCACCTGGGCGACCAATTCGATCCCGACCAGGATCACATCGTCTGCGTTTGCGCCCTGGGTTACCGATCACATTTCGAGCCATTTGCCATTCGCGTGATGGAGCGAGTACAGCACCGCCGCCTACCTTTGTCGGCATTGTTTTTCGCCGATCCGTACTTCCAAAGGCCGCTCGCGGTCGATGTCCCCCCGTTCGCGTCGTTTGGGCGCTGTTACGAGATCTGTCAGTGGTCACCCTCGTCCTACAACGGCCAGACCACTCGCTGCGCAGCGGTGACGAAGCGGGTCGGCACCGAGGAGATGGTGGCGCGATTCGATTTCTGCGCTACCACCAATTCGCGGTTCTACGCGCCCGTCGCGTTGGGGATCTGGTGTGCGAACTGGGAAACCGGCTGCGATGCACTCGGTATCCGAGGACATCTCGCAGTCTTGTCGGCCAAGGATCGCGGTATTCGTGATGCCCCGACATTGCCCCGATACGATGTGAGCTGGATTGCTGATCGGCAGCGGCGATAACCAGGACTGAAAGCCCAAAGGCCGCCGTCGCAGTGATCGCCAAGCCTGCCGGGGTGGTGCAGGCTGATTGGATACCAGCCGCTGCTCAAGCGCCGCAACCCTTTTCGTGGCCAACGCGACGTCCTACCGGATCGTTGGTGTCTCCGGGTGACTTTAGGCTCTAGAACAGCGTGCGCGGGGGGTTGATCATCGAACTTGTCGGATCAGTCTCGCTTTGGAGGGTATTGTGATCGAGCTCTTGAAGGATTTTCCCGATAACGTCACAGCGTTGATTTGCCACGGACAGGTGACGAAGGCCGATTATGAAACGGTCCTGATTCCAGACGTCACCGAAAGACTCGCCCGCCACAACAAGGTCCGGATCTACTACGAGCTCGCACCGGATTTCCAAGGCTACGATCCCGGCGCTATGTGGGACGATGCGAAGCTGGGCTTCAGCCATTTCCTTAGCTGGGAACGGCTTGCGCTGGTCACCGATGTCGACTGGGTCAAGCATTCGGTCAAGTTGTTCGGTTTCCTGATGCCTGCGCAGCTACGCGTTTTCCCGAGGGCCGAGGCGGCGACCGCGCGCGAGTGGATTATCGAAGCGCCACAATAGGTTTGCGAGCGACGAGCCTAAGCTCCGAAGCGATTGAAAACGGAGACGAGCGCGGCGTAGCGCCGTTGGATT
>CAYNLB010000080.1:0-20936 GCA_964397935.1 uncultured Mycobacterium sp.
CGGGCAGAGAGACGACAGGGACGATGCTGCCTGGTGAATTGCTGGCACAATGCTGTTTACCGCACTATTGAAGTGAAGGTTGGGGGCAAATTAGAAATCTGTCTCGAAGCGGCGGTGGCGAGTGAGGAGTGAGCATGGCGGGAGGGCCGCCTTTGGGCCACGGTGAGGGGTCAAGTTTCCAACTACCCGCTGGACAGTGGACAGCGCCGCATCCCACCGTGCGAGCGTCGCGTTCACGCCCATGGCTGGCGATCGCAGTAGCTGTGACTGCGGTGGTGGCCGTCGCTGCACTCGTCGTGGCCTTGATGCGGCCGATGGCTGCACGACCGTCAACCCCGACCGCGCCCACCTACACTCCGGCCGAAACGGCTGCGGCGCAACAACACTTGTGTGACACGTACAAATTGGCGGCACGGGCTGTGCAGGTCGATACGAACGGAAACGATAAAGCGCTGGCGCGTACCGCCACCACCAACGCAGCCGTTATGCTCGAGAACGCAGCCACCGATCCAGCCCTCGACGCCAAAGATCGCGATGCCGCGCGCGCGTTAGCTACGGCGTACCTCACTGCGACGGCGAAGGCTACCAACGGTGTTGTTGCCGATGCTGAGTGGCAGGCTGCCCTGGATGAAGTAATCGCTAAAGATGCCGCGATGAAAAAGGTATGCGGTGTGGCCTGACCTTCCGCCCGGTAAGTGGACCGCGGCCCTAATCGGGCCGTGGTGGTGTGCGCCGTCGACGACTCTGCGCGGCGCCGCTCAACACTGGGATCAAGCATGCGAGGAGCAGCAACAATACGCGGAAGACCTTCGTAGCAAGTGGACGGGGCTCGGGGCACGGAATCAGGGCCACACGGTAGAAGATCTTATCGCCCGATACCAGCAGGGCGAAAAGTTTCACCTGGATCTGGCAGAGAAGTACCAGACGAAGGCGGCGGCCTTTAATTCCGGTGCGGACGCCATTGATTACCTGCGAAGTCGGTTGACGGACATCGCGAATACGGGCAATACGGAGATAGATGAGATCCTCGCATCGAAAAAACCATTGCCAGAGCAATTAGCAGAAGTACAAGCTATCCAAGTTCGCTGCAATGCCGACGCGGCGAACGCGAGCCGGTCGGCCGTCGACAAGATAACGGCGGCGACACAGAAGGTCCTTGACGCCGAAAGCGTCGGCGGCGACGCGCGGACGTGGGCGCGTGGGCACGGTTTCAATGTCGAAGACGTTCAGGGACCTCGCCCGATCAACGCAGAAGACCTGAACTCAGCATTCGGCGGAGATGAGCGTGCCGGTGCTGCCGGCGAAGTGAAGGCACCACCGGTGGCGACAATGGTTTTCGGCGATGCCGCGCATGGTGGGTCTAGTGGTAATGCAGGTGCAGTCCAGAATCCTGGCGCGCAGCCGCCGGCACCAGCGGTAGTTGGTGCTGGTTGGCGCTCTGCCGGAGGTCCTGTGCCACCTGCACCAGGCCCCACCCCGCCCCCCGGTGGCGGTCTGCATATGCCCGGCGGTGGCGGATCGATATCCCCCGGAATGCCCGCCGCCCCCGGCGGGCCCGTGTCACCAGCAGGCGTTGGGGGACAAGGTCTTTCGCCCGGACTGGGCCAATCGTTCACCAACGGCATGGTCGCCGGCCAGCCAGCCGGTGCCGGCGCGCAATCGTTGTCGTCGGGGACGATCCATGCGATGGAATCCGGGGCAACACCACCACCCGCACAGGCCGGGCCCCCGCCGGGGACACCGCCAGTGGCACCGACCGTACCCAGCGCCGGAGCGTTTATTGCGACAAACGCTCCGGTTGACGCACCGCCGCCCGCGTCCGCCGCTCCGACCCCGCCGACCGGTGGCGGGACCGCGGCCGGACCGCCGGCGGTAATGACCGGGGGTACGTGGTCGGCGCCGACGGCGCCTGTGACTGGCGCCCCGGCCGCTCCAGTCGGACCGTTGCCTGCATACGGCTCTGACCTGCGCCCACCCACCGTGGCGCCCCCGGCCGTGCCGTCGGCCCCGCCGGCGCCGGTCTCGGGCGCGCCGGTCGCGCCGTCCGCCACATCGTCCCCGTCCGCGGGTGGGCCGCTGGTTTCTCCGGTCGAGCGGGCGGCTTCCGGGGCCGCGGCTGGGCAAGCTGGCGCCGGCTCATCGTCAATGGTCGGCGCGTCGGCGCTGTCTGCGGCGACCGGCGCGACAGCCGGCGCGGTATCCGGGAGAGCGGCCGAGCAGCAACGGCTGCAGCGGCTCGTCGATGCGGTGGCCCGTCAGGAGCCGCGCCTGTCGTGGGCCGCCGGATTGCGCGACGACGGCACCACCAGCCTCCTCGTCACCGATCTCGCCGGCGGGTGGATCCCGCCCCACGTCCGATTGCCCGCCCATGTGATGCTGCTCGAGCCCACGGCGCGCCGCCGGGACGCCAGCGCGGTCGACTTGCTCGGCGCCGTCGTGGTCGCAGCCGCTCACCACCCCAACGCCTATGTCGCCGAGCCGGGCCCCGACGCCCCCGCCCTGAACGGCGATCGGCCTGCTCGCTCGGCCGCGCCCAAAATCGACGAGCTCGGACCGACCCTCGTGGAAGCCGTGCGCCGGCGCGACGGTCTGCCACGGATCGCGCAAACAGTCGCGGCGCCGGCGGCGCGAAAAACCGGTGTCCTCGAAAGCGAGGCCGACTTGGTGCGCGGATGCGTTGCCGAAATTCAGCACTCGGTGCTCAATGCATACCCGAATCACGACCCGGCCGCAGTCGCGGATTGGATGCTTTTAGCAGCAATCGACGCGCTGATCGACGAGCATGAATACCTCGCGAACTACCACATGGCGTGGTTCGCCGTCATTACCGGCCGTGGCGGCCCGTAGCGCGTCGAAGTGCGGACGAAGCGTAGGCCGACAATCTGACGTGCATACCGGTCGCGGCCCATTGTGCCAAAATGGTGCCACGAGCAATGGGGGTGCACGTCGCGGCAGGCAGTAACGCGTCGGCAGGCTGTTTGAGGGGAGACCAGGCCGTGAACTATCCCAATATCCGAATCATCCCAGCGGACATGACGCATGCGGCTACCGCGCCGGAAGCACCGCCGGGCCCCTTTCCGTTTCCCGTTTCCGTCGGTGACCCGTCGCCCGCTGGGGGCTGGAGCACGATCTTGCACAATGCCGGCAATGCCGGCGTGCCCGGAGACGCGGCAACCAGCGCCGAAGCAGACGCGGACCGTAGGGCCCGCGCCGCCGATGCCGCTGCAAAGTTCCCGGCGCAGGACGCCGATGGAGCACAACAAATGCAGGGCGTAGCCGCCCAAGCGCCGCAGATGGTCCAGCAGATGGTGTCGAGCATCACGGGCGGTCTCGGCGGTGCGGTCGGAGGCATCATGGGGCCTCTGACGCAGTTCCCCCAGCAGGTGATGCAGGCTGGTCAGAGCGCCATCCAGCCGCTGATGAGCGCGGTCCAGGGTGCGCACGGCGCTGGTGCGCTGGCTGACGAAGCGCACCTGGTGGACAGCCTCGGCCCCGAACCCGGTCTGGGCGGCGGTGGTGGCGGTGAACTCGGTGGTGGTGGCGGTGGCGGCACGACACCGGCGGGCTATCTGGGTCCACCCCCGGTGCCGACGTCATCTCCGCCGACAAGTCCCGCCGGCGCGCCGGCGAATGCGACGATGGTGCCACCGACGGGTGGCACGTCGACTGCGCCGGGGCGGATGGGCATGACAGGTATGCCGATGGTGCCGCCGGGTGCGATGGGTCACGGCGGCCAAGGGGCGAACAAAGACAAGCCGGCCGAGAAGCGGGTGACGGCCCCGGGTGTGCCCAACGGCCAGCCGGTCAAGGGTCGGTTGACGGTCCCGCCGGGTGCTCCTGTGACGAAACCTGGCGAGAGCAAACCGACAGTGGTGACAAACAGGCCGAATCGGCGCATCGTGATCATGCCGACCGAGGATGAGGCCAAGGAATAGGTCGACGAATCCCGGCCGCCACGAGTGATTGGTCAGGCACCGGCGACGCCAGTAATGTCACTAGGTCACCGCGGTCAGCCGTGTGGCCGCGGGGCATGGCGGCGACCACCACGGACGCGAGCGGCTTATCACCCGGCGTGGTACGAGAAATTCACGGCTAAAAATGGTGGGAGTGGGGGCCGACGGTGAGTAGGGCACTGGATTACCAGCGCGGGGGAGTCTTTGACTGATCTGCTGATGAGGCAAGCGGTGACAGCGTTGTCACGCGGCCACAGCCTGTTCGCCGGTGGAGTCGCCGGCGATCGCATCGGTGACACACCGGCACACATCCATGCACGCGCCGACCGGCTCTCGCGCGCACACGAAGTGTCCGGTGCGGCACGGTCGGCAACCTTGGTGCGGCGGCTGCATCGGTCGGCCGAGACCGACCGCGCACTGGCGCACATCATTGCCGCGGCGCGGGCCGATCGCTTACGCGCGCGCAGAGCGACGCGGATGATCCTGGAAGCCGCAAAGGCCGATTCGATAGCGGTCGCCGATACCCCAATGGGCCGGCGTGAGGCGATCGCCCGGATGACGGCGCGGCTGCGGGCTCAGCACCGACATATTATTGGTTCGCGCTGGCGGGCAAGGCTATTGGCGCGGCGGCTGCAGCGGCTGCGTTACCTACGGAGGCGCGCCAGCGTGGGAGAGAGTAGCGGCAGCGGGCGCGCGGCGGTGTTGGCGGCGATCCGTAAAGCACTGGACATCAAAGGCATTCACGATCCAAAAGCTCGCGTCCGCTGGGAGCGCGGTATGGACTTGGTGGCCCGCCGCGAGTCCAACTACAACGCAAACGCAGTCAACGACTGGGACTCCAATGCGGCGCGAGGCACGCCCAGCCAGGGCGCCTGGCAATTCATCACACCGACGTTCACGGCCTATCACGAGCCCGGAACCTCGTCCGATATCCACAATCTGGTGGCGCAGGCGTGCGCGTTCATCAACTATGCGCGCGGTCACTACGGGGTTGCCGCCGATGCGTCGAATCTGGCAGCCCGGATTCAGCAGGCCGATCCTTGCCGGTCACCTAAGGGGTATTGAGCATGCCCCTGAGTTTGTCTAACCGCGATCAAAATTCCGGACACCTGTTCTACAACCGGCGGCTGCGCGCGGCGACGACCCGTTTCTCGGTGCGGATGAAACACGATGACCGCAAGCAGACCGCCGCGTTGGTGTTGTCGATGGTGCTGGTGGCCATCGCCGCCGGGTGGATGATGCTGCTCAACGTCCTGAAACCGACTGGTGCGGTAGGGGATTCCGCGATCATCGGCGACCGCGATTCCGGTGCGATCTACGCACGGATCGATGGTCGGCTGTACCCGGCGCTGAATCTGACGTCCGCGCGCCTGGCGACGGGGTCGGCCGGTCAGCCGACGTGGGTCAAGCCTGCCGAGATCGCGAAGTACCCCACCGGGCCATTGGTGGGCATCCCCGGTGCGCCGGCGGCGATGCCGGTCAACCGGGGCGCGATCTCGGCCTGGGCGGTATGCGATACGGCGGGACGACCGCGCAGCGGGGACAAGCCGGTGGTGACCTCGATCGCGGGGCATCTCACCGGCGGGGGCCGCGCGGCACCGCTACCCGACGATGCAGGCTTGCTCGTCACGTTGGACGGCAACACGTATGTGATTTGGGGTGGCAAACGCTCGCAGGTCGATCCGGCCAGCAGAGCGCTGACCCTGAGTTTGGGACTCGACCCCGGAGTGACACCGCCGGTGGAGATTTCGCGCGCCCTTTTCGACGCAATGCCAGCTACTGAGCCGCTGCGCATTCCGGACGTACCAGAGGCGGGCACCCCGTCGACGTGGGTTTCGGGCTCGCAAGTGGGCGCGGTGTTGCAGTCCCAAACCGCCGGCGGTGGTAAACAGTTCTACGTACTGCTGCCCGACGGGGTGCAAAAGATCACCAGCTTCGTCGCCGATCTTCTGCGCAGCGCCAACTCCTACGGGTCAACAGCGCCGCGGGTGGTGACTCCCGATGTGCTGGTCAACATCCCCCAGGTGAACTCGCTCGCCGTCGACTACTACCCGGTCAAGCGGTTGAACTTCGTTGATACTGCCGCGAATCCGGCCACGTGCGTCGGATGGGAGAAGGGCTCCACAGATCCGCAGGCCCGGGTCGTCATCTACAACGGGCGCGGACTTCCGGTGCCGGCCTCCATGGACAGCCGGATCGTGCATTTGGTGCGCGACGATCGCGACGCGGCGTCGGTGGTGGCCAACCAGGTGCTGGTATTACCGGGTGCGGCGAACTTGGTCACTTCGACCAGCGCGGTGATCACGTCCGATTCCCGCGAATCGATGTTCTGGGTATCCGACAACGGCGTGCGGTTCGGGATCGCCTCTGACGACGAGACGCTGCGCGCGCTAGGGCTTGATCCGGCGACGGCGGTACAGGCGCCGTGGCCGTTGTTGCGGACTTTTGCTGCGGGGCCGGCATTGTCCCGGGAGGCTGCACTGGTGGCTCGTGACACAGTACCGGCACTGGGCAAGGTAGCCGTGGTGACGACAGCGGCGAAGGCGGGAGGCTAGAGGATGTCGAAGAAAGCGTTCCCCATCAACCGGGCCAAGATCGAGCCGCCGAAACCAGTTCGGGTAGCACCGAATGCGCCGATCGCTCTGCCGGAACGCGAGCCGCGCAACATTTGGGTGATGATCGGGGTGCCGGCGCTCATCGTGGCGCTCATCGGCACCATCGTCATGCTCTATGTGTCGGGTGTACGCAGCCTGTCGACCGGATTCTTTCCGCTGATGGGGATCGGCGCATTCAGCATGCTGGCATTTTCCGGGCGGTTCGGGCGTGCACGCAAAATCACCTGGGGCGAGATGGAAAAGGGCAGGCGCAGCTATCTCCGCGACCTCGATGCCAACCGTGACGAGATCCAGACCGCGGTATGCGCCCAGCGCGAGTGGCAGAACCGACTGCATTCGGATCCGCGCGGCCTGGGCGCCATCATCGGCGGCCCGCGGATGTGGGAACGTGGCCGCGGCGATCCGGACTTCCTCGAGGTGCGGCTGGGCACGGGTGTGCAGCACGCGCCCGACTCGGTGTTGTCGGTCACCTGGCCCGACATTTCCTCCGATGAGGAACTCGAACCCGTCACCGGGCAGGCGTTACGCGATTTCATTCTGGAGCAGCGCAAGATTCGTGATATCGCCAAGGTGGTGAACCTGCGGTCGGCGCCGGGATTCAGTTTCGTGGGCGAGGATCTGAACCGGTTGCGGTCACTGATGCGTTCGGTGTTGTGCTCACTCGCGGTGTTTCACAACCCCCGCGACGTGAAGCTGATGGTGGTGACGCGTAACCCGGAAGTGTGGTCGTGGATGGTGTGGCTGCCGCACAACCTGCACGACGAACTGTTCGACGCATGCGGCTGGCGGCGCCTGATCTTCGCCACACCGGAGGAGCTGGAAGAAGCGCTGGGTGCGGAGTTGCACATGAAAGGAAAGCGCGGTGCCTGGACCCCCACAGCGGCAGCCAGCCCGACCGCGATGGCGTCGACGCTCGAGACCGGCACCGAAACAGTGGACCTGGGCCCGCATTTGGTGATCGTCGACGACAACACCGGCAGCCCCGATGCTTGGGAAAGTGTAGTCGGCCAGGTTGGCAAGGCGGGGATCACGTTGTTACGCATCGCCTCTCGTGTGGGGGTGGGGGTCGGCTTCGCCGCCGACCAGGTTTTCGAGATGGATGAGCATCACAGCACACCCGATGTTTCGGGCAACGGCCAAGTCGTCAAGGCCAGCACCAAAGGCTCCGACCCCGACGTCGAAGACGGGCGACCGGCGCCGTTGTTGCGTGTGCGCAGGAAGTTCTTCGCCCACGCGGACCAGCTGACGATCCACCGTGCCTACCGGTATGCACGCGCGATGGCGCGGTGGTCTCCGACCAGCCGCGCCGAGATCGCCGATTCGACCAGTGGCGCCGCCGAACTGCTGCGGGCGCTCGGCATCAGCGATCCCCGGGAGTTGGACGTCGACCGGCTATGGGCCGAGCGCCGCGGCCGCGGCGACGAGCGATGGTGCGAGATCCCGGTGGGCGCCAAGCCAAACGGCGAACTGCAGAACGTCACCATCCGCGCAAAAGACTTCGGCGGATTCGGATTTCATTCGGTCGTTATCGGTACCAGCGGGTCGGGTAAGTCAGAGTTCTTCCTGTCGTTGGTCTATGGGATTGCATTGACGCACTCACCGGAGACGTTCAATGTGATCTTCGTCGACATGAAGTTCGAGTCGGCGGCGCAGGACATCTTGGGTATTCCTCATGTCGTGGCGGCCTTGTCGAACCTCGGTAAAGACGAGCGGCATCTGGCCGAGCGGATGCGCAGGGTGATCGACGGTGAGATCAAACAGCGCTACGAGCTGTTCACGTCGGTGGGTGCGCGCGACGCCAATGACTACGAAGAGATCCGGCTTGCCGGGCGTGATCTGCCGCCGGTGCCCGTGCTACTCGTCATCGTCGACGAGTATCTGGAACTGTTCGCCAATCACGAGAAGTGGATCAACCTGATCATCCACATCGGCCAAGAAGGCCGCGGCGCCAACGTCTTCTTCATGTTGGGCGGGCAGCGCCTGGACCTGTCGTCGCTGCAAAAAGTCAAATCCAACATCGCATTTCGTATCGCACTCCGTGCCGAATCCGGTGATGACAGCCGTGAGGTGATCGGTTCGGACGCCGCCTACCACCTGCCGTCGAAAGAGAACGGTTTCGCCTTGTTGAAGGTCGGGCCGCGTGATCTGGAACCGTTCCGCTGCTTCTACTTGTCGGCGCCGTTTGTGGTGCCGAAGACATCGGAAGTTACGACCACCGTCGACATGACGTTGACCAAGCCCCGGCTGTACAACTGGCAGTACCAGCCGCTGGATGCCGCTGACGCTACGGCGCTGGAAGCCGCGGCCGCCGTGGACGCAGAGCCCGACGAGTTCCTCTACTACGAAGACGGTTTCAAGAGGAAGAAGATCGTGGACGTGTTGCGGGAGTCGTTGCACGACGTGCCGCACCGGGCGCCACGCCGGCCATGGTTGGAGCCGCTGGAAGAGCCCGAACCCATCGATGCGCTGGTTGCGGCGTATCGGGGCAAGCCCTGGCACGTTGATTACGGTCACAACCCGGGGCTGATGTTTCCGGTGGGTGTCATGGACATTCCCGAGGAGTCCAAACAGGTCGTGCATGCGGTCGATGCGCTGCGCAGCAACGTCATCGTGGTAGGGGCCAAGCAGCGCGGCAAGACGACCACCTTGATGACGCTGATGTGTTCGGCGGCGACGATGTACAGCCCGGCGCGGGTGACATTCTTTTGCATCGGTGGGGCAACCCTTGCCCAGGTGGCGTCGTTGCCCCACGTCACCGACATCGTGTCACCGAAGGACGACGAGGGCATCGAGCGGATCTTGAGCAGCATGGATGCATTGATCGATGCGCGCGAGAACGCGTTTCGACGCCTCAAGATCGACCTCGACGGGTTCCGCGAACGCCGGTTCGGGATAGGCAGCGACGGGCTGGGAGGCACCGACCCCAATGACCCCTTCGGCGATGTCTTTGTAGTGGTCGACGATTACGACGGCCTGTACTCGAAGGACACCGTCTTGGGAGATCGCATCATCTCGTTGAGCAGCCGGGGTCCCGAGTACGGGGTCCACGTGATGTGCAGCGCCGGCGGCTGGATCCATGGGCAGCGGCAGAGCCTGCTGCAAAACGCAACGGCACGAGTCCAATTGCGGTTGGCCGACCCGAGCGAGAGCCAGATGGGGCATTCGTCGCTGGAGTCGCGCGATGCGGCGCGACGGACATTGAACCGTCCCGGCTTCGGGCTGACCGACAGCTTGCATGAGCTGCGCGTCGGCGTTCCGGCGCTGGCGGATCCCGCCACCGGCGCGCTGGTGAACATCATCGACGTCGGCGCCCGCATCGCTGACGTTGCCGGAGTCACCAAACACGCAACGTTGCAGCGGCTACCGCAGCGCGTCGAACTGAAAGCGATTCTGGAGTACGAGGCCGCCCACCCGAGCGGCGACGATCTCTCGATTGCGTTCGCCATCGGCGAGCGACACGAACTGGGTCCAGTTCCCCTCAAATTGCGGGAAAGCCCCGGATTGATGATTTTGGGCAGGCAAGGCTGCGGCAAGACCTTGTCGCTGGTGTCCATCGGCGAGGCGGTGATGGGCCGATTCAGTCCGGAGGAAGCGCAGCTGACGCTGATCGATCCCAAAACCGCTGCGCACGGTCTGCGGGATCTGCACGGACCGGGTTATGTGCGCGCGTACGCGTACGACCAAGACGAGATCGACGAGGTGATCACCGAGCTGGCGCAGCAGGTCTTGCTGCCCCGGCTGCCTCCCAAGGGGTTGAGCCAAGAGGAACTCCGCGCGCTCAAGCCGTGGGAAGGGCCTCGGCATTTCGTGCTCATCGACGATGTGCAGGATCTGCGCCCGGATCAGAGTTACCCGCCCAAGCCGCCGGTGGGTGCGGCGTTGTGGAAGCTGATGGAACGGGCCCGGCAGATAGGTCTGCACGTGTTCACGACGCGTAACAGCGCGAACTGGGCGACGCTGCAGATGGATCCGTGGATGAGATTCCAGAACTCGGCGAAGGTGGCCCAGCTGTACATGGACAATGATCCGCAGAACAGGATCAACCGATCGGTGCGCGCCCAAGCGTTGCCGCCGGGGCGTGGTTTGCTGCTCAGCGCCGACGGCGACACGGAAGGGGTGTTGGTCGGTCTACCGTCCCTGGCAGTGACCCAGCCTTAGCCGCGAATCAGTACGGCGAGGCCTGCTGGGCCAGGTTCAGCAACACGTAGGCGACACACAATAGGAAGTTCAACACCACCAGCAACAGGCCCCCGAATAACAGCGACCGGGCACCGCGCTGTTTGAGGCGTCTGTATTTCGCGACCCGCGCTTCTCGGTTCATCTGGAGCGCGATCAACGCGAAATTGATGTCTATCGCTTCATGGGCTGCGACGGGTGCGCCCGCCAACATCGCCCGAAGGCGATCCGGCGCCGTCCGGACCCCGACGCTCTCGAAACGGTGGCACATCCGTCGGGCCCGCCTGCGGCCCACCACCTGATATCGCATCGCAAGCCGATGCGAGAGTTGCCCCTGTTCATCCCCCCATGAGTCGGACGGGGTCATCACAAGCGGGATTGTAAATCGCTTGGCACCGCTTTCGGCGGCTATACACGAATTAGTTTGAAAGAGATTGACTTCCCGTCCCGCCGCTCATTCGCTCGGACTCCGGCAGGTCGAGGTAGCGCTCGAGGTTGCGATGCATGTTGATCACGCGCCGCTCTTCGCTGGACAGCACCAAGTGGGTGAAGCCGGGCTGATGCATGCCGCGCTGCAAGCCCGGCAGTACCCGGATGTCCTGCGTGAGCACCACACCCGGTTCGGCCTCCCCGGCCGGCATCCGGACATCGGTCGGCTTGTTGCGCGTCGCGCCCGGCGGCATCCGCGTCATCAAGAACATGACCAGCTCGCCGCTGTCGGGGTCCGGGCCCGGGCGGGAGCACATGATCGTCAAGTGGTCGGCGTTCGCCAGCAGGGTCATGTTCGGGAACACGTTGTACTGGTGGAGCCGAGTGATCCGATCGGTGTCGGCCCAGGCGAGGTCGACCCCGCGCCCCGCGGCGAATGCCCGAGTCCGGGCTGCAATCAGATCCGCAACCGTCTGTCCGGGCCGGCGATCCGGAAACGGCGTGCCTTCGGCCGTGCCCATGAGTGCGCCCTGCGTGTAGACGTAGGCGTCCCAGACCTCCTCGTCACTGAGCGCATCGTCAAAGCGTGGGCTCTGCACACCGTAGGGCTGGTCCGACTTACCGGTGTGACCCCAAATCTGTTGGGGCGCATGAACGTCGTCGACGCAGCGCAACAGCTCCGGGTGCAGCGTCTGAATGTGGTAGGTCTCGCTGTAGCCGTCGGCGATCGTTTTCCAGTTGGCCGCGACCTCGACGGTGAGCGTGGCATAACAGCGGAAGTCGCCCAGATTGCACCAGGCGATGTCGTCGGGCACCGCCTCCAGGTACTGCAGCAACGGCATCGCGTTGGGGTCGAGATTGACGAAGACCATGCCTTCCCAGCTGTCGACCCGGGCCGGTACCAGCGGAAAGTCGGACATGCGTAGCGCGCCGAAACCTTTGCGGTCGGGCACCCGTTTGAGCGTGCCGGCCAGGTCCCACGTCCAGCCGTGGTAGCCGCACTTGAGCTCGCGCAGCCCGGAGCCCGAGCCCGCGCACAGGGAGTTGCCGCGATGGCGACAGGCGTTCTGGAAAGCGCGCAGCACACCGTCGTCGCCGCGAACGATCAGCACGCCGTAGGGCCCGCAGCGGTACTCGAAATAGTCGCCCGGCTCGGCGACGTGGTCGACCATGCAGGCTAGCTGCCACACCTTGGGCCACATCCGCTCGACTTCGAGCGCGGCGAACGCCGGAGAGTAATAGCGCTCGGCCGGCACCAGGGTCGGGCTTTCCGGCGGGGCACCGATCGCGTCCTCGTCGCGTGTGCGGGCCGGGTTGCCGGCGGCCGGGTTCACGGGGAAACCCTCAACGCGCCCCGCGTACCAAGCGTCCGGGACGGGCACCGGTGTCGACGTCGTCGCGCCGGGTCACGGTTCCGCTGACGATCGTCGCCGCGTACCCGCTGGCCCCCTGCAATATCCGGTGTCCGCCGGCGGGCAGGTCGAAGGCCATCGCCGCGGGGTGCAGCATCAGCGTGTCCATGTCGATCACGTTGATGTCGGCCTTCTTGCCGGGCTCGATCGTGCCGCGGTCGGTGAGACCGAACAGATGCGCGGTGTCGCGGGATTGTTTGCGGATCACGTATTCCAGTGACAGCTTCTCGCCCCGACGCCGGTCGCGCGCCCAGTGCGTCAGCAGGAAAGTGGGGTAGGACGCGTCGCAGATCATCCCGCAATGCGCGCCGCCATCGGACAGCCCCAGCACGCCGGCGGGGTGCATCAGCATTTCCCGGATGGCGTCGCAATTGCCGTCGGCGTAGTTGAAGAGCGGCAGCATCAGCATGGCGGTCGCGTTCGATTCGAGCATGAGGTCGTAGAGGGTCGACAGTGGATCCTCGCCCCGCGCCTCGGCGATGGCGGCAACAGTGCGGTCCGGAGTGGGTTCGTAGTCGGGCGGATCGCCGAGCGCATACAGCCGCCCCAGGGAATGCTGCACGAGGGCGAACATCCCGTCGAACAGCAGCGTCGGGTCAACGGGCAGATCGTCCTCGGCCAGGATCGCGGCCTTCACCGCGGGGTCAGCCAGGCGCTGGGCGAGCTCCTCGCGGCTGCACTCGCCTTTCAGCCGGCGGTAAGTGGGCCGATGGCTGAACCCGTGATGCCCCTGGAACCCGATCATCATGCCGAACGGGCGAGCCGCGACCTGGGGGTACAGCCGGCTGCCGGCCGCATGCGCATCCGCGGAGAGGTCCAACTGCTCGCGCCACAGCTTCGGGTCGGCGTCCACCTGGATCAGGGCGAACGACACCGGGCGGTCGATTTCGCCGCTCAACCGGCGCATCCACTCCAGCTCCTTTTTCGGGCCGATGATGTCTTCGCCCGCGGCCCCCTGCGGGGCCAGCTCGAACACCGCTTGCCCGCCCGCGGCCATGGCGCGGCCCAGACCGAACAGTTCCTCTTCGGCGGCGAACGTGCCAGGCACCGGCTCGCCGTCCATCGCCCGGTGTCCAAGCGTGCGCGACGTGGAAAATCCGAGCGCGCCGGCCTCGATCGCCTCGGTGACCAGCCGGCCCATCGCCGCGATGTCCTCGGGGGTGGCCGGCTCGTTGCGGGCGCCCCGCTCGCCCATCGCGTAGGCGCGGATCGCGCCGTGGGCGACCTGGCTGCCGACGTCGATCGCGAAGTTCTGCTTGCCGATCGCGTCGAGGTACTCGGGATAGGTCTCCCAGCCCCAGGTGATGCCCTCGGTGAGCGCGGTGCCGGGAATGTCCTCGACACCCTCCATCAGCTCGATCAGCCACTGCTCGGTGCCGGGCCGCACGGGGGCGAAGCCGACGCCGCAGTTGCCGGTGACCACGGTGGTGACCCCGTGGCCGCTGGACGGCTCGAGCAGGCTGTCCCAGCTCACCTGGCCGTCGTAGTGGGTATGGATGTCAACGAAGCCGGGGGCCACCACACGCCCTGTCGCTTCGATGGTTTCGGCTGCGTCGGCCGTCTCCAAACCGCCCATCTCGGGATCGTTGACGCCGCGGCGGACAACGTCGACGATCTTGCCGTCCTTGATGCCGATGTCCGCGCGGTAGCGCTCTGCGCCGGTGCCGTCGACGACCGTGCCGCCGATGATTTTCAGGTCGAACATCAGACTCTCCTTGTCGTCATGGGCTGTCGACGCGAGCCGGGCGGCGAATCCAGGCGCAGCGTTATTACGCTACTACACGTAGCGTAACTCCTGGCGGCTCCCGTTGCGATAGGTCGAGCCGACGAACCTTGCCGGGAGTTAGGCTGTCGCGAATCCCAGTGACTCCGCGGCATCGGCGACGGCCCGTGGTGGTCGGCGTGGACGCTGAACGGGGAACCAGCGCTGATTCCAGACTCCGAGCACGGCGAGGACTGCGGCGAGGTCTGCGCCGGCTGGGGTGAGAGCGTAAGTAGGGCGGCCTGCGTCGCTGGCACGCGTCATCAGGCCGGCCTCGACGAGACCGCGCAATTTTCGCGACAAGGTATGGTCCGAGACCCCCAGTCGGACCTTGAATTCATCGAATCGCGAGGCGCCGTCGAGCGCCTCGCGCACTAATAGTAACGACCAGCGGTCCCCCAAGAGTCCGACGGCGCGCGCCATGGGGCAGTCGGCACCTGCATGCGGATTCATGCACCCACCCTACCCGTTCGCACTTCCATTTTGGAAGCTATGCCACTACCATTGTGGAAGTCAAACGGGTATCGATAAGGACGTCGGCGATGACAACATTGCGTGCACACAATCGGTTCGCCTCCCCTCGGGTGCCCCGGGAGGTCGTCGACGGCGTCTGGCTGCTCGGGAGTCACCGCGTGAACTTCTACGCCGTCGTGGACGGAAAATCGATCACGCTCGTCGACACCGGTTTTTACGGCCATCTGCGCTACCTGAAGAGCTGGCTCTCAGACACCGGTCGAAGCGTGGAAAACATTGAAGCGATCGTCATCACCCATGGCCATGCCGACCACCTCGGCTTCGCCGGCGACTTCGACCGCCGAGGTGTTCCGGTCTACGTTCACGAGGACGACGTGGCGATCTCGCGTACCACCGGTGTGCGACGGCCGCCGGAGCGGATGCGGCGCAATTTATGGCGTGCCGCTGCACTCGGCATGCTCGCCGAAGGCATCACAGACTCGGTGTTCACTCAACCGTCGGTGCCCGGCGCCCGTCCTTTCCGTGCGGGTGAACAGCTCGACGTACCCGGCCGGCTTCGGCCAATCCACGTTCCCGGGCACTCGCCGGGCAACTGCACAGTGCACCATCCCGGCCTCGACATGATGTTTACCGGCGATACTCTTATGACCCGCGATCCGATGTTTGGTGGTGAGGGCCCGTTGGTCTTCAGCGAACGACCGGCCAACGACGGGCTTTGCCTTTCGAATCTGCGACTGCTGCAACCGTTCGCATCTGCCGGCCTGTTGCCGGCCCACGGCGAACCCGATCCGACCCCGGGAGCACTCGGGATCGCCATTGTCCGAGCGCGGGTCGCGAAGGCTGGAGGGTGCGCTTGACGGCCGATGCCTTTTGCCGCCCGAGCGACGAGTTTCGCTCTAGCGCGTGATCGGGACCACCCATCGCGGGCCGTGGTTGGTGACTACAGCGAGCTCTTCAACGCGGAGATGGTTTCCAGGTCGTCGAGCGCCGCGACACCACGCCGCAGCCCTTCCATGGCGATGTCTTCGACCTGCATTCCACCCATACCCGCGGTGATCAGGGGAGCAACGTAGGCATACAGCGCACTCTGCCGGTACCGCAGCCACAGCTCGTCGCGGTCCAGTTCGGGTCCGCCGGCCGCCGCCAGGGCCCGTCGGTAGTCGTCGAGGAGGTCGCGTTGCGTCGCCCGGCGGTCCTCGGGCGTCAAGCTGGTGATCAGGGTGTAGGCCAGTTCGCGGGAGGGATGTCCGCGCCGCACCGCCTGCCAGTCCAGAAGTCCTGCCTTGCCGCCGTGGAAGTACATGTTGCCGGGATGAGCGTCGCCGTGCATGACCGTGTGCGGGGGAGCGTCGATCAGCGCGGCCACGGCACGGTAGTTGTCGGCGATGAAGCGGCCCTTGTCAACGGGCATGTCCGTGCGTTCGGCGAGGCGTTTGATCGAGGCGTGCATCAGGGACCCGGTCAGCAGGGAGGTGACATCACCCGAGGGCGTGTAGAGCCAGCCGAGCGGGCCGCGCCCGGACCGCGGCAGGCGCCCCCAGAAGGTGGCGTGCAGGTTGGCCAGCAGGTCGACACTCAGACTGGCCTGGTCCGGCGACAGCGGGTGCAAGGTGTCGGGGAATTCGCACGACTCGGCGGGAAGGTCTTCGAGTACCAGCAGGTACCGGCCGGTCCACGTATCGAAGGCCGCACCGTAGGAATGCGGGACACCGATGAGTTGCGGCGCGAGCTGGGTGTAGAAACGCACCTCGGTGTGTCCTAGCCGGCCCAATTCACCCATCAAGCGGGTGGTGGCGGTCTTGGGCGCGAGCTTGACGAACACCGAGTCGGGCACATCCCTTCCGGTCAGCACCAGGTGAGCCCGCGACGACGTCCCCGTGTCGCTGCCCAGGACCCGGACCGATGTGACGGTGGCACCCATGACCCGGGAGAGGACCGCCGCGTCGATATCGCCGACCGTCCGGGGCAATCCGAAGCGACCACCCACCACTGCATCACTGGCGACCCGGCCCACCCCGCGGCCCAGGTGAGCGCCCAGGCCGATAATGGAAAACACCTGTCCTGCAACGCTTCTCATATGCATCCATTCCGGTTGGGATTCCCGTAAACAACGCCCCGGCCACCTGCGCGGCGCGACCGCCATCCGACAAAAATAACCGAATGTCTGGACATAAGACAATACAGCGTTATTGTCTGACCTGTGGTACCAACGCCCGCACCACGAATTGCTCGACGAACGCGCGTTTGTCGGCGGTCGAGCGGTACCGCCACGAGGGCGACAGCAAAAACAATGTCGTCGTGTGAAACCACTGGACGATCGACCGGAAATCGAGGTCGGCGTAAAGGCGGCCCGCCGTTTTCCACCGATTCAGCAACGGTCCGTAGTGCCGAAGCAGTAGTTCGAGGATGGGTTCTGATCCTTTATCGAGGGCCGCGGCCACGGCGGTGCTCTCGGCCGCGAATAGCGCTTCGTTCAGTGGGTTGCCGTCCACCGACTCGACGCGGGCGAGGACGATTTCGGGCACCGACCGAACGGGGTCATCGGGGGCGGGCAGCGAGCGCACCAGCTTGCCAAGCGCTTTGTCGACGCGCATCAGGATCAGACCCAGCAGGACGTCGTCACGGCCGGGGAAGTACCGGTACACCGTGGACCGCGACACGCCAGCCTCGTCGGCCACTTCACCCATCCGGAATTGAGTGTTGCCCCGGCGCACGATGCACCGGCCGGCGGCGTCCAGGATGCGTCGGCGTGCTTCCTCGTCGTCGAGGATCGCGCGATCGCCGCCCCACCACCGGCTCGGTTCCATGGCGCCGATGTTACGGGATGCGTTGTGCTACTTCGGTATCTGATGTGCTTTGCGAGCAGACCGAGGGCTCTTGGTCTCGAATACCGTTGTGGGCCGGGAAATCAGCTCAGAAAGGACAACCATGGGTTACTCCGCCGCCGACGAGTCGTTCACCCACCAGCTCCCCACGACCTTCGACCGGGTGCACGACCCCGATCCCACCTGGTCGGATCGCTGCTATTTCTTCGCCGCGTCGCCGGACGGCACCATGCTGTTGGCCAGTGGTTACGGCAACAACCCGAACACCGCCAGCGCGCTGGGCTATGTCAAGGTCAGCCTCGCCGACGGCCGGCACTGGGATCTGTTGTCCGGCCGGCCGGTGAAAGGGGATGACCGCAGTGATCTGAGTGCCGGGCCCATGCGCTGGACCTGCGTCGAGCCGCTGAAGAAGTGGCGACTCGACGTCGAACCCAATGACTCCGGGATCGAGTGGGAGCTCTACTACGAACCGACCGCACCGATGTGGGAATTACTGCCCATGAAAGTAGTGGGCAAGGACAGCCAGGTGCTGGCCGACATGTATCACATGAAGGAACCCGGACGCTGGAGCGGTTGGGTGCAAATCGACGGTGAGCGCATCAGCGTCGACGGATTTCACGGGGGTCGGGACCGCACCTTCGGGGTGCGCGTGTCCGACAAAATCGATTTCTGGCTATGGCTCGACGCCGGGTTCAACGACCACGCGATCGAAGCCTGGATCATCGAATCATCAGACGGCACAGTCAATTACGTTGATGGTGGTATCACCTGCGCCGACGGCACGTTGTCGAAGCGATTCGTCAAGATAGAGCACGACGTCGAATTCGACGGTGAGCGCAAGCGACCGGCTCGCGCAGTACTGGTATTTACCGACGAAGACGGCAGGACCTATCGCGTCACCGCCGACTCACCGCACCCGGACGTCAACGCCTACTACGGGCTACCGATGGCCCACTGCCAGTACGAAGACCTCGGCGGCGGCGCATATTTCATCCACTTCCGCTGGGACAGTACCAATCCCGCGCAACTCACCGAGACCGAGAGCAAGTCGATGGCGCTCGACCAGCTGATGCGCTTTGAATGTGACGGCCAGACCGGATGGGGCGTCTTCGAATTGCTGCTCGGCGGACAGGGCTACCGTCGGTACCCGAACTGGACCGCGATGGATATGTCGGCGTTCACTCAGGACAAGACCCCCGTCGAGCGGCTACCCGGCGGCGACGTTGAAGGAGTCCGGCAGTGACGGTGGATGCCGACTTCACGGAACGTCTGACCGAGTGGCTGCGCACTCAAGTCCCCGGCGCCGACGACATCCGGGTCGAGGGCATCGACCGGGTCAGCTTCGGACATTCCGCCGAGATGATGATGCTGAGCGTCCTTGCGCGACATGGCGATCAGGAGACGCGCCAAGATGTGGTGCTGCGGCTGCGCCCCAACCCGCCCGCGCTCCTCGAGCCCTACGATCTCGTACGCCAATTCAGCATCCTGCGGGCATTACAGGACACCGCGGTCCGGGTACCGCGGGCATTGTGGCTGGAGGAAACCGGTGATGTGCTCGGACGACCGTTCTTCGTCATGGAACGTGCTGCCGGAGACGTCTACGAAATGGAGGCGCCCGCCGACGTCACTGACGCCACCGTGGTGCGGATGTGTCAGAGCCTGGCCGAGCAACTCGCGGCAATCCATTCCGTCGACCTCGCCGGGACCGGCCTGCACGCCCTCGATGACGGTCGCGAACATCTCGACCGAGAACTCGACCACTGGGCCGCGGAGATGAACCGGGTCAAGCGCGACGCCCTACCCGCGCTGGAACGGCTCCATGAGGCACTACGCGAGTGCAAACCCGAGTCGTGGCCGAGCGTCACACTGGTGCACGGCGACGCCAAACCGGGCAACTTCGCCTTTGCCGGCGGCGAGGTCAGCGCGGTCTTCGACTGGGAGATGGCCACCGTCGGCGATCCCCTGACCGACATCGGCTGGCTGGAAATGCTGTGGATGCAGCCCGTCGGCATCAACAGCCACCCTGCGGCCCTCTCGATCGATGCCCTGCTCGCGCACTATGAGGCGGTCAGCGGCATCAAGGTGCAGAACCGCCCGTGGTACCGGGCGTTCAACGCCTTCAAGATGGGTGTCATCTGCCTCATCGGCGCAATGCTCATCGACGACGGGTACAGCGATGATCAAAAGCTGGTACTCGCGGCCTATGGCACCGCACTGATGACCAAGGTCGGTCTGTCCGAATTGGGCATCGATGAACCGCTCGCCGACGGTCCGGTCCTGCCGCGGGAAGAACGCATTCAGCAGGTCCTCTCGCAAGCTCCGTGAGCGGTGTCTTCAGGCGTTGAGGCGGGGCCGCGTCAGGTCGGTCCAGGTCAATGTGACGTGGGTGCCATGTGGTGTTCGGTCGATGGTCACTTTGTCGGTGAGTGCTCGCATCAGCGGGATGCCGCGTCCGCGTAGCTGGTGCTGACGCTGCTCGGAAGTGCTGTGCCGCCAACGGCCGCGGTCATTGACCCGCACAGCGAGGGTGTCGGAAGTGCCGTCATAGGCCGCGGTGACATCGACCGTTCCATTCCGCGCGGCGTCGGCGTAGGCGAATTCCGTGGCGTTGGCCAGCGCTTCGTTCACGGCCAGCAGTAGGTCGCTGAACCGTTCGGCACCAAGGTCGAAATGCCTTTCGAGCCACACGCCGAACTCGGCTCGGGTCCGAGCAGCGCTGTGCGCATCGGCGGCCAATCGCATGCGCGCGAAGCGCGATCGGTCATCGATGTTGGCCACGATCCCGTGCGGCTGATGATCAGAACGTCCCATCGTCCCTAGCTGTGTTCCCCATTCTGTCGAGGTTCACCCATCGGCGATGGCGCTCAACGCGCTATCAAGAGTGCTGTAGAGGGAGAGCACGCTGTCTATCCCCATGAGTTTGATCGGCCTGCTGGTGGCTGCGCCGTTGGCGACAACCGCAAACTTGGTAGACGACTCCACCTCAGCCTGCGCGGTCACCAGGACGGTCATGCCGGCCGAGGCGAGAAAGTCCACCTTCGACAGGTCCAGGATCAGCGCTGCGGGTTTGGCGGCCAGCGCCGTGCCGATCGCCTCGGCCAGCTTGGGTGAGCTGAGCATGTCGACTTCCCCGAAGACGGTGAGCACGACCGCCTGATCTACCTGTTGTTTTTCGACTTCAAAGGCCGTCGGATTGACTGAATCGCCGGATTGTTCGCCCATGGTCTATCACTCACATTCGGTCCCTGGCGGGACACCACTAGCTTTCGACAGCTACTGCCAAGCCGGGG
>CAYNLB010000081.1:0-20888 GCA_964397935.1 uncultured Mycobacterium sp.
ATCCCGGCGCCGACGGCGGTTCTGTGGATAACTGAGCGCGGCGTTCGGCGCCGGCCTGGCACAGTTCTGCGCGTGTCGCCGGCCGTGCTTTCCCGCTATGCGCTCGACCCGGCTCTACCGGTGCTGCTGCGGCCCGACGGTGTCGTCCAGGTGGGCTGGGATCCCCGCCGCGCCGTGCTGGTCCGGCCCCCCGGTGGCCTGGCCGCGGCGGAATTGGCCGCCTTGCTGCGGTCCATGCGATCACCGACCCGGCTGTCGGAGTTGCAGCGGCGCGCCCTCGACCACGGCCTGAACGACGCCGAAGGCGTGACCGACCTGATGGCGCAACTGGTCGGCGCGGGTATCGCGACCGAATGCGGGCGAGCACGCGGCCGGGCCGCGTCGATCCGGATTCACGGTCGCGGGCCGCTGTCGGAGCTGCTGGCCGACGCGCTGCGTTGCTCGGGAGCGCGGGTTGCGCACAGCAGCCAACCGCACGCCGGAGTGTCGGCCACCGCCGTTGATCTGGTGGTGTTGTCCGACTACCTGGTCGCCGACCCGCGCATGGTGCGCGACCTGCACAGCCAGGGTGTCGCGCACCTTCCGGTACTGGTCCGGGACGGCACCGGGCTGGTCGGTCCGCTGGTCATCCCCGGCGTGACCAGCTGCCTGGGCTGCGCGGACCTGCACCGCAGGGACCGCGATCCCGGGTGGCCGGCCATCTCCGCACAACTGCGGGAAACGGTCGGCATCGCCGACCGGGCCACCCTGCTGGCGACAGCGGCCCTGGCGCTCAGCCAGGTGAACCGGGTGATCGCGGCCGTGCGCGGGCAGAACGCGCTACCGGATCAAGGGCCGCCCCAGACGCTGAACTCGACCCTGGAGTTCGATCTGGGCGCCGGAGCCATCGTCGCGCGCCAGTGGACCAGACACCCGCTGTGCTCCTGTTGACGGTGGTCCCGCTACCCCAGCCGTCCCTGCTCCGGGACATTCGTCGCCACGGATGCATATGCCCTGGCGAGCACCTCCAGAACCTCTCCGGTCAAGGTCCGTTCGTCCCGGTTTTTGTCCAGCGTTTCTATGATCGCCCTGAACAGGGCCTCGGCGGCATCGTGCTGCGATTGCTTTGCTGCCATGGCTGTGTCGGTACCACCCTTCGGATGCGGTTGCGTGGGTTGCAGGATTGCGGCCTGCGAGGAACAACCTATGGTTCCCGGCCGACGTGGCGACGGGAAAACACACCCGGGTTGTCCCGTTCGGGCGGCGTTCACTCAGATGAGCGTCGCGTTCCGGGCTCAGTTGTTGCCAAGATCAGCAGTGCAACGCGCGAACCGTCATGGATGATAGACGTGTGGCAGACATCAGACGCGGCCGTGCTTCGCGTAACGCGAAGCTGGCCAGCATTCCGGTCGGATTTGCCGGTCGGGCAGCGCTCGGCTTCGGCAAACGCCTGACCGGCAAATCAAGGGACGAAGTCCAGGCCGAGTTGATGGAGAAGGCCGCCAATCAGCTGTTCACGGTGCTGGGCGAGCTCAAGGGCGGCGCGATGAAGGTGGGTCAGGCCCTGTCGGTGATGGAAGCCGCGATTCCCGAGGAGTACGGCGAGCCCTACCGCGAGGCGTTGACCAAGCTGCAAAAAGACGCCCCGCCCTTGCCCGCCCAAAAGGTGCACCGTGTGCTGGACGCGCAGCTGGGTACCAAGTGGCGGGACCGTTTCAGCGAGTTCAATGACACGCCGGTCGCGTCGGCCAGCATCGGCCAGGTACACAAAGCGGTGTGGTCCGATGGCCGCGAGGTGGCCGTCAAGATCCAGTACCCCGGTGCCGACGAGGCGCTGCGTGCCGACCTCAAGACCATGCAGCGGATGGTCGGCGTGGTCAAACAGCTCGCTCCCGGCGCCGACGTCCAAGGTGTCGTCGACGAACTGATCGAACGCACCGAGATGGAGCTCGACTACCGGCTGGAAGCCGACAACCAGCGCGCGTTCGCCAAGGCGTATACGAGCCACCCGCACTTCGCGATACCGCACGTCGTGGCCAGCGCGCCCAAAGTGGTGGTCCAGGAGTGGATCGACGGCCTGCCAATGGCGGAAATCATTCGCCACGGCACTGCTGAGCAGCGCGACCTGATCGGCACCCGCCTGCTTGAACTCACCTTCGATGCACCGCGCAGGCTGGGCATGCTGCACGGCGACGCTCACCCGGGGAATTTCATGCTGCTGCCCGACGGGCGGATGGGCGTCATCGATTTCGGCGCCGTCGCACCCCTGCCCGGCGGCTATCCCATTGAGCTCGGGATGACGATTCGATTGGCCCGGGACAAGAACTACGACCTGCTGCTGCCGACGATGGAGAAGGTCGGCTTCATCCAGAAGGGCCAGCAGGTCTCGGTGCGCGACATCGACGAGATGCTGCGCCAGTACGTCGAACCCGTCGAGGTCGACGTCTTCCACTACACCCGCAAGTGGCTGCAGAAGATGACCTACAGTCAGATGGACCGGTCGGTGTCCCAGATCAAGACCGCCCGGCAAATGGATCTGCCGCCCAAGCTCGCTATCCCGATGCGTGTCATCGCCTCGGTGGCTGCGATCCTGTGCCAGCTGGACGCGCATGTGCCGATCAAGGCGCTATCTGAGGAGCTGATCCCCGGTTTTGCCGAGCCCGACACGGCGGTCATCTAGTTCCGCGAGAGTGCAACTACCGACGTCGTCTCTTGAGAAACGCGTCACCAGTTGCACTTTCGCGACCTAAGCAGCGACGACGTCCTTGCGGGGACGTCCGCGCGGCCGCTTGTAGCTCACGATCGAGCCTCGGTCGAAGATTTCGCCGCCCCACACACCCCAGGGCTCGGCCCGTTCCAGTGCCGCTGCCAGGCACCGGCGCCGGATCGGGCAGCCTGCGCAGAGCGTCTTGGCGCGCTGCAGGTCGGCCGGCGTCTCGGCGAACCAGAGATCGGGATCCCCGATGTGACACGGCAGCATCTGTCTAGGGACCGACATGTCCTCTTCACCTACTTCCTGGTCGGGTTGCTTCTTGGTGGTGATCCGGACCAGGGTGGGAAGTTGTCGACCCTACGAATATGGCCACGGATCCTTGTGACTTCGGGTCCGTGGCCATCTGGGCGAAAACCGGGCTGGTTACGTAGCGCTCAGGCAGAGCCCCGATCCACGGACGCGGCAGCGGCATGCTTCGGCGCCGCCGCCGGCACGGCGGCGTGGGCGGCCCGGGAGGCATTCGCGGCCTGCACCGCGGTGGCCGCGCCTACGCCGAACGCGTCGTTGATCATCGCGACCACCCTCCTCTCGTTGCGCCTGACTGAGGGTAAATGCTCACCGCCGGTAGCCACAACCGATTTTTCGACCAGCGGGCCTACCGGTCAGCGGCCGCGGACCAACTGCAGCACGTCCGGCCCGTACTGTTCCAGCTTGCGTGCGCCGATCCCCGGGATCGCGATCAACGCCTCTTCGTCGTCAGGACACGACTCGGCGATCGCGATCAGCGTGTTGTCGGTGAAGACGACATACGCGGGCACGTTCTGTTCCTTGGCGATGTCCAGCCGCCAAGCCTTGAGCCGCAGCAACAACTCCTCGTCGATGTCGGCGGCGCAGGTTTCACACCGGCGCAGCATGACGGCGGCGGCGGTGGCCAGATCTTTGTTGCAGACCCGGCAGCGCACCGCGGCGCCCCGATTGCGCCGCGATCTGCCGGGCGCGGGATCGGCCCGCGCCTGTGGCGCGATGCCGGTGAGAAACCGCGACGGCTTACGGCTCTGCCGGCCGCCCGCGCTGCGGGCAAGCGCCCAGCTGAGCGCCAAATGCACTCTCGCCCTGGTGATTCCGACGTAGAGCAACCGACGCTCTTCCTCGACGGCCTCGCTCTCGGCGCCGTGCGCCAACGCATGCGAGATGGGTAACGTGCCGTCGGCCAACCCCACCAGGAACACCGCGTCCCACTCGAGTCCCTTGGCGGCGTGCAGCGAAGCCAGCGTGACACCCTGCACCACCGGTGGGTGCCGCGCGTCGGCGCGCACCCGAAGCTCGGCCAGCAGCCCCCGTAATTCCAGCTGCGGACGCTGCGCCACTTCGTCATCAACCAACTCGGCCAGTGCGGTCAACGCGTCCCAGCGCTCCCGGGCGCGGGTGCCGACGGGTTGTTCGGGCGTCAGTCCCAGCGGTTCCAGGATCGCGCGAACGACCTCCGGCAGCGGGCCGGCCGGGTCATGTTCAGGGCCGCGCTCAGCTGCCCGCTGTAGCGCCAAGAGCGCCTGCCTGATTTCCTGGCGACTGAAAAACCCCTCGCCGCCACGCACCTGATAGGCGACGCCCGCCTCGGTCAACGCCTCCTCGTAGACCTCGGACTGCGCGTTGACCCGGTACAGCACGGCGATCTCGGAAGGCGGCGTGCCGGATTCGATCAACCGCGCTATCGACGCCGCGACCGCGGTGGCCTCGGCGGCCTCGTCGGGATGCTCATGAAACGACGGCGCCGGACCGGGCGCACGCTGGCCGGAAAGGTGCAGCTTGCTGCCGGCGACCCGGCCCCGGGCCGCGGCAATCACCTGGTTGGCCAATGACACGACCTGCGGCGTGGACCGGTAGTCGCGTTCCAGGCGCACCACGGTGGCGTCGGGATATCGCCGGGAGAAATCCAGCAGGAACCGCGGTGAGGCCCCGGTGAACGAATAGATGGTCTGGTTGGCGTCCCCGACGACGGTCAGGTCGTCTCGATCGCCCAACCACGCCGCAAGCACCCGCTGCTGCAGCGGCGTCACGTCCTGGTACTCGTCGACGACGAAGCAACGGTAGCGGTCCCGGAACTCTTCGGCCACCGCGGCGTCGTTTTCGATCGCGGCCGCCGTGTGCAGCAACAGGTCGTCGAAATCGAGCAGCGTCACCGATTCGTCGCGCACTTTGAGGGCCTCGTACGCGGCGTAGACGCCCGCGATTTGCGCCGCGTCCAAAGGGATGTCCCGGCCGGCGGCGGCCACAGCGTCCGGATATCCCTCGGGGCCGATCAGCGACGCCTTGGCCCACTCGATCTCACCGGCCAGGTCACGAACGTCATCGGTGCTGGCATTGACCCTGGTGCGGTTGGCCGCTCGGGCCACGACGGCGAACTTGCTGTCGAGCAGCTGCCAACCGGTGTCGCCGATTACCCGCGGCCAGAAATACCGCAGCTGGCGGTGTGCGGCCGCGTGAAACGTCAGGGCCTGGACAGCGCCGACACCCGCATCGGTGCCCGCGGCGGCGTCGATCGTCCGCAACCTGGCACGCATCTCCCCCGCCGCCCGCTGGGTGAAGGTGACCGCCAGGACCTGCCCCGAGGCGACATGGCCGCTCGCGACGAGCTGGGCGATCCGGTGCGTGATGGTGCGGGTCTTGCCCGTTCCGGCGCCTGCAAGCACACAGACCGGACCGCGCGGAGCCAGCACGGCCTCGCGCTGCTCGTCGTCCAGCCCGGCGGTCAGTGGATCGGCGACCATCGGCATGGCGTCCATCTTGACAGCGGTGGCCGACAAATCGCTGCCGCGCCCGGCGCGAGTCGGCGAGCTGCCGCCTTTTCAAGGGATCCTCCCGCCGGCCGGCAGCACGTCGACGCGGCGGGCGGAGAGGTCTGTCGCACCCGGATGGATTGACCGCCGTCCAGCTGGATGCCCATCTCGGGGTCAGGCAGCCCACATCGGGCCGGGCCCGGGATACTCGCCTCGGTTTCCGAGCCGCTGACGAAAAGAGCCCGGAAATCAAGGCGTTCCGCGATCCCGGCGCCGGCGCCGTCGCACACACCTGGCGCGACGAGGACCGCCGGTTCGGCAATGAGCTGCCGCAGGCGTGTGGTGCGTCTGGTCGTGGTAGCGGTGCCGGGTAAACCTCGTCCCGGTCGAACCGACCCGTCCCGCTGCGCGGAATGCACCGTCGCCGGACTACGTTAACGAGCTATGACCAATGCTGCGCTCACCGTTTACACGACGTCATGGTGTGGTTACTGCCATCGGCTCATGACGGTGCTCAAGTCCAACGGAATCTCTCACGAAACGGTGGACATCGAGCAGGACCCAGAGGCCGCGGAATTCGTCAGCTCGGTCAACAACGGCAACAGGACGGTCCCGACGGTGAAGTTCGCCGACGGGTCGACGCTGACCAACCCAAGCGCGGCCGAAGTCAAGGCAAAGCTGACCGAAGTCGGCGCCTGAGGAAGCCCGCCCCGGGGCCGATCGACCCGATGATTTGGTGCTGAGCAGGGCCTGATGGCGGGCTCAAGATACTGACCATGACGTCGAGTGCTCGGCGGATCGCGCCGCGCCGAAACGCTCGATCCAACCCCGAGCAAGCCGGATGCTTCCACCTTGAAGCTCGGCTGCACGAGATGGAGCCACGTCGACCGCGTGCAGAATACGGTGCTGGCGATAGCGACGCTGGTCAGCCGATCTCGGCCCAGGATTCGATGATGACGCGCGCGATCGAGATCGACCCGGGGAGAAGCAGTTTCGACTCCGACGAGCTGGACCAATCGCCGGCCGCCAGCGCTGCGCGCACCTCGTCTCGGGTGAACCACGCCGCCTCGGCGATCTCGCCGTCGTTGAACGAGAACTCCTCAGCGGGGTCCCCCAAGGCGTGGAAGCCGACCATGAGTGAGCGCGGGAACGGCCACGGCTGACTGCCCAGATAGCGCACCTCGCGGACCGTCAGCCCGATTTCCTCGCGGATCTCTCGAGCGACACAGACTTCGAAAGACTCACCGGCCTCGACGAATCCGGCCAGCAGCGAGAACAACCGCTCCGGCCACGTTGTCTGGCGGGCCAGCACGACGCGGTCGTCGCCGTCATGGACAAGACAGATCACCGCAGGGTCGATGCGCGGGAACTCCTCGTGACCGGTGACCGGATTGACCCGTGACCAGCCCGCCCGTGCCGGTCTCGTCGGCGAGCCGTCCACCGAGCTGAACCGCGCACTGTCATGCCAATTCAGCAGCGCGACGGCCGACGACACCAGCTGGCTGCTGGTGTCGTCGAAGTTCGTGCCAAGACCGCGGAGGTTCACCACGTCGGCGTACACGTCCGGATCCTCCGGAGCCTGCAGCGCACCCCGGATGGCCCAGACATGGCGGCCATTCTCGATGCGGCCCAAGAACACCGCCTCCGGCGGTGGCTCGTCGGCCAGCTTGGCCGCGTCGCCCAGCACAGCCCGGCCGTTGGACACCAAGATCTGACTGCGCGAGTCCACCCGCAGCAGCGCGGCATTCGCCCATCCCGCGGTAGCCGCTTCGACATCGGTGCGTAACTGATCGGCCCGGTCGGCACCGACGCGCGACAGCAACGGAACATCGCGCAGCTGAAAGTCCACCCCTAGGCTCCTCTGCACACGTGGCAACCCGTCCCCCGCAAGCGGGTGGTACCCCCAGCGCCCGGCTCCGCCGCGCTAGCGATCGCCACTAACCCCAACTCGTGGCAACCCGCCGCGCCCGGCTCCGCCGCGCTTGCGATCGCCACTAGTGCGCCGTTTTGATGTAGAGGAGCCGGTCGTTGGCTTCGACGGCGTCTACCTCGGGTGCGCCGATGCGCAGCAGCTGGCCGTCGCGCACCACACCGAGCACGATGTCGCGCAGGTGCCGCGGCGATCCGCCGACTTCGGTCTGCTCCACCTCACGTTCGGCGATGGCCAGCCCGATGTCAGGAGTCAGCAGGTCCTCGATCATCTCCACGACGCTGGGCGTCGTGGTGGCCAGGCCGAGCAGCCGACCCGCAGTCGCGGAGGAGACCACCACCGAGTCCGCACCGGATTGCTGCAACAGGTGCTGGTTTTCGGCCTCCCGGATGGACGCCACGATCTTGGCGTTGGGCGCGATTTCGCGCGCGGTCAACGTGACCAGCACAGCGGTGTCGTCGCGGCTGGTGGCGACGATGATCGAGGCCGCATGCTGCGCCCCGCTCAGCCGAAGCACATCGGATTTGGTGGCGTCACCGTGCACGGTGACCAGGCCGGCGGTTGCGGCGTGCTCGAGGGCGGTCCGATCGGTGTCGACGACGACGACCTCGCCCTCGGCGGCCTCATCGCCGAGGATGGCGGCGACAGCCGTTTTGCCCTTGGTGCCATAGCCGATCACGATGGTGTGGTTGCGCACTCTGCTCCTCCAACGCTGAATCTTCCACCCTTGTCGGGACCGCTCGGAGAGCACCTCGAGCGTCGTGCCGACCAACACAGCCAGGAACGCGATGCGCAGCGCCGTAAAGATCAGGGTGTGGACCAAACGCGCGACCTCGGTATACGGCGTTATGTCGCCGTAGCCGGTTGTCGACAGCGACACCGCGGAGAAATACAGGCAGTCCAGGAAGGTCAGCGGTTCGCCCCGCACATCGCGATACGCGCCGCGGTCCACGTAGACGATGACGGCCGCGGCGAACAACACCACCAGTGCGATGGCCACGCGGCGGACGATGACGCGGATGGGGCTGGCGTGATATTCGGGGATGCGCACGGTGCCGACCAGTTGATGGCCGGCCTGGGCGGTCAGCAGGTCGTTCTGACCGCTCATTTTCCGGGACCTACCGTTGGGCACGGCGGTCCGTCATCGGCTTGACCCCAGCGCACGAAAACGGCACGACTCAAATGTAACCACGGTCGCAGCTTCCCCAATAGTCGGGCGCGGCACCTCACACACCACCACGGTGACTTCCGGCCGAGTCGGCCAACAACCCGACCAGCTCAGCGCGACTGGGCAGTGTGTCGGGGGTGACTGTGGTGCGCGCACGCACGTAATAGAAAGCGGTGCGCACCGATGATTCCGGAATCCCGGACAAAGCGGCCCACGCCAAGCGGTAGACAGCGAGTTGGACGGCCGCCTGACGCATCGCTTCCGGCCCGTACGGCGCCTCGCCGGTCTTCCAGTCCACTACCGTGGCCCCGCCATCGGGGTCAGCGAACACAGCGTCGATACGGCCGCGCACCATCGTGTCGCCGATCGGCATTTCGAATGCCACCTCGACGGCGGCGGGAGTGCGGGCGGCCCATGACGATTCGGCGAACGCCTCCTGCAATGCGGCCAATTCCCGCGGATCGCCGACATCGGAGTCCGCCGCGCCCGGCAAGTCGCCGACATCGAACAACAACTCGGCGCCGTAGAATTGCTGGACCCACGCGTGAAAGGCGTTGCCTAGCGATGCATGCGGGTCAGGGCGGGTGGGCAGCCGATGCACCAACCGCTGTGCCGCACCCGATGGGTCGCGCGCCAGCTCTACCAGACCGCTGACCGACAACTGACTCGGCAGCGTACGGGCGGGCGGTCCCCCCATCCGTGCGCGCTCAGCCAGTAGCGCATCGACGTCGGTGGCCCAACCGTCGATGTCGGGCCCCGCCGCGGTCACGTCAACCGACATCGCCCGGGCCACCCGCGCCGCCCCGCGTTCCACGTCACTGCGACGCGGAGACAATGGATCGACGGGCCAGACTGCCTCAAAAGCACTGCCACGCAGCGGGTTTGATTCACCATCGGCCGGCGCAGGTGCCCATTGCTCCACCTGACCGCACGGATCGCCGGCTGCTACCGAACGATCAATGACGTTCTTGACTTCGCACAGGAAATCCGACGGGCCCCGCGGCTTCATCCCGGTAGCGCCCCAATGATGGCCGGACACCAACAGGGTGTCCTCGGCCCGGGTGATGGCGACATAGAACAATCGCCGCTCTTCGTCGATGCGCCGTCGATCTAGCTGGCGTCGGTGCTCGGATATTTTGTCCGAGAGCTGCTTTCGATCGGATATGTCCGAGGTGTCGAGCACCGGGATGCCCAGCCCGCCTGCCGAGGCACGGTCGCCACGCAACAGTGGCGGCAGCTCGCCGGCATCGGTGAGCCAGGTGCTCCTCGATGCAGTCGACGGAAAGACTCCGCCCGACAGGTGCGCCACCGCCACTACTTCCCACTCCAACCCCTTCGCGGAATGCACCGTGAGCACTTGCACACGCTCCCTCGCTATTGCCACCGGGGCCGGCGGCAAACCGTTCTCGACCGACTCGGCGACATCCAGGAAAGCCAGCAGGCCCGCAACCGATGCCGTCGCCGACACGTCTTTCGGGTCGGTCGCAACACCTCTTCGTTCTGCGTAGCCTGCGACGACATCGGCGAACGCGTCGAGGTGCTCGGCGCCGGCCCACGCCCCTGGGTCCGCCGCTGGCGACGAGGCTGCCGTCACGGCTGCCCGTACTTCGCAGTCGACGCCCAGCACGCGACGCACCTCGGCGACCAGGTCGGGCAGGGAATGGCCAAGGTGGGCGCGCAACGCGCTCAACTCGGCAGCCAGTGTGGTGATCCGCTGGTATCCCGCAGCCGAATACGAGCCGGCCGGGCCAGGATCGGAGATCGCGTCGGCCAGGCATGCGGCGTCGGCGTCGGGGCTTGCCGCGATCGCGATCGACTCGGGCGAGGACGTCTCACCGGCGCCCAGGCTCGCTCCCAGGGCCAGAGCGCGCCGCCACAGCGCCGCGATGTCCCGAGCACCGAGACGCCATCGTGGACCGGTGAGCACCCGCATCGCCGACGCGCCCGCGGTCGGGTCGGCGACCAGCCGCAACATGGCGACGACGTCGGCGACCTCGGGGATCGACAGCAGACCGGCCAGTCCGACGACCTCGACCGGGATTCCGCGGGCGCGCAGAGCATCGGCGATGGGTGCGGCATCGGCGTTGCGGCGCACCAACACGGCCGCCGTCGGCGGGCTGGTGCCGTCAGCTTGCGCTCGCTGGTACCGCGCGCACAGCTGGTCGGCGATCCACTCGCGTTCGGTCTGCACATCGGGAAGCAGCGCGCAGCCGACGGTACCGGGCGGGGCGTCCGGGCGCGGGCGCAGCGCGTGCACAGCGACCGATCGCCGCCGCGCTTCCGCCGCTATCGCGTTGGCCACGTGCAGGGTCCGCGGCGGGTTGCGCCAGCTGGTCCGCAACTCCAAGACCGGTGCGGGGGTGCCGTCGGATCGGGGGAAATCAGTGGTGAACCGTGGCAAGTTGGTCGCCGCGGCACCGCGCCAGCCGTAGATCGACTGAATCGGGTCGCCGACCGCGGTCAGCGCCAACCCGCCGTCAACGCCGCCGCCAAAAAGGGCCGACAGCGCCACGCGCTGGGCGTGCCCGGTGTCCTGGTATTCGTCCAACAGCACCACCCGGTAGCGGCTGCGCAGGTCCTGACCGACTTGCGGAAAGCTCGCCGCCAGCCGTGCCGCGGATGCCATCTGCACGCCGAAGTCCATCACCTTGGCCACCCGCATGCGCTCATCGAGTGCGTCGAGCAGCGGCACCAGCTCGGCGCGGCCGGTTTGGGTCGCCAGCAGCCGCAATAGCCACTGGCTGGGGCCGCGGTCGCGCTGATACGGACCCGCCGGCAGGGCGTGGACGAGCCGCTCCAACTCCAGGTGGGTGTCGCGGAGCTGGTTGGTGTCCACCAGGTGTTCTGCCAGCTGACCCCACAACCGCAGCACCATCGAGGTGACCGCAGCCGGGTTCTTGTCGGTATGCAGATCGCCGCGGTATCCGCTGACCACATCGAACGCGAGCTGCCACAGCTCGGTCTCACTGAGCAATCGGGTGTCGGGCTCGATGGGCAACAGCAGCCCGTAGTCGCGCAGCAACGAGCCGGCGAACGCGTGGTAGGTGCTCACCACCGGGGTGCCCACCGGTTCGGAAGCCGTCCGGCCGCCGGAGACCAAGTCGATTCCGGACAACCGGGCCAACCTGGACCGGACCCGGCGCAGCAGCTGGCCGGCGGCCTTGCGGGTGAACGTCAATCCCAGCACCTGGCCGGGCTCGGCGTAGCCGTTGGCGACGAGCCACACCACCCGTGCGGCCATCGTCTCGGTCTTGCCGGCACCGGCGCCGGCGATGACGACGAGCGGTCCCGGCGGGGCGGCGATGACGGCGGCCTGTTCGGCGGTCGGCGGGTGAAGCCCCAGGGCGTGAGCCAATTCGGCTGGGCTGTAGCATGATCCGGGTTTCATGGCGTCGGTCCTTCGTGGGCCGGACAGCACGACCTGATCGGGCAGTGCGAGCACCCGTCGTTGCGCCGCGCGATGAACTGGGGCCCGGCTGTCGCCTCAGCCGCCAGCCGGACGAGGTTGCGCCATTCGTCCCGGGCAGCGGTGGTCAGTGGATCCTGCTCGCGTTCGGCCGCCCCCGCGGCCCCACACTTGCCGAGGTAGACAAGCCGCGCACCGCCGGGCTCCAGATCGTCGGAGCCGGCGGCCACCAGGCCTTCGGCCACCGCCAACTGGTACATCGCCAGCTGCGCATGTTGTTGGGCATCATCCTTGCTGACCGGTGTTTTGCCCGTTTTGATGTCTACGACCACCAGCCGACCGGCCGCGTCGCGCTCCAGCCGGTCCACCCGGCCGCGCAGCCGCACGGCGCCGCCGTCGGCGCGCGGTGTCCCGAACGTTCCGTCGATTTCGACCTCAACGCCCACCTCGGTCAGCGCGCCTCGCGTCTGCGCTCGCCACTCGACGAATGCCTCAATCATCGCTCGGTGCCGCGCCAGCTCGTTGGCCGAATGCCACCGGGCGTCAAAGGGCAGGTGCCGCCAGGCGCGGTCCAGCTCGGCCAGTAGCTCCGCCTCGGTTTTGCCCGGTTCGGCGATCAGCGCGTGCAGCACCGAACCGATGGCGGGCCGAAGATCGCGCGGGTTGGTTCCCCCATGCCGTTCGGCCAGCCAGCGCAGGGGGCAGTCGTTGAGGGTCTGCAGACTCGACGGCGTCAACGTGACGGCATCACCGCCGGCCCACAACGGCTCGCCGGTGCTGACCGGAATCAGGCCGTGCCAGCCGGCCGGGTCTGCCCCTGGCACACCGGCAGCGGCCAGCCGGGCCAATTGTGTTGCCGCGCAATCGCGGGCGGCGTCGTCCACAGCGCCGTGGGGCGCACACACCACCGAGCGCAGCCGGCCGACCAGCGCCGCTGCTGACAACACGCGCGGCGCCGAGATCGGTTGCACCGCGACGTGGTCGGTCGGGGCGCCAGCATCTTCGGTCCACTGCGCGATTTCGAGAAAGAATGTTGACGGCAGCGCGGCCTCTCCACCGCAGGCGGGTGGCGCCCCCGGGGACGCACCGCCGGTGTCGCTGTCCACGGCCGTGATCAACAACCGCCGCCGGGCCCGGCCCATCGCCGCCACCAGCAGCCGGCGCTCCTCGGCCAGCAGCGGCGCCCGCACAGAGGCGTCCTCGGGGACGCCGTCCAGCACGTCCAGCAGCCGCTGGGTCCCCAACACACCGCCGCGCGGAACAGTATTGGGCCACAGCCCCTCCTGCAAGCCGGCGATGATCACCAAGTCCCATTCGTGGCCCAGAGCAGCGTGCGCGCTGAGCACTCGGACCTGCTCCACCGCGGCCGCCGGCTCGGGATTGGCGCCCGGCAACTGCAGTGTGGCGACGTGCTCGACGAGTCCGCGTAGCGACGCTCCGGGCGTGCGGGACACGTAGTGATCGGTGATGTCGAATAACGCCGTGACGACCTCGAGGTCGCGGGTCGCTTGGGCGCCGGTGGGGCCGCCACGCTCGCTGGCCGAGAGCCAGCGGCGTTGCAGACCGGACCGGTGCCAGGCGGCCCAGAGGGTGTAGCGCGGGTCTTGCCCCGCCCGATGGCAGCGCGCGGCGGCGTCCAGCACCGCACGCACCCTCTGCAGCGGGCGCAACTGCGGGCCCGATGATGCAGCGTCGCCGGACAGCGCCTCGGCCAGCAGATCCGGAAACCCCCAGGACGGGCGATCGAGGCTGGTGCGCCGCAGCGTGCGGCGCAGTTGGCGAAGCGAAACCGGGTCGACACGACCGATCGGCCCGGTCAGCAATGCCAGCGCCTGCCCACCGTCGAGTCCCTCGGCGGTGGCCGCCAGCACAGTGAGCAACGCGCGCGCCGCCGGCTCTTCGGACAAGGCGCCACTGCCAGCGGGCGCGGCGACTGGGACACCGGCGGCGGCCAAAGCGCGCGGCAATCGAGAGCCGGCCCGCGGGACTGACCGCACGATGACCGCCATTTGCGACCACGGCACGCCGTCGATGAGGTGCGCACGCCGCAGCGCGTCGGCGATCATCGTCGCCTCAGCGTGCGTCGATGCGGCCAGACGCACCGTGACCGAGCCCTCGTCTGCCCCGCTGCCGTCGATCTGCTTGCCGCCGCTGCCGCCAGGGAGTCGGCGCGCGACGCCGCTGATGGCGCTCGCGACCGCCGGAGCGCAGCGATGCGACACCCTCAGCGTCACCGTCGGTGCATCCTCGGCGAACAGCCCGGCGGGCTCGCCGCCCCGGAAGCCGAAGACCGCTTGGTTGGGATCACCGGCAACCAATGCCAGTTCGGCGCCGGCCGCGAGCACCCGGACGAGTTGAGCCGCCTGCGGATCGAGTTGCTGCGCATCGTCGACCAGCAAGAGGCGGACCCGACCGCGTTCGGCGGCCAGCAGCTCGGGGTCGAGGGCGAAAGCATCCAAAGCGGCACCCACGAGTTCCGCGGCGCCCAGCGCGGGGGCCGTCGCCTGCGGCGCCGCCGTCCCGACGGCCGCCCGCAGCAACATCACCTGCTCGTACTGCCGCGCGAATTGACCGGCGGCGGTCCATTCCGGACGCCGGCACCGGCGGCCCAACCGTTCCAGATCCCGGGGGCTCACCCCCCGTTCGAAACAACGGGCCAACAGGTTTCGCAGTTCGGTGGCGAAGCCGGCGGTGGTCAGGGCCGGCCAGAGCTGAGCCGGCCACGACGCCGCCGCCCGCGGTCCGTCCTCGAGGTCACCGGCCAGCAGTTCCCTGATGATGGCGTCTTGTTCGGCGCTGGTGATCAGCCGCGGCGGCGCATCACCGGCACGCTCCGCGGCCCGCCGCAACACCGCGTAGGCGTAGCTGTGCACCGTCCGTACCAATGGCTCGCGAATGGCGGCCCGGCAGACGCCGCCGGAGCCCGCCCGGAGCAATGCCGTCGTCAGGGTGCTGCGCGCCTGCATACCGATCCGACCCGAACCGGTAAGCAGCAGAACCGATTCCGGGTCTACACCGGCGTGGACTTGCGCGGCCGCGGCGTCGACCAGCAGACTGCTCTTACCGGTGCCCGGCCCGCCCAGGATACGCACCCGCCCACGCAGGCCAGGCGCCAGCAGAGCACGCGCCTCGGCCTCCCAGGTGTATGACATGCCTGCATGAAATCACCCGGGTCCGACAAGTCGGCGCGACCAACGCCGGCAACGGCTCCTACTCTGGAGGCCGCGAGCAGCCCGCAGAACGTTAGGAGGGGTTGGAGATGGTGAAGGACGTCGATCCGGGCTTTCCCATCGATGAGGCACCCGAAGGCGACGCGGTGGAACAACTCCAACCCGTCGATTTCGACGACGAGGTCGGCCTGGACACCGAATACCTGACCGACGCGGATCGGGATGCCAACGAAGCCGATGTGATCGAGCAGGCTTACATCGTCCCCGCGGAGGACGGTTGGGATGACGATCGTTAACGGCGCCACACCGCCCGGGGCGCCGCCCACTGTGCACCATCCGTAGTGACAACTGGCACCATCGACGGGTGAGTCCTCATCTTCATGTGCATCGCTACGGTCCGTCCGATCCGGTGCAGGTCCTGGCGATCCACGGGCTCACCGGCCATGGGCAACGTTGGCAGCATCTGGCCGGCTACCTCCCCGAGATGACCATCGCCGCACCGGATCTGATCGGCCACGGTCGGTCCTCGTGGGCGGCACCGTGGAGCATCGACGCGAACGTCTCGGCGTTGGCCACGCTGCTTCACGACGAGGCTGACGCGCCCGTGCTGGCGGTTGGTCACTCATTCGGCGGCGCGCTCGCGATGCAGCTGGCCGCGGCTCACCCCGACCGGATAGGGGCGCTGCTGCTCCTCGACCCGGCGGTCGGATTGGACGGCAGGTGGATGCGCGACATCGCTGATGCGATGTTGTCCTCCCCCGACTACCCCGACGCCGGGGAAGCCCGCATGGAAAAGGCCACCGGCTCCTGGTCTGATGTGGACCCGGTGTTGCTCGACGCCGAGATCGACGAGCACCTGGTCGAGCTGCCGAGCGGACGCTACGGCTGGCGCGTCAGTCTGCCGGCGATGATGTCCTACTGGAGTGAGTTGGCCCGCGATATCGTGCTACCGCCCGCGGGCACGACGACGATCTTGGTGCGAGCAAAGCGGACCTCACCGCCATACGTCGGCGACCGACTCATCGCCGAACTTCAACAGCGCCTGGGATCCGATTTCCGGCTGCTGGACTTCGACTGCAACCACATGGTGCCCTACGCCAAGCCCGCGGAAGTTGCCGTGCTGACGCGTGAGCTGCTGGAAGCCCGCTGACCGTGGCGCCGGTGACCGACGAGCAGGTCGAGCGAGTGCGTTCGCTGGTCGCGGCCATTCCGCCCGGCAGGGTCGCCACCTACGGCGACATCGCAGCTTTCGCAGGACTTTCCAGCCCGCGTACCGTCGGCTGGATCATGCGGACCGACTCCTCGGACTTGCCGTGGCACCGGGTGATCACCGCGTCGGGGCGGCCCGCGCCACACCTGAGGACCCGACAACTGGAGTTGCTGCGCGCCGAAGGGGTGCTGGCCGCCGACGGCAAGGTGAAGCTGCGCGAAGTCCGTTACGAGTTCCCCACCTGAGCACCCCTTGGGCGGGTCGGCACGCCGGCGTCGACCCCCGCGCTAGCTAGAGCACCAGCCGGATCAGGGCCGCGGTGCGGGCCAGACCCGGAAACGCCTCAGCCGTCGACCGCGGGTGCAGCGCGTGCACGGCCAGGCGGAACATCAGCGCCCGCAACAACATCTGCGGCCACTCCGGCAGCGCGTTCCAGCGTTCGATGAGTCCGTCGTCGGCCTCACCCCAGGACAACGCGTCGACAACGGCCACGCCTGCCGCCCACGATGCGGGCCGCCAGTAAGGGGTGATGTCGGTGATCCCCGGCGCGGCAGTGCCCACGAAAAGCACCGTCCCGTAGAGGTCTCCATGCACCACCTGGTTGGGGCTCTTGGTCGGCTTGCGCAAGCTGGCGAGCTGGTTGATCAGCTCCACCGATCGCTGGGTATCGGCTGTGGGCGGAGCGGTACGCGCACCCGGGGGCACCGAGGCCAACGGCCGATCCTCCCACGCGGCGCGATCCGCGGCGATGAACACGTCGACGTCCCCCCAGGGCGCCGTGGGTCCCTGGGTGAGAAATCGGGGGCGTTCCAGTTTGCCGGTCGCTTCGTGCAGACGCACCGCCGCCGAGACGACTTCGTCATGCCTGGGCTCCGGTGTGCCGGCGACGAAAGTATCGGCCCGCCACCCGGAAACCACATATCGTCCGTCAGTCGAGCGGACCGGCCGGGCCAGCCGCACACCGTCTACGAACAGGGTCTCTCGCACCCGGGCCGACCACGCCGCGCGCGCGTGGTCGGCCACCATCGACAACACCATTTCGCCGCAACGCCAGCCACCCTCCCAGCTGGCGCCCAAAGAGACGGGCTGCGCACCGGCCAAACCGAACGCCGACAGCACATGCTCCGGCGGTGGCTCGACATTCACACGCGTAGCCTAAACGAGCCCCTCACCGGCGACCGCAAGCGCGGCGAAGCCGGGCGCGGCGGGTCGCCGCCAGCCAAGCACCGGCGCATCGGGTCAGTACATCACCATGTCGGGCTGCATCTGCTGCGCCCACGCCACGATCCCGCCCTGCAAATGCACCGCATCAGAGAATCCGGCCTTCTTCAGCGCGGCCAGCGCCGACGCCGAGCGCACACCCGTCTTGCAGTACAGCACCGCCATGCGGTCCTGCGGCAGCTGCGCCAGACCCGCGCCGGAATTGATCAACGACTGCGGGATCAGCTGGGCACCGTCGATGTGCACGATGTCCCACTCGGCGGGCTCACGAACGTCGATCAGGGCCAGCTTCTTGCCCGAGTCCAGCCATTCGCGCAACTCCCGGGGCGTGATCGTGGAATTGGCGACGGCCTGCCCGGCATCGTCTGAGCCGGAGTCGGACATCGCACCGCAGTACAGCTCGTAGTCGATCAGTTCGGTGATCCGCGGCGTGGACGGGTCCTTGCGGATCGTGATGGTGCGGTAGCTCATGTCCAACGCGTCGTAGATCATCAAGCGGCCCAGCAGCGGTTCACCGAGGCCGGTGATGAGCTTGATCACCTCGGTACCCATCACCGACGCGATGGAGGCACAGATGATCCCCAGGACGCCGCCCTCGGCGCACGACGGCACCATCCCCGCCGGGGGCGGCTCCGGGTAGAGGTCCCGATAGTTGAGGCCCAGCCCGCCCGGAGCGTCCTCCCAGAACACCGAGACCTGGCCCTCGAATCGGTAGATCGATCCCCACACATACGGCTTTTTCGCCAGCACCGCGGCGTCGTTGACCAGGTACCGGGTGGCGAAGTTGTCGGTGCCGTCCACGATCAGGTCGTACTGCGTGAACAGGTCGATGGCGTTGCCCGAATCCAGCCGGAACTCGTGCAATCGCACCTCGACCAGCGGGTTGATCGCAGCGATCGAGTCGCGCGCCGACTGTGCCTTGGCCCGTCCGACGTCGGCCACCCCGTGGATGATCTGCCGCTGCAGGTTCGACTCCTCAACGACGTCGAAATCGACGATGCCGATGGTGCCCACACCCGCGGCGGCCAGATACAACAACGTCGGCGCCCCGAGCCCACCGGCGCCGATCACCAGCACCCGGGCATTCTTGAGCCGCTTCTGCCCCTCGACACCCAGGTCGGGAATGATCAGATGGCGGCTATAGCGGGCCACCTCGTCGCTGGTCAGCTGGTGCGCCGGCGCCACCAGGGGCGGCAACGATGTCGACACCTCACCTCTCCTCGGCTAGCTCCACGCGTCATCTGCTGCGGCGCTGCTCCCCATTCTCCGAGGCTACCTCGGCTGATGGTCCGGACGACTGCTACGGCATCGAGGCTGCGGCGCCGACACTGCACACGGATCGCGGTCTACCCGCTAACCCACACGCTGCGCGCACTTTCGATACCCAACGCTAGGCGATCGGATACGGCCAGGGATTGTATCGACACGTCTTCCCATCGGCCTTGACGAAGTCGCTGTCGAACTGGGCGGCGTCGTCATTCGACGTGGAAAACGTCTGCTGCATCATCACCGGCGCCAGACCACCCTGCTTGTCGCAGGCCTCGTGGCGCACGTACCCGATAGCGTGACCGACCTCGTGGTTGATCACATACTGCCGGTAGGAACCGATGTCCCCCTCGAACGGGACCGCTCCGCGGACCCAGCGCGCTTCGTTGATGAAGACCCGCGCCTGACGGTCCGGCCCGTAAGACGGGTTGTAGCACGACGTCTCCAACCGGAATTCGTAGCCACAGCCCCGGCGCACCGTGACCGGAGACACCAGCGAGATCCGAAAGTCGGGATTTACCCCATTGGTTCCGTCGATCCGGACGAACGCGAACTGCGGGTTGTGCGTCCACCCTTTCGGATTGGCCAGCGTCTGGTCGACCATCTGGGCGAACGCGTTGTCGCCGCCGAACATTGTCGGGTCGATGCCGTTCTCCACCTCGACGGTGTAGTGGAACACCTTGGCCGTGCCCTGGCCAACCTGGAGCGTCGTGCCCGGCACCACGCGCCACGTTTTGTCACCCGCTTCGGTGAACGGGCCGCCGTCCGGCAGCGTCCCGGCCGGCAGATTGGCGTCGAACGCCGCCAGCCCGCGAGGTGGTGCGTCGATGATCGCGGTGCCGACCGCGCCGATCACCGGTGGTTCCTGGGTGGGCTGACTCGCCGTCGGCTTCGGCGTACCCGCGCCGGTCACCGTCTGGTAGACGACCACCGCGGTGAGCACCAACAGAGCGGGCAGCGCATAAGCTCGCCAGCCGTAAGTGGAGACGAAACGTCCGAGCCATGTTTGTTTGCGCCATCGGCGGGCCCGCTCACGGTCCCTCCGGGGGCGTCCGGCGTCCCCGGCGATCGGGTCGCGCAGGGCCCGAAGTGGCTCTCGCCACTCGTCATGCAGCACCGGAACTCGGCCGGCGCCGCGCGTGGGCCGCTGGAACGTCATTTCCCCAGGATGGCACAGCCGGTGGGCAGGCAGCCCCTGGCGCGCCCGAAAGCGCCGCCCGACACCGCTCGTGCCAGGAGCGACGGCGGCGATGACGGTCATGAGGGCCGCACGGGTAGTAAGGTCTGTGCAACGAGCCGCGCGTTCGGCCCCGGTGGTATCCGATGGTCGGTTGCCGACGAATCAGATGAGGACTTGATGAGCGAACTCGCCAAGGAGGCGGCAGGGCGTACCGTCAAACCGGCCGACCGCGGTCGGCCGGGAAACGGCATGCCACCCGCGACCCGGCGCGGCAACCGGTTGCCCCGGGATGAGCGTCGTGGCCAATTGCTCATCGTCGCCAGCGACGTCTTTGTCGACCGCGGCTTCCACGCGGCCGGTATGGACGAGATCGCGGATCGGGCTGGGGTTAGTAAACCTGTTCTGTACCAACATTTTTCGAGCAAGCTCGAGCTGTACCTGGCGGTGCTTGCACGGCATGTCGAGAATCTGGTCTCCGGCGTGCAGCAGGCATTGCGCACGACAACCGACAACCGGCAGCGGTTGCACGCGGCGGTGCAGGCATTCTTCGACTTCATCGAGCACGACAGCCAGGGCTACCGGTTGATCTTCGAGAACGACTACGTCACCGAACCCGAAGTCGCCGCGCAAGTACGGGTCGCCACCGAAGCGTGCATCGATGCGGTGTTCGACTTGATCAGCGCCGACTCCGGACTGGACCCGCACCGTGCCCGGATGATCGCGGTGGGACTGGTCGGTATCAGCGTCGATTGCGCCAGGTATTGGCTTGACTCCGACCGTCCGATTTCCAAGTCGGACGCCGTCGAGGGCACCGTTCAGTTCGCCTGGGGCGGGCTGTCACACGTGCCGCTTACTCGCCCTTAGCGGC